>CAZERE010000018.1:8896-35875 GCA_964515365.1 uncultured Phenylobacterium sp. | reverse complement strand
GCTGCAGCAGTTCATGGGCGAGAAGTTCGGCCGCGACAACATCTGGGAAGGCCACCTGGCCACCGAACTCTGGACCACCCAGATGGAGGTCCGCTGCGTCCTGGACGAGCTGCAGATTCCGCTGCAGCAGCTCCTGAACCTGCAGGTCGGCGACACCATCACCCTCAACGCCACCCCCGAATCGCCGGTGGAGCTGAGGGCCGGGACCATCCCCCTGACCCGCGGCCATATGGGCCGCCGCAATCACAACATCGCCGTCCGCGTCGAGGCTCCGCTCTCGCCGCAGGCCCGCAAAGCCGTGCAGAGGATCTGATGAGTCTGGTGGCGATCTCCATGAACCTCCTTCTGGCGGTGCTCCTGGCCGCGGCCCTGGTCATGGGCTGGCGGCTGAACCGCCGGCTGAAGGCCCTGCGCGACAGCCATGAAGGCTTCGCCCAGGCCGTGGCCGATCTGGACGCCGCCGCCCGGCGGGCCGAGCAGGGCCTGGCCGATCTGCGTGCGGCCACCGACGAAGCCGCCGAGACCCTGGGCGACCGGGTGTCCGAGGCCCGCCAGCTTTCCACCCGGCTGGAGCGCCAGATCAAGGACGGCCCGGCCCTGCATCAGGCCGAGGAGGCCGAGCGCGCCGCCGAACGCCGGCTGGGCTCCCTGCTGTCGGGCGCCCATGAGCTGCGTCCCGCCCGTCCGCGGGCCGAGCCTGAGCGGCCCGCCCGGCCCCTGTCACGGCCCATCGGCCAGCCGGTCTCGCGGATGGCCCGGGCCTTGGAAGACGATCTGTTCGACAGTCCCGACGCCGCCGGCGCGGGCGACCTGCGCAGGGCCCGCCGATGAAGTCCGTTCCCCGCATCCTGCCCATCGTCGGCGTCGCCATCGGCGGCGTCCTGCTGGTCAACGCCCTGGCCGGCGCCCAGTCCCTGCCGGAGCTGGTCTCTGGCGCGCGCGCCTTCGCCGAGGAGGCCGTGGCCCAGGCGTCGGCTGAGACGTCTGAAACCGCCGTCGCGCCGACCGGAGAAGGAGCCGACGCGGCTGCGACCTCCTCGATCCCCAAGCCGGTCCAGGCCTGTGCGCCGACGGCGGCCGAACTCGCCCGGGAGGCGGGCCTGTCGCCGGCCGAGCTGCAGGTGCTGCAGAGCCTCGGCGAGCGCCGCGGTCAGCTGGACGCCCGCGAGCAGTCCATGGAGACCCAGCTCGCCCTGATGGCCGCGGCCGAGGCCAAGCTGGACGCCAAGGTCAAGGCGCTGAACGGGCTGAAGAGCGATATCGAGGGCCTGATGGGCCAGGCCGACGCGGCGGAAAACGCCGAGGTCGCCCGGATGGTCAAGGTCTTCGAGACCATGAAGCCCAAGGACTCCGCGGCCCGCATGACCGTGCTGGACGACTCCGTGCGCCTGCCGATCGCCGCGGCCATGAAGGAGCGCGCGCTCTCGGCCATGCTGGCCGCCATGCCGCCGAACGAGGCCAAGAAGCTGACCGAAAGCCTGGCCAGCCGCTTCGACACCGCCCGCACCCTGGGCCAGGCCCTGGAGAAGACCGAGGCCCAGGCCGCCGCCGCCGCTCCCGCCGCCGCCGCTCCGGCGGCCAAGGCCGGCGCCTGATCCCGTGAACCTGCGCCGCGCCCTCCATACCGGCGTCGCAGCGGCCTGCATCGCCGCCACGGCCGCCCCGGCGGGGCTGTCGGCCCAGACTGCGACGCCCAAGACGGCGCCCGCCAAGGCGGCGTCGGCGGCGAACACGAACCCGCTGCAGGTGCGTGTCGCCCAGGCGCGGGGCTTCTCACGCATCGAGTTCCAATGGCGCGGCCAGGCCCGCATGACCAGCCGCCAGGCCGGCCAGGTGCTGACCCTGCGCTTCAGCCGGGACGCCGATCCGGACATGACGCGGCTGCGCGTCTCCCCGCCCAAATGGCTGAAGAGCGCCGAGGCCCGTCATGTGGGCGGCGTCCTGGAGCTGGACCTGACCCTGGAAGAGGGCGCCGAGGCCCGGGTGGGCCAGGCCGACGGGGCCGCCTTCGTCAACATCTTCCCGCCCTCGGAGGCGGCCGAGGCGCCGGCCGCCCCCGCCCCGGGTCAGCCGGCCCCGACCCCGGCTGTCGCCCTGGAGCCCGAGCCGGTCAGGGCCAATCCGGTCCCTGCCGATGGCGTGGTGCGCCTGGACGCCAAGCTGCAGGGCGCCCAGGTGTTGCTCAGCTTCCCCTGGGCCGCGCCGGCCGGCGCCGCGGTGTTCCGCCGGGGCGACGCGGTCTGGGTGGTGTTCGACGCGCCAGCCCGCCTGGACGTCGCCCGCGCCCCCCGCGGCCTGCGCCAGTTCGGCCGGATGGAGGCCTTCCGAGGCCCCGACTATTCCGCCGTCCGCATTTCAAGTCCCGTGAACACCCCGGTGTTCGTGATCAGCGAGGGCGCCACCTGGACCGTCGCCCTGGGTCCCGGGGCCCAGGCCCAGCCGACCCCGATCCGCGTCCGCCGTGACGAGACCGGCGGCCCGGCAGCCCTGACCGCGGCGGTTTCCGGCGTCACCCGCATCGTCCGCATTCCCGACCCCATGGTCGGCGATACGCTCACCGTGGCCACGGCGCTCGGCCCGCCCAAGGGGCTGCTGTCGCGCCGCGAGTTCGTGCAGATGTCCCTGCTGCCTTCGGCCCAGGGCCTGGCGATGGAGAGCTTCGCCGAGGACATCACCCTGACGCGCCAGGGGGACCTGGTGGCCATCGGCCGGCCGGCGGGCCTGGCGCTTTCGTCGCCCTCAGCCATCGCCAATCGTCGGGAAGTCCCCAGCGGCGCCCCGCAGCCGGCCGGCCGGCCGGCCCTGATCGACTACGAAAACTGGTCCAAGACCGGCTCCGGCGGTTTCCTCGCGCGCTACAACGCCCTGGTGACGGCGGCGGCCGAGGAGGGGATCGACGGCGCCGAGAGCAAGGTCGCCGCCCGCATGGCCCTGGCCCGCTTCCTGGTGGGGTCCGACCTCTCCTTCGAGGCCATCGGCGTGCTCAACGACGTGGCGCGCCAGCATCCGCAACTGCTGAACGATGCGGAGTTCCGCGGTCTTCGGGGCATCTCCCGGGTCATGGCGCGGCGCTACAAGGAGGCGGCGGCCGACTTCTCCTCGCCGGTTCTGGCCGATGAGTCCTCGGCGGCCCTCTGGCGCGCCTATCTGGCCGCCGAGACCGCCCAGTGGCCCGAGGCGCGGCGGGAGTTCGCCGCCGGGGCTGCGGCCTACAATCAGTTTCCAGCCGTGTGGCGGTCCCGGTTCGCCCGGGCCGACGCCAAGGCCGCGCTGGCCATGGACGACCTGGACGGCGCCGGCACCCGTATCCGCATGGCCCTGGAAGAAGACACCGACGCGGTCGAAGAGCTCCAGGCCCGTCTGCTGCAGGCGCAGCTGGCGGAGAAGGAAGGCCAGACCGGCCGGGCGCTGCGCATCTATCAGGCGGTCGCCACCGCCCCGCTTGATCATATCGCCGCGCCCGCCCTGCTGGCGGCCACCCGCATCCGCTTCGAAGAAGGCGCCATCACCCCGATCCAGGCCGCCGCGGCCTATGACAGCCTGCGGTTCCGCTGGCGGGGGGACGCCACCGAACTGGCCACCATCCGGGCGCTGGGCCGGCTCTATCTGACCCAGGGCCGCTATCGCGAGGCGCTGGAGGCCCTGCGCTCGGCGGGCCAGCGACTGCCGGACCTGCCGGAGGCCATCGGTCTGCAGGCCGACCTGTCGGCCTCGTTCCGCGCCCTGTTCCTGGAGGGCCTCGCCGATGGGCTGGAGCCGGTGCAGGCGCTGGCCCTGTTCTTCGACTTCAAGGACCTGACGCCGCTCGGCGTCGATGGCGACATGATGGTCCGCCGGCTGGTCCGCCGGCTGGTGGACGTCGACTTGCTGAACCAGGCCGCTGACCTGCTGTCCTATCAGGTGGACAACCGCCTGGACGGCGTGCCCCGCGCCCAGGTGGCCACGGACCTGGCCCTGATCTACCTCATGGATCGCCGGCCCGAGCAGGCCCTGATCGCCATCAATGGCTCGCGCTCGACCGTGCTGCCTGCCGCCCTGAACCGCGACCGCCGGCTGATCGAGGCCCGCGCGCTTTCGGATCTTGGCCGGCTCGACCACGCCCTGGAGGTGCTGGCCCGCGACGACTCCGTCGAAGCCCGCGACCTGCGCGCCGAGATCGTCTGGAAACAGAAGGACTGGCCCCAGGCCGGCAAGCTGTTCGAAGCCTCCCTGGGCGAACGCTGGAAGAGCCAGGAACCGCTTTCCATCGAGGACGAGGGCAAGCTGCTGCGGGCCGGCGTCGCCTTCAGCCTGGCCGGCGACGATGAGGCGCTCGCCCGGATGGAAGGCCGCTACGCGCCGTTCCTGGACAAGGCCCGCAATCCCGAGGCGCTACGGGTGGCCCTGACCGGCGTGGCCACGGGCCGTATCGGCGTCGGCGAGTTCGGCCGCATGACCGCCGACAACGAGGCCTTCTCCGGCTGGGTCGCGCGCATGAAAGAGAAGTTCCGCCAGGCCGCCCCCGCCCCGGCCGCAGCCAAGACCGCCGACGCCGGCGCCCCACCCAAGCAGGGCTAGAGCGCGTTCCGATAAGTGGGAACAGGCTATCGGGCGAAACGCGCTCAAGGCTCTAGGCAAGGCCCGCGGGCCAAGTTCCGCAAGCTTCACAAAGACGACATGGACATCGGTTAAAGCCGCCGGGCAGTTTACCGGCAACTTTCGCCGCCCGCCTGGCCGCATGGCCAGTCGCTCCCCTGCGAGCGCTACCGCGGACGTTCCTGAACCAGGGCTTAGAGGCTGCATCAGACTCAAATCCGCGGCGAGACCGCTTGAGCCGCCGCGCCCGCGTGGCGGGTGGGGGATGACTATGGTCCATTTCAATTCGACGGGGTCTCGCGGCCTCATGCTGACAACCGCAGCCCTGGTGGCCGCCCTCAGCGCCCCAGCGGCCTGGGCCCAGGCGCCCGCAGCGCAGCTCGCCGGGGTGGTGCGCCAGGCCCAGACCGGCGCGCCGCTCTCCGGGGTGCTGGTGCGCATCGAGGAGACCGGCCAGACCACCGTGACGGACTCCGAAGGCCGCTATCGGTTCGGCGCCCTGACGCCGGGCGCCTATAGCCTCACCCTGCAGTATCTCGGCCTGCCCACGGGGCGCGAGACCGTGACCCTCACAGCCGGCGAGACCGCCGACAAGGTCTCGGTCCTGGGCGCCGGCACGGTGACCGAGCTGGTGGTGGTCGGCCAGCGCGCCGCCCAGGCCCAGGCGCTGAGCCGCCAGTTCGCCGCCGACAATATCAGCAACATCGTCTCGGCCGACCAGGCCGGCCGCTTTCCCGATCTGAACGCCGCGGAGTCCCTGCGGCGCATGCCAGGCGTCTCGGTCCAGCGGGAGGTGGTCGCCGGCGAAGGCCGCTATGTCTCCATCCGCGGCTTGGACAGCGGCCTGAACAACACCCAGATCAACGGCATGAACGCCGCCCAGCCGGAGAAGGAAAACCGGCGGGTGCCCCTGGACATGGTCCAGACCGCGGCCCTGTCTTCGATCACCGTGCACAAGACCCTGCTGCCCGACCATGAGGCCGACGGCATCGGCGGCGCCGTGGTGCTGGAGACAGCCACGGCCTTTGATTTCGCCGGCCCCGTCCTCGACCTGACCGTGAGCGGCTTCCACCACGACTTGGCCGGCGAGACGAGCCCGATGATCCAGGCGACGGCGGCCCGCCGGTTCGGCGACCAGCAGCAGTTCGGCGTGCTGGTCTCGGCCGCCTGGTCCAAGCGCAAGACCCAGGGCTTCGTCTTCTACAATGACGAGGACTATCTGGCCTATCAGGAGGACGATCCGAGCGCCGGCGTCACGCCTCTGCAGTTCCACCTCACCCAGTACGAGGATGACCGGGAAAACATCTCGGCCAATCTGGCGCTGAACTGGGCCGTCTCCAACGCCACCGAACTCACCTTCAAGGGCAGCTACAACCGGCTCTATGACCAGGAACTCAGTCGCGCCCTCTATTTCGAGGCCGGGACGGACGAGTATGACGACGACGGCGCCCTGATCCTGACCGAGCCCGGCACGGCCTCGATCTTCAACCAGTATGAGGAGACCGAGCTCACCCAGCAGTCCTATGTGCTGAGCGGCGTGACCCACAGCGGGGCCTTCACCTACGAATATGGCCTGGGCTTCTCATCGGGGGTGCGCAACGAGCCCTTCGACAACGAGGTGGCCTTCGAGGTGGAGCTGGACAGCAACCTGCTCGCCTACGACCACGCGGGCGATTTCCCCCGGCCAAACCTCTCGGCGGCCGACCTGGCCCGCATCGCCGATCCCGCGAACTATGAGCTCGGCTACAATGACATCGATATCGATGACCAGGAAAACAGCCGCTACGCCGCCCACCTCGACATCACCTATGAGCCGGCGTCTGACTGGCTGCGCAGCGTGAAGGTCGGCGCCAAGGCCGAGCGGTCCAAGCGTGTCCTGAAAGAGGGCAATGTGATGGAGCTGGAGGGCCCGCTCAGCCTCACCGACTTCGGCGCAGGCCCGCTGGTGGATGTCTCGGTCACGGGCGCGCCTTACCCGGCCTATCTCTCGCTGAACATCGACCAGGTGAAGGCCTGGCGCGCCTATTCGCAGCAGCTGGTCGACACCGATCCCGACTTCGAGAACGCCTATGTCGAGGATGGCGTAATCCCGCTGGACGCCGACAGCTATGAGAGCCGGGAGGATGTCTTCGCGCTCTACGGCATGGCCAAGGCCGACTGGGGCGCCTGGGAGGTGATCGGCGGCCTGCGGGTGGACCATGCGCGGGTGGAGTCGGACAATTGGGAGGCGGTCGAGCTGGAAGACGCCGACCCGCAGTTCCGCCGGATCACCGGCAAGGCCGACTACACCACCTGGCTGCCGCGGGTTCAGGTCAATTATCGTCCGTCCGATGATCTCGTGTTCCGCGGGGCCTTCTTCACCTCCATCGCCCGGCCCGAGCCGCTGTTCATCTCAGGCGCGACCGAGATCGAGGAGGATGACGGCGAGGTCGATGTCACCATCGGCAATCCAGGTCTGAAGCCGGCCTACGCCTATAATTTCGATCTGGGGGTGGAGCGGTATTTCGGCTCGATCGGGGTGATCTCGGCCGGCGTCTATTACAAGCGGATCGAGCGCTTCATCTTCAGCGGGATCGCCATCGAGGCCGAGGGCGACCGGGCGCGCTTCGAGAACGATCCCCGCCTGGCCGGCAAGGTCATCGACGACATCGTCACCTACGCCAATGGCGAGGACGCCACCGTCTATGGCGCGGAGTTCAACCTGGTCCGGCAGTTCATCGAGCTTCCGGGCGCCTGGAACGGCCTTGGCGTCTATGCCAACGCCACCTTCCAGAAGAGCGACGCCGATACAGGCGTTGAGGGCATCGAGGGCGGCGACTTCTTCAATGCGCCGGAAACGATCTTCACCGGCGCGGTCACCTACCAGAAGCACGGGGTCGAGGCGACGCTGGCCTATGGCTGGCGCGACAGCCAGGCGGTGCGGTTCTCCAGCTATGGGACCCGGATCGTCGAGGAGCCCTATGGCTCGCTGGACGGACAGTTCCGCTACGCCCTGACGCCCAAGGCCAGGATTTTCGTCAATGCGGTCGATCTGCTGAACGACGGCGACAAGCCGATCGTCGATGAGCGCTATGGCGAGGGCTCGTCGTATCTGGAGGGCGCCACCTATAGCGGGCGCACCGTGACCTTCGGCGTCAACTACCGCTTCTAGCCCCACAGGGAGACCATGATGGACTGGCCGGAGCGGGTGTTTAACGACAAGGGGCGCGCCGCTCCGGCGCGGGCCCGGCGCGGGGAGCCGATCTCCGCGCTCATCGACCGCCGTCGCCTGTTGCTGGGGGCGGCGGCCCTATCCCTGGCGCCTGCGGCGGCGGCTGCGGCCGGCAGACCGGGCTTCCGGCCGCTCTCGCCCGCGATCGGTCCGCGCGAGGCGGTGGCGGAGGGCTATCAGCGGGCCGTCGTCCTGCGCTGGGGCGATCGCCTGTGGTCGGACGCGCCGCCCTTCGATCCGAGCCGCCCGGATGCTGACGCCGCGGCGCGGCAGTTTGGGTTCAACAACGACTACACCGCGTTCCTGCCGCTGGAGGGCGGTGACCCTGACCGCGGCCTGCTGGTGGTCAATCACGAATATCCCAATCCCCACCTGATGTTCGCCGGCCTTCAGGCGGCGACCGCTGCAACGGAGATGAGCCTGGAGCAGGTGCGCTTCACCATGGCCGCCTGCGGCATGTCGGTGGTCGAGCTGCGCCGCCGGGCGGGGGTGTGGACGCCGGTGCTGGACAGTCCCTTCAACCGCCGGGTGACCGCGACCACGCCTGTTCGCATATCCGGCCCGGCGGCGGGGCACCCCCGGCTGCGGACGGGCGCCGATCCCGCCGGACGACAGGTGCTCGGCACCCACGACAACTGCAATGGCGGCGTCACCCCCTGGGGCACGGTGCTGTCGGGGGAGGAGGGATCGGCCGACTTCTTCGGCGGCGAGGTCAGCGGCCATCCCGACCCGGCGCATCTGGCGCGCAACCACTATGCCGAGCTGGAGCCCCACGGCCGATATGGCTGGGCCCGGGCCGATCGCCGCTTCGACATCAGTCATGAGCCCAACGAGCCCAACCGCTTCGAGTGGGTGGTGGAGATCGACCCGTTCGACCCCGACGCCGCGCCGGTGAAGCGCACGGCGCTGGGCCGCTTCGCCCATGAGGGCGCGCAATGCGCCCTGGCGCCGGACGGCCGCGTGGTTGTCTATCTCGGCGACGACTGGGAGTATGAGTACTGCTACCGCTTCGTCACCGCGCGGCCGTTCGATCCGAACGACCGTGCGGCCAACCGCGATTTGCTGGACGAGGGCGTCCTCAGCGTCGCCCGGTTCTCGGCCGAAGGCGCGGTGGACTGGCTCCCCCTGGTCCATGGCGTCGGACCGCTCACCGCACAGAACGGCTTCCACAGCCAGGGCGACGTGCTGGTCGAGACCCGCCGCGCGGCCGATCTTGTGGGCGCCACGCCGATGGATTCGCCCGAGGGCTATCTGCCGGACCCGAAGAGCGGCCGTATCATCATCGCCCTGACCGGGGCCGGCGAGGACCGGACCGCCGGGACCAACGCCGCCAATCCCCGGGATGACAACGCCGCGGGCCATCTGCTGGAGCTTCTGCCGCCCGATACCGGCCTGGGACCAGACCACGCCGCCGACCGCTTCGCCTGGACCATCTTCGCCCTCTGCGGCGACCCGGCCGAGCTTGCTGAGGGCGCGCGCTTTCATCCCGAGGCCGGCCCCGAGGACTGGTTCGAGGCGCCGGACAACCTGGCCTTCGATGCGGCGGGCCATCTCTGGGTGTGCACCGACGGCCCCGGCCGGCGAAACCACGACGGGCTCTGGGTGATGGCCACAGACGGCGAGACCCGCGCCTGGCCGCGGCTCTTCTATTCGCCGCCCGCCGGCGCGGAGTGCTGCAGTCCGGCCTTCACGGCCGACGGCTCGGGCCTGTTCGTCGCGATCCAGCATCCGGCCGAGGGCAAGGCTTCCCTGGCGGAGGTGACGGAGCGGTGGCCGGAGGGCGACGCCGCCCTGCCGCCGCGGCCTTCGGTGATCTTCATCAGCCGCATGGATGGCGCTCCGGTCGTGGACGCGCGCGTCTGATCTGGGCGCGATCGGCCGCCATCCACGAATCCTTTGACCTGCCGCATCGCTCCATGGCTTCGTCGCCCAAACACAAGCGGGCGGAGGAGGCCGGAGCGATGGCGCAGTTCGGGAGCTATCAGAACGAGATCTACGGGCTGGGCCTGCGCGGCGTTCTGCCCGGCGTGCCGGTGGACTATGCGACCCTGGTCAAGCGCGCCACCGCGGCCATGCCGGCCCATGTGCTGAACTATGTCCAGGGCGGCTGCGGCGACGAGTTCACCCAGGACCAGAACGCCGAGGCCTTCCATCACTGGGGCATGGTCCCGCGCATGATGGTGGAGACCGGGACCCGGGACCTGTCGGCCGACCTGTTCGGCCACACCTATCACTCGCCCCTGTTCATGGCGCCGATCGGCGTGACGGCCATGTGCAGCCAGGACCAGCACGGGGACATCGCCGCCGCCCAGGCCTCGGCCATGACCGGGGTGCCGATGGTGGTCTCCACCCTGGGCAACGACACCCTGGAGGAGGTGGCGCCGCATCTGGGCGCGACCCCGGGCTTCTTCCAGCTCTACACCCCGCGCAACAAGGAGCTGGCCGAGAGCCTGATCACCCGGGCCGAGGCCGCGGGCTATCGTGGGATCATCGTCACCCTGGACACCTGGGTGACCGGCTTCCGGCCCCGGGACCTGAACGCCGGCAATTTCCCGCAGCTGCGCGGCCACGTGCTGAAGAACTACACGGCCGATCCGGTCTTTCAGAAACTGCTCGGCAAGGACGCCTCGGAGTCGCCGGCCGAGGCGGTGGCGCTGTGGGGTTCGCTGTTTGGCCGGCCCATGCTGTGGGAGGACATCGCCTGGCTGAAGTCGGTGACCAGGCTGCCGATCATCCTGAAGGGCATCTGCCATCCGGACGACGCCCGTAAGGCCGTCGATCTGGGCGCCGACGGCATCTACTGCTCCAACCACGGCGGCCGTCAGGCCAATGGCGGCATCGCCGCCATCGACATGCTGCCCGATGTGGTCAAGGCCAGCGGGGAGGTTCCGGTCTGGTTCGACTCCGGCATCCGCTCGGGCTCGGACGTGGTCAAGGCGCTCGCCATGGGCGCCGCCGCCGTGGGCGTGGGACGCCCCTTTGTCTATGGCCTGGCCCTGGATGGCGCGGCCGGCGCCGCCCACGTCCTGAAGTGCATCCTGGCCGAGGCCGATCTGTTCATGGCCGTGAACGGCATGCCGACCCTGGCCGACCTGAGGCGCGAAGGCGTGCGGCGGCTTTAGGCCTGCCTGGACCCCGGCTCAGTCAAGGGGGTCACAAAGGACACGAAGAGCGTAGCCGCCGAGCCCTTCGTGTCCTTCGCGGCCCTTTGCGCCTTCGTGTCCTGTCTTCTTCTCAGCGCTGACGCGCAGTGGCGATCAGGAGCCGCTGAGTTCTTCGGTGTAGAGCGCGCGCAGGCGTTGGATGTCGGCCGCGTCGACCTCGAGTTCGGCCGCCAGGTAGCCCTCGACGCCGCCATAGCGCCGGTCGATCTCGGCGAAGAAGGCCTCGAGATAGGGCCGCTCGACGCCGCCCAGGACCTCCAGGACGTCGGCCGGCATGCCGGCCATGGGGCCGGCGTCGCCCGAGATCCGGTGGTGCTGGTTCGACAGCAGGAAGTCCTCGATCACCGTCTCCCGCGGGACGCCCAGGGCCGAGAGGATCAGCGCGGTCTGCACGCCGGTGCGGTCCTTGCCGGCCGAGCAGTGATAGAGGATCGCGCCCTCGTCGCCCTCCAGCAGCTCGGCGAAGACGGCGCGGAACTGGATCTTATGGCTGTCCACCACGGCCGGGTAGAAGGACGTCATGGCCGCTCGCACCTTTTCAGCCGAAGGGCCATCGGCGAAGGCGGCCATGAAGGCCGAGATGTCCATCTCGTAGTCGTAGCTGGCCATGACGGCGCCGGTCTGCGGCCAGCGGGTCGGCTCGTCGCGGCGTTCGTCGATGGAGCGCAGGTCGTAGACGTAGCGGATGTCCAGGTTCTGGATCTTGGCGAGGTCGTCCGGGGTCAGGCCCGACAGGGCCGCCGAGCGGTAGATCTTGCCCCAGCGGACGAACCGGCCGTCCTCAGTCTCATAGCCGCCGACATCGCGGAAGTTCATGGCGCCGTCCAGCGGAACCAGCCGCTCGGCCAGCCGATAGCGGGTCCCGTCGGGCGCCCGGAGCATGAAATAGGCGCGGGCCTCGGCCGAGGTCGGCGCCACGCTGTGGCGGCCATCCCCGTCGGCGGCGGAGACCAGGGTCATCTGATCCTGGGACGCCTTGGGGTCCTGCCCCATGAAGACGTCGACCGCCGCGCCGGTGGTCTCTGTCCAGGACAGGGCCAGGGCGCCGTCCTGGGCCCTGTGGGCCTCGGCGTTGACGATGGCGGCCTGGGCGGTCCCGGCGAACAGCCAGAGCGCGGAAA
Organism: uncultured Phenylobacterium sp.; assembly: GCA_964515365.1. GTDB lineage: Bacteria > Pseudomonadota > Alphaproteobacteria > Caulobacterales > Caulobacteraceae > Phenylobacterium. The sequence goes on along the minus strand of CAZERE010000018.1, from coordinate 23,804 downwards.
TCAGGGCGCCGCGGCGGGCGGTCGATCGCATCATGAGAGGTCTCCAGATCAGTAGGTGAAGCGGACGCCGGCCATCCAGCGGGCGCCGACCTGTTCGACTTCGGTCGGGAATTCCTCGGAGCCCTCATAGGCGACATAGACTTCGTCGGTGAGGTTGTTGGCGTCGAGGAAGACGCTCAGGCGGTCGTTGACGGCGTAGCGCAGGGACAGGTCCAGGCTTTCGGTGGCCGCCCGGAACTCGCCCGAGCCGAGGCCGCCGATGGTGTCCTGCCAGTCGTCGCGCCACTGGTAGCTCAGCCGGGCCGACAGGCCGTACTTCTCGTAGAAGACCGAGGTGTTGAGGATCCGCTCCGAGGTTCCGGGGAACTGTTCGGTGGAGCCGTCCTGGGTCTCGAAGTCGCCCTTCAGGAAGGTGACATTGCCCTGGAAGCCCAGGCCGCTCCAGGCGCCGGGCAGGAAGTCGAACTGCTGCAGATAGGCCAGCTCCAGGCCGTAGAGCTTACCGCTGCCGCCATTGAGGGTGGTGGTGTAGTCATAGCCGGTCCGGTCCAGGCCCGTGGCGTCGAAACGGTCGTCCGTGACCTTCGACACCGTGTCGTAGAGCACATTGTCCACCGCGCGGTAGAAGGCGCTGACCGAAGCCAGGCCGGCGCCGGGCAGGTAGCGCTCATAGGCGCCGTCCAGGCCGATGGTGCGTTCGGGCTCCAGGGTCGGATTGCCGCCGGTGACGCTGCGGCTGATGTCGTTGATCGAGGCGCCGGCGCGGACCGTGCCGAAGGATGGCCGCGCGATGCCGGTGGAGAGCGCCAGGCGCAGCACCGTGTCGGCGTTCAGGTCGTACTTCACATTGATGCTGGGGAAGATCGAGGTGTCCTCGTTCTCGTAGGCGACAGGCGTCGTGACGGTCCCGGCGGTCAGGAAGCCGTCGATGGTCTGCTCGAACCGCTCGACCCGGGCGCCGGCGACGATCTGGGCGGCGCCGATCTCCCACTTGGCCGAGCCATAGGCGGCCAGGAGCTTCTCGCCGATCTCGTAGCGGCTTTCCGGAGGGTTGTTCCGGGCCGGATCGTAGAGCCCGGCGGCCTGGAGGCGGTCGAGCAGGGCCTTCAGGTCCTGCCGCATGGCCTTGTTGTCGATGTAGTTGACGTCGAAGCCGCGGGCGAAGCCGGAGGTCCAGGGCTGGTCGGTGACGTAGTCCGCGGCGCTGAAGCTGGCGCCGATCCGCGGAAGCAGCGCCGGCAGGACCAGGGTGTTGCTCTGCGACAGCAGGTTGCCGCTGACGGTGCGGTCATCATATTCGGCGCCCAGGCGCACGGTGACCGGCGTGGCGCCGAACATCGCTTCGCGGGCGGCGTCGAGCTTGTAGACGAAGGACTCCGAGGTCACCGCGCCTTCCAGCGGAAGGGCGATGTTCACGGGGAAGGCGGTCTGGTTCAGGGCCGATTGAGGCGCGCCTCTGGCGAAGCTGCCGGCCGTCGCGCCGGGGATCGTCGTCGCCAGGGAGATCGTCGGGAACTTGGCGTCGCTCTTGTCATAGGTCAGCGAGGCGCGCTGAAGATTGGAGCCCTGCTGGGCGAGGATCAGCGGCAGTTCCGTGGTGTTCTCGGTCTCGGTGTAGTTGAGCCGCCATTCGAGGTTCCACTCATTGAGGCGATGGTCGCCGCCAATGGTGTTCAGCCAGTTGGAATTGCCATAGTGGCCGTCATTGAAGGTGCCGCGATAGGGCACGCCCACCAGGTCGCCGCTGTCGAAGCCGCGGGTTCCGCTGAGCGCCGAGCTCAGCTGGAAGACGTACTGGTCGCGCTGCTCGTTGTCCTTGAACTCGGTGTACAGGGTCTTGGCGAACAGGCGGTGATCGTCGTTCGGGCGGTATTCGACGCCGAACAGGCCGCCATTGCTCTCGCGCACCAGGCGGTAGCTGCGGACATCCAGGATGGTCGGGCCGACCGCGTCATAGGCGAACTCGCGGTTGTCGGTCACCTGCTCGCGGCTGTAGTGCGAGCCGGCGATGATCACGCCGAACTGGTCGCCGGACCACGAGGCGCGGGCGGCGTACTGCTCCTGCTGGCCGCCGCCCAGGTCCATCTCGCCCAGGCCGACATCGCCGGAGAGGGCGAAGCCCGCCTTGTCGAAGGGGGAGAAGGTTCGCAGATTGACCCGCGCCACGATGGCTTCGGCCGACAGGTCGGGCGTCAGCGACTTGTTGACCTCGAGCGCGCTGAGGATGACCGCCGGCACGGCGTCGAAGCGGAAGGCGCGCTGACCGCCGCCTTCGTCCACCCCGATGGCGTTGATCCCGTCGATGGACACGCTGGTCCAGCGGTTGGGCGCGCCGCGCACCTGGATGTAGCGCTCCTGGCCCTGGTCGCGCTGGACGGCCACCGAGGGGATGCGGGCCAGGGCCGCGGCGGAGTTCTGGTCCGGGAACTGGCCGACCGTGTCGGCGGCGATCACGCTGACCAGGTTCTCGGCGTTGCGCTGTTCGGCGATGGCCGCCCGCTGGCTGCCGACGATCGAGCCGGTGACGACCAGTTCATCGACCTGGGCGTCCTGCGCCTGGGCCATGCCAGCCCAGAGAACCGTGCCGCCCATCAGGGTCGATGCGAAGAGAATGTGTTTGCGAGTCACGAGAATGCCCCTCCCGAGAAAATGTGGGGCTCACCTATCATTTCGAACGATTGTACAGCTTGACGGTCCCGTGAAACTTTCACGAACAATCGTTGATACACCTTTCAGGGCAGGAGATTTCGAGGCGTCATCCGAAATGCGCAGGGCTCGATCGCACTCAACTAAAACGATCGTACAGGGATGGCGATTGCCCTGTGACGTGCATATGCTGTCGGCCATGCCCTCAACAGCCGCCTCACTCTCCGCCCGGGAACGATTGATCTCCACAGCCGCCGAACTGCTGGCCACGGGCGGTCTGCGCAGCGTCACGGCGCGCGCCCTGGCCGACCTGACCGGGCAGAGCGCCTCGGCGGTCAACTATCACTTCACCGGTCGCGAGGGCCTGCTGGCCGCCACCTTCGAAGCCGCCGCCGAACAGGCGGCGCGGTCCCGGGCGACCTGGACCGCCAGCCTGCACGCCGCCCCGCCGCCTGAGGCCTTTGCGGGCTGGTTCGCCGCCTTCAACCTGGAGCGGGTGGCTGCGGCGCCGCCCTTCCTGGTCCTGCGCGAGATGCGGCATGACGCGGCGCGATCACCGGCGCATCGGCGGCTGGCTCGCCTGGAGTTGGAGGCCTCAGACGCCTTCTGGGCGCAGGTCGCGACGGCCTTTCAGTTGCCGCCGGGCGCCGCCGCGGCCTGCGCCGACTTCGCCGAGGCGATCCTGGGCATCCATGGGGGCGCGCCCGACCATCCCGACCAGACCGCCTGGCTGATCGAGACGGTTCACCGCTACGGCGCCCGGGTGCGCGGCGCGCGGGGGGCGACGGCCGGCTGGGACGGCTGGCGTCAGCTGGCCCGCACCCGCGCCGGGCTGGGCGAACGGGTCGAGGCGCCCCTGGCCGGCGGCGCTGGGCGCATCGCCGCGGCCGCCGCCGAGGTTCTGGGGCGAGGCGGTCTTGCAGGGCTCACCCATCGCGCCGTCGCCGCCGAGGTCGGCCTCTCCCTCGCCGCCGTCAGCGGCGCCTTCCCTTCGCGGGCGAGCCTGGTCCGGGCCGCCTTTGACCACCTGATCGCCTCGATCCACACGGTGCGTAGCGGGGTGGTGCCCGATCCCGGCGTCCGGCTGCCGATCGCCGAGTTGGCGACCGAGATGGCCGAGGCCCTGTTCGACGCCGATGGCGCCGCGCCCCCGGGGCTGCTGGCCCTCGACGAACTGCTGACGGCGGCCATCCGCGAGCCGGACCTGCGGCGGGACGCCGAGGATCTTCGAGCCTCGCGGGGGGAGAATTCTGCGGTGCTCCTGGTGCGCATGGACCACGCCACAAATCCGGTGGACGGCCTTGACGCCCATATCCTGTCCATCGTGGCCACCGGCGCCATGCGGTCGGCCTATGCCCTGGAGCCGGAGATGCGTCGCCCCTGGCTCGCAAAGCGCCTGACGGCCTCGGCGACCGCCCTGTTCGGATAGGCCAAAGGGCCGGGCTATCCGCCGCCGGCGCCGCGCTGGAAGCTCTCGACCAGGCTGCCGGCGACCAGGCGCCAGCCGTCCACCAGGACGAAGAAGATCAGCTTGAAGGGCAGGGAGATGACCACGGGCGGGAGCATCATCATGCCCATGCTCATCAGCACGCTAGCCACCACCAGGTCGATGACCAGGAAGGGTACGAACAGCAGGAAGCCGATTTCGAAGGCCCGTTTCAGCTCCGAGATCATGAAGGCCGGGGTGACGATGCGCAGGGGCAGTTCGTCCACCGTGGCCGGCTGCTCGATCTCAGACAGGCGCACGAACAGGGCCAGGTCTTCCCGGTCGACCTGGGAGAGCATGAAGGTCTTCACCGGCGCGCCGGCCGCCTCGAAGGCCTGGGGCAGCTCCATCTCCTGGTCCAGCAGGGGGCGGATGCCGTCCTCGTAGGACCGCTCGAAGGTCGGGGCCATGATGATGGCGCTGAGGAACAGGGCCAGGCTGATGATCACCGCATTGGGCGGGCTCTGCTGCAGCCCAAGGGCGGTGCGCAGCAGTGAGAGCACGACCACGATCCGCACGAAGGAGGTGGTCATGATGACGATGGACGGCGCCAGCGACAGCACCGTCAGCAGGCCGACCAGCTGCACGACCCGCTCGGTCAGGCCCGCGCCTGTCCCCAGGTCGATGTTCACCGCCTGGGCGTGGGCCAGGGTCGGCCCGACCATGCTGACCAGGGTGACGAGGACCGCCAGGCCGGCGGCGCGGCGCCAGTCGGCGGCGGGCAGGGCGGTCAGGCTGCGAAGAAATGCGCGCATCAGGCGTCGGCCTTGGGCTTGGGGGCTTTGCGGCGGGCAGGCGCTGGCGCCGGGGCGGGGCTGGCTGGCGACGAGGTCAGCACCTGGCCTTCGCCGAGCAGCAGGAGCTTTTCGTCCCCGTCGCAGGAGACGAGCACCAGGCGGCGGCTGGGATCGAGGACCAGGGTCTCCACAACGGCCAGCCGGCGTTCGGCCCTCTGGGGGGCGAGGCGGCTGATCACGTCGGGCCCAAACCGGCGCATGGCCACGGCGGCCAGGCCGATGAGGCCGACCGTGATGGCGAGAGCGAAGACCGCCCGGGCGAAACTGGCGAAATCCATGGGCGCACCTGTCCGGCGAACGGGCGCCGGTCTTGGCCCCGGTTTGCCGCAGACACTCTTAAGGAGCGATTAACCCTGTTTATTCACCATGTTGGGTATGAACCTGGCCGACATCCCCCTGTTCTCGATGCTGCGTGGCCGCATGGGCCATCTGGGCGAGCGCCAGCGGCTGATCGCCCAGAACGTCGCCAACTCCGAAACCCCCGGCTACCAGCCCCATGACGTGAAGGCTTACAGCTTTCAGTCCCAGGTCCGCGGCGTCCAGATGGCGCAGGCCGGCGCGCCGGCCCGCACCCAGGCCGCCCATCTGAGCGGGACGGTGAACCGCACGGCCGCCTCGGCGAGCTTCAAGGCGGTCCGCACCAAGGATTCCGAGACCACGCTCGACGGCAATTCCGTGGTTCTGGAAGAAGAGATGATGAAGATGTCGGAGGCCCGCATGGCCTATGACGCCGCCGTCGGCTTCTACCAGAAATCCCTCAACCTGCTGCGCACCGCAGCCCGCCCGCCTGGGCGCTGATCTGCGGAGGATGACCGATCATGGCTGAGATCAAGACCACCCAGGGCGCGGCCCAGGCCATCGCCGCGACGGCCCTGCGGGCGCACCAGGCGCGGATGCGGGTCATCGCCGAGAACCTGGCCAACGCCAACTCCACCTCCCGTGAGGCCGGCGGCGACCCCTATCGCCGGCAGGTGCCGGTGTTCGAGCCCAGCCGCATCGATGCGGGGCAGGGCGTGCGGATGGCCAAGGTCCAGGCCGACCCCAGCGAATTCCGCACCGAGTACGAGCCCGGCCACCCCTCGGCCGACGCCGCGGGCTATGTGAAGCTGCCCAACGTCAACACGCTCGTGGAAGCGATGGACATGCGCGAGGCCCAGCGGGCCTACGAGGCCAACCTCAATGTGATCGAGACCGCGCGCGCCATGGAGATGCGCGTTCTCGACCTGCTCAAGCGCTAGGGACCGTTAGGCCATGATGACCCCGCTCGCCGCCGCCAAGGCCTATGCCGCCACGCAAGGCGCCGCGCTTCCCTCCGTGGGCGGTGGCGCAGCCGCCGGCGGGCCTGACTTCGGCGCCATGCTGAAGAACGTCATGGAAGAAACGGTGCAGACCTCGCGCACCGCCGAGACCCAGATGGCCGCCCATGTTCAGGGCAAGGCCCAGCTGGTGGACGTGGTCACCGCCATCTCGGCGGCCGAAACCAGCCTGGAGACCGTCATGGCTGTCCGCGACCAGGTGATTTCCGCCTATCAGGAAATCCTGCGGATGCCGATCTAGGCCGCAAAGCGCCTAAGCCCTGGCCTCAAGGGGAGCCCAACGGCGGTGAGCGTGTTAGGTCTGGCCCATGGCTGAACCTCGCATCGCGCTGGAGCGCGTCACCAAGACCTATGGCGCGCATGTGGCGCTGTCCGAGGCCAGCCTCACCGTGCAGGCCGGCGAGTTCGTCGCCCTGGTGGGCGCCTCGGGCTCGGGCAAGACCACCCTGCTCAAGACCATCAATGGCCTGATCGCGCCCGACGCCGGCGAGGTGCGGATCGAAGGCGAGGCGGTCGGCGCCCTGGCGCCCCACGTCCTGCGCCGGCGCATCGGCTATGTCTTCCAGGAGGTGGGCCTTTTCCCGCACCTGACGGTGGCCGAGAACATCACCATCACGCCCAAGCTGCTGGGCTGGGACAAGGCGAGGCGGGCCGCGCGGGCGGCCGAGTTGCTGGACCTCGTCGCCCTGCCGCAGGAGATGGCCAGCCGCTTTCCTGCGGCGCTTTCCGGGGGGCAGCAACAGCGGGTGGGCGTGGCCCGGGCCCTGGCCGCGGAGCCGCATATCGTGCTGATGGACGAGCCCTTCGGGGCCCTCGATCCCCTGACCCGGGATGCGCTCGGCGACGACTACCGCGCCCTGCACGAGCGGCTGAACCTGGCCACCGTCATGGTCACCCACGACATGACCGAGGCCCTGCTGCTGGCCGACCGCATCGTGGTGGTGGCCGAGGGCCGGCTGATCGCCGATGGCGCCCCGCAGGTTCTGGCCGCGTCCAGCGATCCCGAGGTCGCCGCCCTGCTGGCCGCGCCGCGCCGGCAGGCCGAACGGTTGCGCGCCCGCCTGGGAGACACCGTATGAGCCCGCAGGTGGAGGCGGCCTTCGCCCGCCTGCCGGAGTACCTCGCCTGGCACGTTCTGCTCAGCGCCTCGGCGCTCGGGCTCGGCCTGCTGATCAGCCTGCCGCTGGCGGTGGCCGCCAGCCGCAACCGTCATATCCGCTGGCCGGTGCTGGCCGGCGCCAGCCTGATCCAGACCATCCCCAGCCTGGCGCTGCTGGCGCTCTTCTTCCCCCTGCTGCTGGTGATCTCGGCGGCGAGCGAGGACCTGATCGGCCACGGCTTCTCGGCGCTCGGCTTCCTGCCGGCGCTCTTGGCGCTCACCCTCTATTCGATGCTGCCCATCGTGCGGAACGGGACCACGGGCATCCTCTCGGTGAGCCCGGCGATCATCCAGGCGGCCGAAGGGGTCGGCATGACGCCCCGCCAGCGCCTGTTCCAGGTTGAGCTGCCGCTCGCCGCGCCGGTCATCATGGCAGGCGTGCGCACCGCCGCGGTCTGGACCATTGGGGCTGCGACGCTTTCGACCCCGGTTGGCCAGACCAGCCTCGGCAACTACATCTTCTCTGGCCTGCAGACCGAGAACTGGGTGCTGGTGCTGTTCGGCTGCGGCGCCTCGGCCCTGCTGGCCATGGTCACCGACCAGCTGCTCGGCCTGATCGAGGCCGGCGCGGCCAAGCGGGACGTCAGGCGCGCGGCGATCGGCGCGGCGGGGATCCTGATCGGGATCGTCGTCGCCCTGACCCCGCTGATCAGCTTCGGCAAGCCCGCCAGCTATGTGGTCGGCGCCAAGAACTTCTCCGAGCAGTACATCCTGGCCGAGATGATCGCCGAGCGGATCGAGGACCTGGGCGGCGAGGCGCGGATGAAGGAGGACCTCGGCTCGGCCATCGCCTACCGCGCCTTGGCCTCGGGCGAGATCGACGTCTATGTCGACTATTCCGGCACGCTCTGGGCCAATGTCCTGAACCGGGAGGACAATCCCGGCCGCCAGCAGGTGCTGGAGGAACTGACGAAGGAACTCGCCGAGCGGGATGGCGTCCTGGTCCTGGGCTCGCTGGGTTTCGAGAACGCCTATGCGCTGGCCATGCGCCAGGACCGCGCCGCCGAACTGGGCATCGAGAGCCTGGATGATCTGGCCCGCCGCTCGGCCAGCCTGACCATGGGCGGCGACCTGGAGTTCTTCGCCCGCCCCGAATGGCAGGCCATCAATGAGGCCTATGGCTTCGACTTCCAGGCCAGGCGCTCCTTCCAGCCCACCTTCATGTTCCGGGCGGTGACCTCGGGCGATGTGGACGTGATCTCGGCCTTTTCCAGCGACGGCCGGATCGCCGCCGACGACCTGGTCACCCTGGCCGATCCCCGCCAGGCCCTGCCGCCCTATGACGCCGTGGTGCTGATCGCGCCCGATCGGGTGGACGACGCCCGGCTGCTGGCGGCCCTGCGGCCGCTGATCGGGGCCATTCCGGTGGAGGCCATGCGCGACGCCAACTACAGCGTTGATCGGGATGACGACAAGCTGCGCCCGGTGGAGGCCGGCCGCGCCCTGTCCCGGACCCTGGGCCTGGACTGAAGCCCTGAGCGCCTTAGCGCTGGTTGTCGGAGCTCGGCGGCGGGGCCAGGAGGCGGACGCCTTCGGGCGTGATATCCCAGCCCTGGCGGCTGCGAACGGCGAGGCCCAGCTCCACCAGGACCTGGGCGTCGCTGATATTCACAAAGGGCACTTCGCCGCCCGCCTTCTTGCGGCTGAGGTTCCTGAGGGCGTGAAGTTGGCCTTCGGTCAGATCACTCATCGGCGGTCAGCGCGTGCTGCGACGGTCGTTCAGCAGGGCCTTGGGGGCCTGCCGGGGGGTGCTGGCCGGGCCTGTCGAGCGGGGATCGGTGAGATCGCGGCGCGCCGGCGCCTGCAGGCGCGAGTCGTAGATTTTCATGCTGTTCGGCCTTTCGGGCCTGATCGCGGCGGGGATTCCGCCATGCGACGAGAACGTTAATAGCACGGCGCTCGTCGCCTGTCGGGCCTCAAGCGCCGGGGGCGGGCCCCTGATCGATACGGTCCTGGCCGGCGAACACCTCAAAGCCGTCGCGCCGCGCCACCCCCACCAGGGTCATGCCGGCCGCCTCGGCCGTGCGGATGGCCAGGGCGGTCGGGGCCGAGACCGCGATGATCGCCTGGGCGCCGATCATGGCGGCCTTCTGCACCATCTCCACCGAGACGCGGCTGGTCAGCACGACCGCGCCGGGCGGGGCCGGGGCGGGGGCCACGGCCAGGGCGCCGGCCAGCTTGTCCAGCGCATTGTGCCGGCCGACATCCTCGCGCACGGCGAGATAGCCGAGGCCCGGGCTCCACCAGCCGGCCGCGTGCACGGCCCGGGTGAGATCGCCCAGGGTCTGCAGTTGCGGCAGGGCCTCGAGGGCGGCGTGGATGTCCTGTGGCCGCAGGGTCAGCCCGCGGCCGACCACGGGCGGCGCGCGCAGGGCCTGGGCCAGGCTGTCGACGCCGCACAGGCCGCAGCCGGTGGGACCGGCCTGCCGCCGCCGCCGCGCCGCCGCGGCCGCCGAGCTGCGGGGGCTGAGCCACATCCGCACCTCGACCCCATCGGGGCCGGCCACCACATCGATGTCGCGGACCTCGCCGGGGTCGGCGATGATTCCCTCGGTGAGGCTGAAGCCGAGGCCGAATTCCGCGAGGTCCGAGGGCGTGGCCATCATCACCGCCGTCGTCGAGGCGTCGTGGACCAGGGCCACGGCGGTTTCCTCGGGCACGTCCCGCGGGGCGGTGGCGGCGGTCGGTCCGCGAAAACGCAGGGGCTGGGCGCGGACGGCGTCGGGGATGTCAGGTCCCGGGGGATCAGGTTCGCGCAACATTGTGAACTCCTCCCCGAAGCGTCAGCGCGAAACGGGCGAACCGAAGCGGGGCTGCGCCGTTAGCCTCCAGAGCCTCGCCATGACCCTTGCTGTACGCGGAGACCCCATGACCCGTTCCAAGCCCCGCACCTTCGGTCCGGTGAAGATTGGTCCCTATGAAGGTCCGGCCGGGGGCTGGGGCTCGATGATCGGCATGGGAAAGGTGGTGGGGCGTGAGGGGGACCTGCCGGTCGGCCAGCTCCTGCGGCAGAACAAGCCCGACGGCTTCATGTGCGTCAGCTGCGCCTGGGCCAAGCCCGCCAAGCCGCATCCAGCGGAGTTCTGCGAGAACGGGGCCAAGGCCACCATCTGGGACCTGACGCCCCGGCGGGCCACCCTGGCCTTCTTCGCCCGCCATACCCTCACCGAGCTCCGGGACTGGACGGACTATGAGCTGGAGCAGGCCGGCCGGCTCACCGAGCCGATGCGTTATGACCCCGGCTCGGACCGCTACGTGCCCTGCGGCTGGCAGGAGGCCTTCGACGCCATCGGGGCCGAGCTGAAGCGCCTGGAGCCCACCTCGGCGGTGTTCTACGCCTCGGGCCGGGCCTCGCTGGAGACCTCCTACATGTACGCCCTGATGGCGCGGATGTACGGCAGCCAGAACCTGCCCGACAGCTCCAACATGTGCCACGAATCCACCTCGGTGGGCCTGACCCAGAGCATCGGGGCGCCGGTGGGCACCGTCACCCTGGAAGACTTCCACAAGACCGACTTCCTGTTCTTCTTCGGCCAGAATGTCGGCTCCAACAGCCCGCGCATGCTGCACGACCTGCAGAAGGCGGTGCGGCGCGGGGCGACCATCATCACCTTCAATCCCTTGCGCGAGCGGGGCCTGGAGGCCTTCCGCAATCCCCAGTCGCCGTTCCAGATGCTGACGTCGGACGACACCGAGATCAGCGCCCAGTATCATCAGGTGAAGACCGGCGGCGATCTGGCGGCGATCACCGGCCTCTGCAAGTGGCTGATCGAGGCCGACGACATGGCCCGGGCGGCGGGCAATCCGGCCCTGCTGGATCACGACTTCATCGGCCAGCACACCCAGGGCTTCGAGGCCTTCGCCGAGGCCTGCCGCCAAGCCGACTGGGCCGATATCGAGCGGGAGTCGGGCCTGTCCATGGCCGCTCTCGCCGGCGCGGCCCGGGCCTATGGCGAGAGCCAGGCGGCCATCGGCGTCTATGGCATGGGCCTGACCCAGCAGCGGCTCGGCGTCGAGAACGTCAACATGGTCTGCAACCTGATGATGCTGCGGGGCAATGTGGGCCGGCCGGGCGCCGGCCTTTGCCCGGTGCGCGGCCATTCCAACGTCCAGGGCCAGCGCACGGTCGGGATCACCGAGAAGCCGGAGCTGGCGCCGCTGGACCGGCTGGCCGAGCAGTACGGCTTCGAGCCGCCCCGGGAAAAGGGCATGACCACGGTGGAGGTCTGCGAGGGCGTGCTGGACGGGACGGTGCGGGCCTTCATCGGCCTGGGCGGCAACTTCGTCCGCGCCGTGCCCGACAGCCCGCGGGTGGAGGCCGCCTGGACGGGCCTCGACCTCACGGTCCAGATCGCCACCAAGCTCAATCGCAGCCACCTGATCAATGGCAGGACCGCCTATCTGCTGCCCTGTCTCAGCCGCATCGAGGCGGACGTCCAGGCCACTGGCGCCCAGACCGTTTCGATGGAGGACTCCACCAGCTGCGTCCACGCCTCGGACGGCACGCACCCGCCGGCCAGTTCCGAGCTGAAGTCCGAGCCGGCCATCGTCGCCGGGATCGCCAAGGCCCTGCTGGCGCCCAACCCCCATGTGGACTGGGACGCCTGGACCGCCGATTACGGCCGAGTGCGCGACGCCATCGAGGCGACCTATCCGGACAAGTTCGCCGACTTCAACGGCCGCTTCCGCCAGCCGGGCGGCTTCCACCGGGGCAATCCGGCGCGGGAGCGGGACTTCAGCGGCATGGAGGGCGGCCGCGCCCGGTTCATCTGTCCGTCCAGCCTCTCGGCTGTGGGCTTCGCCGACCAGGCCGACCTCTTCCGGCTGATGACCCTGCGGTCCAACGACCAGTTCAACACCACCGTCTATGGCTATGACGACCGGTTCCGCGGCATCCAGGGGACCCGCGACGTGGTGCTGATCAACGCCGCCGACATGGAGCGGCTGGCCCTGACCGAGGGCCAGGTGGTGACCCTGGTCACCGACAGCGAGGACGGGATCGACCGGCGCAAGGGCGGCCTGCGGATCACGGCCTATGACATTCCGCCGGGCTGCCTGGGCGCCTATTATCCCGAGTGCAACGTGCTGGCGCCGGTGGCCCACCATTCCAAGCAGGCCCTAACCCCGGCGGTGAAGGGCATTCCCGTGCGGATCGTGGCTTAAGGCGGGCTTCCGAACCGGCTAGGTTCGACCCATGCCTGAGTCCCAGCCCCACATCCTCGTCACCGGCGCCACCCGCGGCATCGGCGCGGCCGTCGTCCAGTCGCTCGCTGCGCGCGGCGCCCGGGTGGTCGGCCACGGCACGAAGGCCGCCCCCGGAATCCTCGCCGCCGATCTCAGCCAGGCCGGCGCCGGCGACCAGCTATGGGACTCAGCCCTGGCGGCCCTGGACGGCCGCATCGACGTGCTGATCAACAATGCCGGGGTCTTCGAGGCCATTCCGGTCGATGCGCCGGACGCCGAGTGGCAGGCCAGCTGGGCCCGCACGATGCAGATCAACCTGCAGGGCGCGGCCGATCTCTGCCGGCGCATGGTGCTGCACGCCACCGGCCGCGAGGCCGAGGCCGGGACCTTGCGCGGGCGCATCGTCAATGTGGCCAGCCGGGCGGCCTATCGCGGGGATTCGCCGGCCCACTGGCATTATGCGGCGTCCAAGGCCGGCATGGTGGCCATGACCAAGTCCATCGCCCGGGGCTATGCGGGCCAGGGCCTGGCCGCCTTCGCCATCTGCCCCGGCTATGTGATGACCGGCATGGCCGAGGACTATCTGGCCAGCCGGGGCGGGGACAAGCTGCTGGCCGACATCCCGCTGGGCCGCGTGGCCCAGCCGGACGAGGTGGCCAGCGTGGCGACCTATCTGGCGCTCGACGCCCCGGCTTCCATGACAGGCGCCGTGCTGGACGTGAATGGGGCCAGCTTTGTGCGGTAGAGCGCGATGAGTCTCGTCGCCGCCTATGTCTACAAGGACGGCGCCCGCGTCCGCGCCGCCTCGCTGAGCGCCGACGGCCTCGCGCTGGGTCCTGGCGAGTTCATCTGGATCGGCCTGCTCGAGCCCGACGAGGCCGAGCTGCGCGCCCTGCAGAGCCGCTTCCACCTGCACCCGCTGGCGGTGGAGGACGCGCTGTCGGCCCACCAGCTGCCCAAGGTCGAGACCTATGGGGACGAGCTGTTCGTCGTCGCCCGCACCGCCCAGATCGAGGCGGGCGAGGTGATCCAGTATGGCGAGACCCACATCTTCCTGGGCGCCGGCCACATCATCACCGTCCGCCACGGCTCGCCGCGGGCCCATGTGGAGCTGCGCGCCCACCTGGAGGCCTCGCCCGCCCTGCTGAAGCACGGCCCCGACTATGTGCTGCACGCCATCCTCGACTTCGTGGTCGACGGCTACACCCCCATCGTCGACCAGGCGGAGGAGGCGGTCCTGGCCATGGAGCAGCAGGCGCTCGACACCTTCCTCAGCCGGGCCGAGATCCGCGCCCTGTTCCAGCTGCGCCGCGAGCTGCTGCGCTTCGAGCGCATCCTGGGGCCGATGGAGGAGGCGGCCAGCCGGCTGGAGCGGCTGGAGTTTCCCTGTATCGACTCCGAGGTGCGGCCCTATTTCCGCGACATCCGCGACCATGTGCGGCGGGTGAGCTCCCGCGTCGGCGCCCTGCGCGAGACGCTGACCTCGGTGTTCGAGGTGTCCAACCTGCTGGAGCAGCAGCGCCAGGGGGTGATCACCCGCAGGCTGGCCGCCTGGGCCGCCATCCTGGCCGTGCCCACGGCCATCGCCGGCATCTATGGGATGAACTTCGACTACCTGCCCGAGCTGCACTGGCGCTACGGCTATCCCGCCGTGCTGGCCGTGATCGCCGCGGCGTGCGCGGGCCTCTATGTGGGCTTCAAGCGCTCCCGCTGGCTGTGACCCCCGACCCCATCGCATCTGGCGGGTGGAGCCGCCCACGGCGCCGGTGCTAAGGCCTGACCCAACGACCTAGCGAAAGAGAGCGCCATGGAAGGCCCGACCTCCCACTTCTATTTCTCCCAGCGCCTGCGCCTGCACTATGTGGACTGGGGCAATGAGGGCGCCGAGCCCCTGCTGCTGGTCCATGGCGGCCGCGACCATTGCCGCAACTGGGACTGGGTGGCCCAGCGTCTGCGCGACCGCTACCACATCATCGCGCCCGACCTGCGCGGCCATGGGGACAGCGCCTGGTCCATCGGCGGCGGCTATGACATGGCCTCCTACATCTACGACATCGCCCAGATCGTGCACCAGAAGGCCATGGCCCCGGTGACCATCATCTCCCACTCCATGGGGGCGGGCATCGCGCTGAACTATTGCGGGGCCTATCCGGACCAGGTGAAGAAGATCGTCGCCATCGAGGGTCTGGGCCCGTCGCCGGCCGTCATGGCCGAGCAGGCCAAGCGCACCGTGGACCAGCGCCTGCGCGACTGGATCGAGGACCGCCGCAAGAATTCCGGCCGCAGCCCCCGCCGCTATGCCACCCTGGACGACGCCGTG
>CAZERE010000018.1:0-8886 GCA_964515365.1 uncultured Phenylobacterium sp. | reverse complement strand
GGTCCTCCCTCCGATTCTCCCGGTGAGGGTCCGCGTGACCCGCATGGCCGAGGAAAACCCCCACCTGTCGCCCGAACAGGCCCGCCACCTGACCATCTATGGCGCCCTGCAGAACGAGGACGGGACCTATAGCTGGAAGTTCGACAACCATTCCCGCTGGGGCCTGGGCGGCCTGTCCCACGCCGACCAGCACCACCTATGGAGCCAGATCACCTGCCCGGTCCTGCTGATGCGCGGCGAAGAATCCTGGGCCTCAGACCCGGAGGCCGACGGCCGCATTCAGCACTTCCAGAACGCCCGCCTGGTGAACTTCGAAGGCGCCGGCCATTGGGTGCACCACGACCAGCTGGAGGCGTTCATGGCCGAGGTGGAGGGGTTCTTGGCGGAGTAGGGGGGGCATTGAGCCACTAGCCGACTCTGGCCTGACGCCAGACAACAGACTTTCACTTCCTCAGGCTGTTGATGCAGATGGTCAGTCAACTGGACCCACAGCTTGGCTGCCCTTTCCTCGGTGTTCGGGACTTTTTCCGGACGTCGCCAAGGCGACCGGTCATCATGGGCGAAGGGCAAGTCCTTCGTTTCCGATGTCGATCGAAATGGGTCGAAGCGGAAGTCTGACGCACGGACCATTGCTGCCGATCAAAGCTCTGGATTGTCTGCCGCAAAATTCGATTGGAGGCGCGTTAACGTCTTCTCAGCCATGCTCTACAGTGCATTCACGCCAGCCAAAGACTCAGACCCATGCCCGCCGCCAAACAGGTCATCGCGCTGCTCGCCGGCCATCTCGACGGTGACAGCGAACTGGTCAGAACGGTCGCGCTCCAGATCGCGGCGGCTGAAGCACGTCAGGGGCACACCAAGACTGCCGCGACCATGAAGAAGCTGCTCGATCGTCCCCAACCGAGGAGCGATGGTTCGACAGCGATCGCAGCCGCGGGAGCCACTCTGCTGGCTAAGCCCCGAGGAGATCTCGAAGAGCTCGTCACGGTAGCGTCGCCGAAGGCGCGGGTGAGTGAGATGACGCTCACGCCCATGGTTCGCGAGCGGCTGGATCGGATGGTCCGTCAGCAGACGTCCCGCGGTCGCTTGCGCGAACATGCATTGCGTCCAAGCTCCAAGATTCTGCTGGTCGGCCCTCCCGGTTCCGGAAAAACCCTGACCGCCAGCGCCCTGGCCGGCGAGCTCAATCTGCCTCTGTTCACGATCCGGCTCGACGCCGTCATCACCCGTTTTCTTGGGGAAAGCGCCACCAAGCTCAGAACCGTTTTCGATCAGATCGCGCAGATGCGCGGCGTCTACCTTTTCGATGAGTTCGATGCGATCGGCGGCAAGCGCTCGGCCGGCAACGACGTCGGCGAGGTCCGTCGCATTCTCAACTCCTTCCTGCAGTTCCTAGAAGAACCCAATGCGACGGACAGCGTCATCGTCGCGGCGACCAACCATCCGGAATTGCTAGACCGCGCCCTCATCCGTCGCTTCGACGAGATTGTCGAATATGGCCTTCCGGATGAGGCAGGCGTGCGCGACATCATCAAGCGTCGTCTCGGCGGCCGGGCGAGCCGGTCGCTGAAATGGGATCGGATTGGCGAAGCCGCGCACGGGCTCAGTCACGGCGAGGTGTCACGAGCCGTCGAGGAAGCGCTTCGCGAAGCCATCCTCGGCAATCGCAAGACGGTCGATCAGCCGTCTCTGATTACCGCGCTCGACGCGCGGCGCGCCATGCGCGAGGCCATGGCTGACTTGTTCAACGAATAGGTGCAGCTTCAAGTTCGACTGCTGAACCTGAAAGCTTCCCGTGCTTCGACCTCATCTGCGCATCGACCGCTTCGCCACCGAAGCTCCCTATCAGCGCCCAAGGAGGGGTGGCGGCAACAGAAACACCTACGGTCGAGCATTTGGGCAGCACGCTGAGGACCTCAAGCGGGACTTGGCCAGCGCCTGGGCGGACGCCGACGGCCTTCTGTTCCAGCGCGAAGCGCCGGTGGGCGAGCCCGGTGCCTATATCGCTTTTGAAACCGCTGTTGATGCGCCCCTGCCGTCCCTGGAGTGGAAGCGCGAGGGGCTCCGGCTGGCGGCTGCCAGCCGGAATGATGAGGGCCGAGCCGTCGGCACCGTATTCGTGCCCGACAAGGCCAGGGGCTTTCTGGACGAGAAGATCACGGGCTACGGCGCTCCAACAACCGGCCGCACTCAACAGAATGAAGCGCGTTTCGTCGCCATTGACCGGTTTTCTGCAGCCCGTCTGGCCGACCTCTGGATCGACGGCCGCGACATGCCTGAGGGCGACGCGTTCCAGTGGTGGGAGTGCTGGTGTTGGCCGGACCGTATCCACAACCTAGAGGCCAAGGCGGCGCACATCGGACTGCTGGTCTCGGCCGACCGCCTCACCTTCCCTGAGCGCACCGTGGCTTTCGTCTTCGCCAACGCCACCCAGATGGCTCGGCTCGTCAGCGGCGTCGACAGTGTCGCGGAGCTGCGGCTCGGACGCGACACCGCCGCCTACTTTCGGGGTGAGCCTAGGTCCGACCAGGACGGCTGGATCGACGCCTTTCTGGACCTCATCCAGGACGGCCGGTCCGCCACATCGCCTGCGATCTGTCTTCTGGATACTGGCGTGAACCGGGCGCACCCCCTTCTGTCGATGATGTTGGCGGCCAGCGACCTCCACTCCGTTCGTGGGGATTGGGGTGTGGATGACGATGTTGGGCACGGCACCGAACTGGCGGGGCTGGCCCTGTATGGCGACCTAACCACGCCCCTGCAGTCACTGACGCCCGTCGTGCTTGATGTGAGCCTTGAGTCCGTCAAACTGCTTCCACCGAACGGCTTCCCGGCGAACGCGCCTGCAAGCCTCGGCCTCGTGACCCAACAGGCGGTGGCCCTGCCCGAGATTGAAGCGCCCGACCGCCCGCGGGTCTTCTGCTTGGCTCTCGGTCAGCCTTCCGTCGCCGGTCCGCGCGCGTCTAGCTGGTCCGCCGCGATCGACCAGTCCGCCGCAGATGCCCAGGTCGAGAACGTCGAAGAGCGTCATCGCCGCCTATTTATCATCGCCGCTGGAAATGTTCCGGATGGCCTCAACGACGAGGCGATGGAGGACTGGGACAGTCATGAGATCGAGGACCCGGGGCAGGCTTGGAATGCCCTGACGATCGGCGGCATGACTGACAAGGCCGTCATCACCGAGCCGGCCCAGGCCCACTGGACGACGGCCGCCGCGGTCGCAGAGCTGAGCCCCTACAGTCGGGTCTCCGCAACCTGGCATCGCGGCGTTTCGCCAATCAAGCCCGAACTCCTGTTCGAAGCGGGCAACCGCGCGGTCGATCCTTTCGACCAGAGCCACTGGAGCGGCCTGGACTCCCTCTCGATGCTAACGACCGGTCACCGGGTCACTCAAGAGCCGCTGAGCACGTCTTGGGCCACGAGCGCCGCGGCGGCGCAGGCCGCGGGCATGGCCGCGCGCCTCTTGGCCGATGATCCGAACTACTGGCCCGAGACCGTGCGCGCCCTGATGGTGCACGGCGCGGAATGGACGCCGCCAATGCTGGCGCGGTTTCGGGCTCTTGCGGGAAAAACCGAACGCATGATGCTGGCGCGGCGGCTCGGTTATGGCCGGCCAAGTCTTGAGCGCGCCAAACGCTCACGCAGCGCCGATCTAGCCTTGATCTCCCAAGCCTCGATCCAGCCCTTCCGCAGGGACGGCGGAAACGTGCGAATGAACGCCTTCCACTTTTACGCCCTCCCATGGCCCCGCGACGCCTTGGCTCTTCTGGCGGAGAACAACGTCCGGCTAAGAGTCACCCTGTCCTACTTCATCGACCCCAATCCGAGCGCGGAAGCCCCCCTCGCGCCGGCCCGGTACCGCTCGTACGGCCTACGCTTCGACCTGCGCAAACGAGGTGAGACCTCAGCGCAGTTCCAGAGCCGGATCAATGCCCTCGCCGAGACGCCCGACGAAGACCTCGATCTGGCCGGCGCAGACATTGATCGATTGTTCGGAGCGAAGTCCGTCTCGGCCGGATCGTTGCACACAGACGAGTGGCGGTGCGCAGCGGCGGACCTGATCGACCGGGACTGTTTGGCGGTCTATCCCGTCGGGGGCTGGTGGAAGATGTCCCGTCGGCCGGAGATTTCCGACCGCCTAGCCCGATACAGTCTCGTCGTAACCCTCGACGCGGGCGACGTGGAGGTCGACCTTTATGGCGAGATCGAGCAGCGGATCGCCGCCGCCATCGCCGGCGAGGCAGATGCGGCTGTCATCGGCGTCGGAGGTCTGTAGGCCTGTCCGACTACCAAACGAGAAGTGACGACAAACCGCAGCCGCGTGCTACCCGACCGCAAGTATACCTTCCCAGCTGTCGCTATGAGCCCCACGCCCGGGGCCCCCTCCACCCTTCGTTAACCACGTTCGTTCACTCTCCCGCGCAGTTCCCCACGCTTGTCGAAAGGGCGCGCGATGAATGGCGCCGAGGTTTTGGATGTTGGCCGTGACGCCATCTGGCTGACCATCCAGCTGTCGGCGCCGGTGCTGATCGTCGGTCTGGTGGTGGGCGTGGCCATCGGCCTGATGCAGGCGCTCACCCAGATCCAGGAGGCGACGCTGGTCTACGCCCCCAAGATCGTCGCCATCTTCATCTCGCTGCTGCTGTTCCTGCCGCTGATGGGGGCGCTGATGGCCAACTTCATGAACCAGATCGCCGCCCGCATCGCGGCCATGTAGGGCCGCATGGAAGCCTATGCCTCGGCCCCTCAGATCTACGCCGCCGGCCTGATCTTCGCACGCCTGGGCGCCATGCTGATGCTGATGCCCGGGGTGGGCGACGGCTCGGTGCCGGCCCGCATCCGGCTGGCCTTCGCCTTCCTGTTCGCCCTGATGCTGTTTCCGGTGCTGGGCGGGCAGGTGGGGGCGGTGCCCGACACCAATGGCGCCATGTTCGGCCAGATCTTCCGCGAGATCCTGATCGGCCTGATGATCGGCATGGTGCTGCGGATGATGCTGGCGGCGCTGGGCATCGCCGGCGAGATCGTGTCGATCCAGTCGACCCTTGCCTTTTCCCAGACGGCCAATCCCGGCCAGGCCCAGCCGTCCACCTCGCTGTCCACCTTCCTGACGGTGATGGGGGTGACGCTGATCATGTCCACCGACCTGCACCACATGTTCCTGGCGGCCATCGTCTCGTCCTATCGGGTGTTTCCGTTCGGAGGTGGGGCGCCGGTGGGGGATGCGGCCCAGCTGGCGGTGCAGACGGTGGCGCAGTCGTTTTCCCTGGGGCTGCAGCTGGCCGCGCCCGTCGTGGTGTTCTCGCTGATCTTCAATGTGGCCGCAGGCCTTGTCGGCCGCGTGATGCCGGCCTTCCAGATCTTCTTCGTGGCCACGCCGCTGCTGGTGCTGAGTTCGCTGTCGATCTTCGCGCTCAGCCTCGGCGTGCTCGGCATGGTCTGGGTGGAGCGCTACCGCGAACTGATCGCGCTGTTCCTGTGAGCGTGATCCATGGCTGAGAACAACGACGCCGCCTCCAAGACAGAAGAGGCCACACCCCGGAAGCTCGAACAGTCGCGCGAAAAGGGGGACGTGGCCAAGACCCAGGACCTGGCGCCCCTGACGGCGCTGGCCTTCTCGGCCGGGGTCCTGGCCATCCTCGGCGGCTGGCTGGCCACCAATATGACGCTGGCCCTCTTGCCCTTCATCGCCCATCCCGAGCAGATCCCCCTGGACGGCGCCGACGGGGTCAATGTGGCGCGCATGGCGATCATGGCCGCGGCGCCTGTGCTGGGCGCCGTGCTGCTGACCGCGGCCCTGGGGGGCATGGCCGGCAATCTGGTGCAGCACGGCCTGCTGTTCACGCCCGACAAGATGAAGCCCGACTTCAAGAAGGTCTCGCCGCTGTCGGGCTTCCAGCGGATCTTCGGCCCCGACGGCCTGGCCCAGTTCATCAAGTCGATCTCCAAGATCCTGGCGGTCGCCGGGGTGTCCTACTGGGTGCTCAAGCCGCACTTTCATGAGTTCCGCACCCTCTCAGCCCTTGATCCGGCCGCCATGCTGCCGTTCAGCGCCGAAATCCTGCGCCAGCTGATCTTCGCGGTCATCGCGCTGATGCTGGCCATCACCGGCGCCGACTGGATCTGGCAGAAGCAGCGCTTCATGCAGAAGATGCGCATGAGCCGCGAGGAGGTGAAGGAGGAGTACAAGCAGACCGACGGCGACCCGCTGATCAAGGCCAAGCTGCGCCAGATGCGGCATGAGAAGGCCAGGCGCCGCATGATGGCCGCCGTGCCCACCGCCACCGTGGTGGTCATGAACCCGACCCACTATGCGGTCGCCCTGAAGTACGAGGCCGGGACCGCCGGGGCGCCGGAATGCGTGGCCAAGGGCCTGGATGCGGTGGCCCTGCGCATCCGCGCCGCGGCCGAGGCGGCCGGCGTGCCGGTGATCGAGGATCCGCCCCTGGCGCGCGCCCTCTACGCCGCCGTCGAGATCGACGAGGCCATTCCGCCGGCCCATTTCGAGGCCGTGGCCAAGATCATCGGCTTCATCCTCGGCGCCAAGGCGCCCTCGACCGCCCGCGCCCGGCCGATGCGCTAGGGCCGGCGATGACGTTTCCAAGCTTGGCCGGCTGAACCGCGAGCCCGCCTGACCGTTCGGCTCCCTGAACAGCGCAGGGAGATGACGCCGTGATCCGATCCATCCTCATAGGCCTGGTGGCCGGCATGCGCTCCATGGCGCCCCTGGCCGTGGCCAGCGCGGCGGTGGCCCGCGGCGAGCTGGAGGAGAGCGGGCCCATGGCCCTGCTGGGCCATCCAGCCGTCTCCACCGGGCTCTCGGTCCTGGCCGTGGCCGAGGCCATGGGGGACAAGCTGCCCTTCGCCCCGGACCGGATCGTCATTCCCGGCATCGCCGCGCGCACCGTCACCGGCGCCCTGGTCGGCGCGGCCCTGGCCCCGCGGGACCAGCGCAAGACCGCCGCCGTCCTGGCGGCGGGCGCGGCGGTGGCCGCCTCCTACTGGACCTTCAGGCTGCGGGTCCGGGCCATGGCCCGCTATGGCCAGGGCCGCACCGGCGTCGTCGAAGACGCCCTGGTGCTGGCCGCCTCCCAGTGGCTGGTCAGCGGCGCCAAGGGCGGCCGCCGCTGAGCCTAGGCGGCATTCTCAGTCCTTCGGGGCGATCTTGTCCTGGGTCTGGGTGTCGAAGTCGCTGGCGTCGTGGCGTTCGCGCAGCTGGGTGGCGGGCTCGCCATAGGTGCGGTTGACCATGCGGCCGCGCTTGACGCCGGGCCGTTCGCCCAGCTGGTCGGCCCAGCGGATGACGTTCTTGTAGTCCTGCACCTGCAGGAACTCGCCGGCCTCATACAGCAGGCCCTTGGCCATGCCGCCGTACCAGGGCCAGACGGCCATGTCGGCGATGGTGTACTCGTCGCCGCCCAGATATTCGCGCTCGCCCAGGCGGCGGTCCAGCACGTCCATCTGGCGCTTCACCTCCATGGCGAACCGGTCGATGGCGTATTCGATCTTGATCGGCGCATAGGCGTAGAAGTGGCCCAGACCGCCGCCCAGATAAGGCGCGCTGCCCACCTGCCAGAACAGCCACGACAGGCACTCGGCGCGTTTGGCCGGGTCGGTGGGCAGGAAGGCGCCGAACTTTTCCGCCAGATGGATCAGGATGGCGCCGGACTCGAAGACCCGGATCGGCTCAGGCCCGCTGCGGTCCACCAGGGCCGGGATCTTGGAATTGGGATTGGCCGAGACGAAGCCCGAGCCGAACTGGTCGCCCTGGCCGATATTGATCAGCCAGGCGTCATACTCCGCGCCGCCGTGGCCCAGCGCCAGCAGCTCCTCGAGCATGATGGTCACCTTGACCCCGTTGGGGGTGCCCAGGGAGTAGAGCTGCAGCGGATGCTTGCCGACCGGCAGGTCCTTGTCGTGGGTCGGGCCGGCGATGGGCCGGTTGATGTTGGCGAAGCGGCCGCCGCTCTCCTTGTTCCAGGTCCAGACCTTGGGGGGGACGTAGTCGGTCGTATCGCTCATGGTCATCTCCCGGAGTGTTGGTCTCTTGCGCCTTGGGCGGCGCCTGCCAGCAATGTGGTGGCGAAGGTCGGCTTTGGCGAGCCCCGGCGGCGATGATCGCGTTCTGCGCCGGCCCATCGATCGCAGAAACCTTCCTGCCACAGAAAGGTCTCGTAAGGGTCTCAGGTGACCTTGTGGAGTATGATGCTCGATGATTCGGTGGGACGCCTGGTCCCACGCCCCAAGGCAAGCCGCAGGTCCGCCATGGCAGAGACCCCGCAGAGCCCCGCGCCGGCCCGCCGGTTTGATCCGCTCACCGCGGTGGCGGTGGTGTTTTTCCTGATGGCCGTGGCCTTCGCCGCCGCGCCGGCGATCAACGCCGGACCCGCCACCCTGGCCGGGCTGATGCTGCTCGTGGGCCTGGCCGGCGTGGCCTGCCTGGGCCTGTTCGTCCTGCGCTCGACCCTGGAGCCCGCCGCCGAGGTCGAGCCCGGCGCCGAGCGCCTGGTGGAGGCCCTGGCCGAACCGGCGGCGCTGGCCGGCGCCGATGGCCGCATCCATGCCAGCAACGGCGCCTGGCGCGGCGTGCTGGGCGACGGCCCCCGCCTGCCCAAGGGCGGATCTTCGGCCTCCAGCCTGTTCTCGGCGCTCGGCGCCGCCCGCCGCGGCGAGACCGCCCACGCCACCCTGCGGGCCGCCGGCGCCGATCATGCCGCCGACATCTCGCCGGTGGGCGCCCGCCGCTTCCTGGTCCGCCTGCGCCCGGCCGCGCCCGAGCCTCTAGCCCTGCCGGCCGGCGCCCTGGAGGTCCTCACCGCCGCGGCCGGCGCCAAGGCCCCGCCGCCCAAGGTTCTGGACGCCTTCGCCGCGGCCTCGCCGTTCGGCGCG
>CAZERE010000017.1:6723-36273 GCA_964515365.1 uncultured Phenylobacterium sp. | reverse complement strand
CCAAACATCAATAACGCCCGCCAGGATTAACCTCCGGCGGGCGTTTCTGCGTTCGCACGCCTGGGCCCGCTTCACGCGATCGGGTCACGCGATCGGGCGTCGGTCATGCCCAGCTGCCGGCGTCAACGCGCAGGGCGCGCACGCCCACCCGGCGGGCGCCGGCCAGGTCGGTGCGGGGATTGTCGCCCACCATCAGCGCCTGGCCGGGGCGGCAGCCAAGCCCCGCCAGCGCCTGACGGAAGATCGCCGGATAGGGCTTGCCGGCGACCAGGTCGGGCCGGCGCACGGCTGCGGCGGCGATGGCGGCGGCGAGCGCCCCGGTTTCGGGCACCGCGCCGCACCGGCCGGGATGGGCGTGGTCCAGATTGGCCGCCCAGAACTGGGCGCCCCGGCCGAGCAGGGCCACAGCCTTGGTCAGCTTGGCGTAGTCGAAGCCTTCGTCGCGCATGACGATGACGACCTCGGGCGCGACCTCGTCGATGATGAGCCCCATGGCCTCGCCCGCCGCGATCATCGTCTCGCAGGCCACCAGCCAGACCCGCCGCGTCTTCAGCCGGCGGGCCGCTTCGCGCAGCACCGCCTCGCCCGCCAGATGGATCTGGGAGGGGGCGATCACCAGGCCCTGGGCGGCGGCCTGGGCCGCCAGCTCCACGGCCGTCGCGGTCGAGTTGTTGGACACGATGGCGAAGCGGCGCGCCGCCCCGGTGACGGTGAGCGCGCCGGGGCGCAACACGTCGCTAACGGCCAGACAGCCGTCCCAGTCAAGCATCACGGCCTGCGCCGACTGAACCTCGGCGACAAGCCGTTCAAAGGTCACTGGCCTCAAAAGACGAGGTCTTTCTTCTTCATCTCGAGGCTGTGGCCGCCGGCCGCCATGGCGGCCATGATCTCGCGGGAGATCGGCGCGACGCAGGGATAGCGCTCCACAAAGGCCGTGTGCGTCACCATCTGCGCCCCGTCCCAGCGGTGCAGCTGGAAGGCCGGCGGCTCCATCTCGAAGAAGCCCTCCGCCAGGCGCTCGGGATTGGGGGCGCCCGCGGCGAGATCCAGATTCACCTGATGGGCCGTCGAGGGACAGATGCTGGTCAGCCGGCCGCCGACCAGGGTCTGGATCGAACGATGCACATGGCCGCAGAGCACGCGCACGACATTCGGCCGTTGGGCGATCGCCGCGACCAGGCCGTCGGCCCAGCC
This sequence comes from uncultured Phenylobacterium sp., assembly GCA_964515365.1. Lineage (GTDB taxonomy): Bacteria > Pseudomonadota > Alphaproteobacteria > Caulobacterales > Caulobacteraceae > Phenylobacterium. The sequence goes on along the minus strand of CAZERE010000017.1, from coordinate 35,079 downwards.
GGGACCCAGGGCGTCCATGGTCGCGATGCCGGTGTCGAAGGGCGGGTGATGCAGGGCCACGATGGTGGGCTTGCCGACATCCTCGGCCAGGCGCGCCCTGAGCCAGTCCAGGCGGTCCTGGCAATAGTCGCCGCGATGGTGCTCGTCGCTGGTGGAATCCAGCACGATCAGGCGCACCGGCAGATGATCGACCGTATACTGAACGAAGGGCCGCGCGCTCGCCAGATGCGCATAGTCGAGCTCGGCGAGCAGGGTCTGCCGGTCGTCGTGGTTGCCGATGACCAGGTAGAAGGGCAGCTCCAGCCGCGCCAGCTGGGCCTTGAGTTCGGCATATTCGGCGGCCGTGCCGTGGTCGGTGAGGTCGCCGGTGACGACCACCAGGTCCGGCCGCGGATCCAGGGCGTTCAGCCGGTCCACGGCCTTGGCCATCATGGCGTTGGTGTCGACCTGGTCCATATAGGCGCGGGTTCCGGCCTCGACCACGTGGGTGTCGGTGATCTGTGCGATGAGCATGGGTTGAACCTCCATTAGAGGGATGGGGCGGCGGCCGCCGGGACCGGCGCCCGGCGGGCGGCGAAGCCGCGGAGCAGGATGAGGCCTAGGCCGGCGCATACCAGGGGCGCCATCGCCGCCATCCAGCGCAGGGTGGGGCCGAAGGCGGCCCTCAGGGCCTCGTCGGCCTTGGGGTCGAAGCCGAGGCGGCCGAGGGTCCAGAGGGCCCCCGCGCCACCGAGGGCCCCGGCCAGGCCCAGGGTCAGGTTGAACGAGGCGTAGAAGACCCCGGCGCGGTGCGCCCCGGTCGACGCGGCGTCCACATCCACCAGATCGGAGACGATGGCGCGGAGCAGCATGTATTCGGCGCCCCAGATGAACCCCTTGGCCACCACGAAGGCGGCGAAGGCGCCCACCGACCCGTACGGAAGCAGGAGCGGAACCGGCGCCAGGAGCATCTGCCCCAGCAGCACCCCGATCAGGGCCCGCCGCTTGTCGGTCCGGCGGCTGACGGCCAGCCAGAGGGGGATGGAGACGAAGCCGAACAGGGCCTGGATCACCAGGAAGGTGGCCGCCCAGTCCGGCAGGCCCAGGCCGTCGCGCACCAGGAACAGATAGATCGACGAGGCCACCGCGTCCCCCAGGCCGACCAGGAAATAGGCGCCGGAGATGATCGCGAAGTCCCGCCGCTGGAAGACCACCAGATAGGACTCGATCAGGCTGGCCAGGTCGAACCGACTGCGCTGGGCCGGGGGTTCGGGCACCACGGCCATCAGCCAGGCGATCGCCAGCGGCAGGGCGATGATCACCAGCGCGCCGACCAGCTGCATCTGGTCGGCGATGTCGGCCCCCGAGCGGCGCTCGAGGATCGCCGGGCCGAGGGCGAACATCGGCAGGGCCGCGGCGACCGCCAGCATCTTGAAGCCGAAGATGCGGGACCGCTCGTCATAGTCGGAGCTGATCTCCACGCCCCAGGCGCCGTGGGCGACGATCACCATGGTCCAGGCGGTGTTGAGCGCCACCGACCAGAAGAGGATCGCCGCAAAGCCCGCCCCTGGCGCAGCGAAGTAGAGCTGCCAGGTGGCCAGGGCGATGAGCGGCGCGCCGGCGAGGATCCAGGGGCGGCGACGGCCGATGGGCGTTCGCGTGGCGTCGGTCAGCAGCCCCATGATCGGGTCGTTGATCATGTCCCAGAGCCTGGCCAGCAGCATGATATGGCCGACCGCCATCAGGGACAGGCCGACATGCTGGGTCAGGAAGGCCGGGGCGAAGACCGTCATGGGGATCTGGAAGCCGGCGACCAGCATGGCCGGCGCCGACAGGGCCAGGATCTGGGGGAGCGAAAGGCGCTCCAGCCTCTGGGGGGTCATGGGGAGCTCCGTGTCATCGACCCTTCGCCCTAGAAGCGGGCGCCGAGGCGCACGCCGTAGAAGCGGGGCTCGCCGCGGATCGCCGTGGACAGCCCGCCGAAGGACTTCCCGGTATTGCCGATGTCGATGACGAACTCTTCGTCGAAGATGTTGGAGCCCCAGACCTCGGCGTACCAGCGGTCCCCGGGACCGGAGAGGCCGAAGGCGCCGTTGACCAGGGTGTAGGCCTCCTGCTGTTCGGCCGGCAGGTTGTCGTCGTTGAAATAGTGCTGGCCGCGATAGGCGACCGTGCCCTGCAGCCGAAGGGTCAGGCCGTTGGTCAGGGGCCGGCGGTAGTCCCCGGCGGCGCTGAAGGTGTGCTTGGGCGCCAGCCGCAGGCGGTTGCCCGAGAGGTCGCCGGCCGAGGTGCGGAAATTGTCGTACTGGCCGTCGTGATAGGCGTAGCCGACGGAGACGAGAAGATTGTCGATCAGTTCGCCGTTCAGGCTGGTCTCGAAGCCGGTGGCGCTGGCCTCGCCGGCGTTGATGCGGCCGATCGCCGGATCGGGGTCGACGGTGATGAAGTCGGTATATTCGAAGTGGTAGATGGCGGCGTCGAACACCATCCGCCCCCGCAGGCGGGCCTTCATCCCGACTTCGTAGTTGTTCACATATTCGGGCTTCACCACGTCCCGCACGCCGGTCCCGGCGGCCGTGAAGCCGACGCCGATACTGCCTGAGCGCGCGCCCCGGGCGACGCCGGCATAGAGATTGACGTCGTCGGTCAGGCTGTAGAGGGCCACCAACCGCGGCGTGACCAGGTCGAACCCGCCGTCCTCTTCGAAGAACACGCCCTTGCTGTTGCCGCCGAAGGCGCCGTTGCGAAGCGCGATGGGCGCGCGGCCATCGAGGGTGGAGACCCTTGTGGCGGCGCGGCTGACGCCCTCGTCGGACTGGTAGCGCAGCCCGCCCTCCAGGGTCAGGCGGTCGGTGAGGCGCCAACTGACATCGGCGAACACCGCCAGGCTGTCGCGCTCGTTCTGCTGCACGCGCTGGGTCAGGGTCATGGTCGTGACCGGCAGCAGCAGGCCAGGCGCGGCGGGGTACATCGTGACCGGCGCGGCGGTGAGGCGGCCGCCATTGAGCAGATACTGTTCGTTCAGACCGATCGCGAGCCGGTCCTCGATCTCTTCATGGAAGGCGCTGGCGCCAAAGAAGACCGACACTGGGCCGGCCGGCTCCCAGCTCAGGCGCAGCTCCTGGCTCATCTGCCACTGCTGGGTGTCCTGGTCGCCGATGATGTAGGCCACCGCCGTGCCGTCGCCGTCCCACTGCTCCAGGGCGTCGATCTCGCGGTAGCCGCTCAGCGACTGGAGCGTCCATTGGGGCGACAGCCGGTAGGTGCTGTCGAGCACCGCGCTGAAGACGCGGCGATTGAGCTTCTGGTCGGGACGGTCCTGGGCCGTGGGCGTGAACGGGCTGACATCGCCGCCGACCGGAGGGATGCTGATGCTCTTGAACTCGGTCGGGCCGGGATCGTCCTGTTGCCCCTGCAGGATCAGGTCCGTGGTCCAGTCGGCCGTAGGCTCGTAGCGGAAGGCGATGCGGCCGAACTGCGTGTCGCGCGCCATCATCTGGCTGACCGGCCCGGCCAGGTTGTCGACAACGCCCTCGCGCCGCTTGATGCGCACCGCGCCGCGCACGCCCAGCACCCCCTCGACCAGCGGCGCATTGGCCCAGGCCGTGGCGTTGGTGAAGTTGTAATCGCCCCGCTCGACCACCGCCTCGCCGAACGCCTCGTTCAGATTAGGTCGGGCCGAGCGGATCGAGATCGCCCCGATGGCCGCGCCGCGGCCGAACAGGGTGCCCTGCGGCCCCTTGACCACCTCGACCCGCTCCAGATCGACGAACTCCACGATGGAGCCCGACTGGCGGCTGCCGTCGATGCCGTCGGCATAGATCGAAATCTGCGGTTCGGCGAAGGCGTCAGTCACCTCGGCGGTGATGCCGCGCATCACATAGCCGGTCCGCTGCGGGCTCTGTTCCTGAACGATCAGGCCCGGCGTCAGATAGGCCAGCTCGTTGTGGCCCTGGATGCCGAAGCTCTCAATCGCCTGAGCCCCAAAGGCCGTGATGGCGACAGGCACCTCCTCGATCGCCTGCTCGCGCCGCTGGGCGGTGACGACCAACGCCTCCACCTCATGGGCGGCGGGCTCGCCGGCGGCCGCCGTCTCCTGCGCCTGCGCGCTGGTGGCCAGCCCCCAGGACATTACGCTCAGACTTACCCCCGCCAGGCCCAGACGGGCCGCTCTTCGGATCGCCATGACACACCCCCAAGTTCGTTGTCTTGAACATGTGTACCAAGGCGTTGCGACAGGTGTGTGACCAAAAAATCCCCGCATAGCGGGGATTATGGGTGGGCGGACAAATGAAAGCTGAACATATGTCCCAGGCCTAGCGTGCCGGAAAGATCAGCGCCATGGCCTCTGCGACCCGTCCGGCGCGCGTCGCTCCGCCGGCGGCCCGTTGGGCGTCGCACATGAGGGCTGCGCCGCTTTCCCAGATCGCGTAGTCCGCAGCGTCGACTCCTTCCGCTGGGCGCCCCAGCGCAAGGCCGAGCGCCGTGCGGGACACGAGGCCCCGGATACGGCGAAGCTCCGTCGCCACGGGCCGGAAACTGGGATCCACAGCCGCTTCCAGGGCGACCTCCGCGATCGCCCGCACCATGGCCAGGCGCTCTCCAGGGCGCCCGGCGGCGTCACGCTCGCCGCGGGCCTGCTGGTCCCGCGCGAAGGTTCCCCGATCCGGCGCCTCGACGCGTCCTGCGGGGCGCGAGGTCATCGAGCGTTCGAAGACCCGAAGCAGCCCCTCGCGGATGAGCTCGGCCCGCGACCCGAAGTGGTAGGTCATGGAGGACAGGGAGGCGCCCGCCCGGGTGGCGATGGCGCGGTGGGTCGCGCCGGCCGTGCCGGTTTCCGAGATGATGTCGGCCGCCGCGTCTATGATGCGGTTCTTGACCGTCAGGTCGCGCTCCGATGGAGCCGGGCGCGGATCCATATGGTCCAGGCAGAACTGGGTGTGCCAGTGGGCGTCGGAGGGCTGGACCGGCTCGCCGGCGGCGCGTCGCAACATGCGGCGCAGGGCCTCGCGCACAATCAGATCCCGCTCAGGCGAGCCGGCCAGGGCCGGCAGGAAGACCAGTTCGAAGGCGGCGAATTCCGCGACCAGCGGGGTCGGCGCGACCGAGGCCCAGGCCTCGCGCCAGGGCGCGATCCAGTCGGCCGCCACCTCGGCCAGGGCCGGCGCGCGATCGGCGGCGAGCAGAAGGTCGCCCCAGAGGCGCGCGAGATCGGGCCGGTCGGCGCATAGGGCGAAGAGCCAGGCGGCGGCGGCCTCAGCCCGGTGCTCGAGGCTCTCGCCGCGCCCGGCGAGCTCGGTCAGCCCCGACAGCTTCTCGCGCCACGCCTCGCCCGCCAGACTGCAGGCGCGGGCGAGCAGCTGGGGGCGTGTCTCGAAGTGATAGGCCAGCAGGCTCGGCGCGACGCCGGCGGCGGCGGCGATCTCGCGCATGGAGACGTCCAGGGGCCGCCGGCTGCGAAAGAGGGCGAGGGCCGCCTCCAGAATCGGTGCGGCGCCCCGTTCGCGGCCGTTGCGAGTCACCTCATCGGTCATGCGCCGGATGTATCAGGACTGTCTGCTCAAGTCCCCTCAGCCGAAACACAGCCGGCGGCTCAGGCTGGTGACACGACTTCAATCCATGCGGGCGGTTCCGCGTCCGACGCTGGGATCAAGCCGTGCGGCCTGCGGGTCACTCGATCGGGCGGCGGTCGTCGAGCAGATCGCCGGCTTTCAGGTCCGAACGCTCCTCCTGAACCAGGCGCTCGACCGCCGGCGCCGGCGCCGTGTCGTGGGCCTCATGGCGGGCGCGCTCGGCCTGTGGCTTCGGCGGCGGGGGGGCGGGCGCACGCCCCCGGTCGGCGGGCGCCGGGGTGTCGTAACGCAGCCGGTAGATGGGCTCGGGCAGGCTGAAGCCGCCAGCCTCGAAGGCGGCCTTGACCGCGTGGATGCTGCGACTGCGGCCCTTGAGGAAGTCGGTCTTGCGCTGATCGACCCAGCCATAGAAGCGCAGGACGATATTGGAGTCGCCCACGTCCACGATCACCGCGCTGGCCTCAGGATCGGCCAGGACGAAGGGCAGGGCGTTCAGGGCGCCAAGCCCCAGCCCGATCGCCTCCAGCCCATCCTCTTCGGCGCCGATCCCCAGGTCGAACTCGAACCGGCGCTCCGGATTGCGCGTGTAGTTCAGGATGACCGCCTTGAAGACCATCGCATTCGGGATGCGCAGGTGGTTGCCGTCCAGGGTCATCAGAACCGTGGCGCGGGAGGTCAGGCGGATGACCCGGCCTTCCTCGCCGCCGATCACCACATGGTCGTTGGCGCGGAACGGCTGGCGCAGGCTGAGCATCAGGCTGGAGACATAGTTGTCCACCGTGTCGCGGACGGCGAAGCCCAGGGCGATGCCGATCACGCCTGCGCCGCCGAGGACCGCGCCCAGCAGGGCTGTCGCGCCCAGGATCTCCAGGCCGACCACCGCCCCCAGGACAATGAACACCACCCGCGCGCTGCTGGCGGCCAATTCGGCGAGGAAGGCGTTGGGGGTCAGCCAGTCCCAGAGCCGACTGATCCCGGCCAGCCCATGGCCGATCAGCCCGATCAGGGCGGCGACGCCCAGGGCCACCCCCAGCAGGGGGAGCCCCTGAACGAGCCCCCGCATCTCCTGCTGGAACCGTGCAAAGGCCGGCGCCACATTGGTCCGGACATCCAGGTCCCGTTCCAGGGCGTTCTGGACGGTGACGACGCCCGCCACCCGGGCTGCGATCGCTTCGGCCTGGGCCGCCTCGCTGGGGCTGGCCACCGACCCCTGCAGGGTGACCACGCCAGAGCTGACGTGGACCTCCACCTGCTGGAGGCCGGGTATCTCGGCGAAGATGGCGGTGATCCGCGCGACGATGTCGCCGTCCTCCGAACTCGAGGTCCGGTTGGCGATGGCGGGCGGGGATTCGCCTGGCGAGGCGGCGGCGGTCTGGGCCGCGGCCGGGCCGGCGACAAGGCCAAGGAGGAGCAGGGCGAGGAGATATCGAAGCATGGCCCGACCCTGGCGCCGATGGGGGGGTGAAGTCACGGGCCGCTAGCCAAGCACCGCCCAGGCCACCAGGCCTATGGCGGTGAGGCCCGCGGTCAGGGCGACCAGCACCACGACCCCGTCGCGCGCCGTCAGGCCGAGCCCGAAGACGGTGATCGTCGCCGCCGGAATGGCGGTGGAAAAGGGGATGAGCTCCAGGGGCGGGGTCAGAACCCCGACCAGGATGCAGACCAGGGCCACGCCCTTGCGGCCAACCCCCTCGGTCATGCCGGCGATGCGCGGCCGGATCAGGCGGTCGAGGAACTGGGCCGGCCGACGGGCGCTGCGCGCGCCCTTTTCGAGGCTGGCGCCCTTGACCTTGAGCCGGAGCAGCCAGCGCGGCAGCCATACGGTCTCGCACCCCACCAGCATCTGGCCGGCGATCAGCACGACGGTGAAGGCCAGCAGGCTCGGCACCCCGGGCACCGCGCTGACCGGCGTCATGGTGATCAGGCCGGCCATGAACAGCAGGGGTCCGTAGGCGCGGCCGCCGATGGCGTCGCGGATGTCTTCCAGGCTGACCTTGCCGTCCGAAGCCGCCGCAGTGTCGCAGACACAGAGGATGACGTCGTCGAGGGTGCGAGGACTATCAGGCATGGCGGCTCCCGGGGCGTGGCCAAATGAACGCCCCGGGCAGCCATTGGCGCCGTTGAAGCGCCTAGAAAGCGTTCTCGCCGGTGATGGCGCGGCCCAGGATCAGGGCGTGGACGTCGTGGGCGCCCTCATAGGTGTTGACGGTCTCGAGGTTCGCCGCGTGCCGCATCACGTGATACTCGCCGCTGATGCCGTTGCCCCCGTGGATGTCGCGGGCCTCGCGGGCGATGGCCAGCGCCTTGCCGCAGTTGTTGCGCTTCATCAGGCTGATGGCTTCGGGCACCCAGGCGCCCTGGTCGATCAGCCGGCCGAGCGCCACGGCGCCCTCATAGCCGAGCGCGATCTCGGTCTGCATGTCGGCCAGCTTCTTCTGGACCAGCTGGCGGGCGGCCAGCGGCTTGCCGAACACCTGGCGGCTCGACACATAGTCACGGCTGGCGTGCAGGCAGAATTCCGCCGCCCCCATGGCGCCCCAGGCGATGCCGTAGCGCGCCTTGTTCAGGCAGGAGAAGGGGCCGCGCAGGCCGGTGACGCCGGGCAGCATGTGGTCCTCGGGCACGAAGACGTCGGACAACGCGATCTCGCCGGTCACCGAGGCCCGCAGGGACAGCTTGTTGTTGATCTTCGGCGTGGTCAGGCCCTCGGAGCCGCGGTCCACCAGGAAGCCGCGGATCACCCCGTCGAGCTTGGCCCAGACCAGGGCCACATCGCTGATCGGGCTGTTGGTGATCCACATCTTGGCGCCGTTCAGCACGAAGCCGCCGTCCACCTTCTTGGCCACCGTGCGCATGGAGGCCGGATCGGAACCGCCGTCAGCCTCGGTCAGGCCAAAGCAGCCAATGATGTCGCCCCTGGCCATGCCGGGCAGGTACTTCTGCTTCTGGGCCTCCGAGCCGAAGGCGTAGATCGGGTACATGACCAGGGAGGACTGCACGCTCATGGCCGAGCGATAGCCGGAATCCACCGCCTCGATCTCGCGGGCGATCAGGCCATAGGCCACGTGGTTGACGCCGGCGCCGCCGTATTCCTCGGAGATGGTGGGGCCCAGGAAGCCCAGGGCGCCCATCTCGCTCATGATCTCGCGATCAAAGCGTTCCTCGGCATAGGCCGAGACCACCCGGGGCAGGAGCTTGTCCCGCGCATAGGCCCGGGCCGCCTCCCAGACCATGCGCTCGTCTTCCGAAAGCCGCGAGACGAGATCCAGCGGATCGTCCCAGCGGAAGGTCTTTGGGGTCTCACCGGAATCCAGAGCCATGGCGGGCCTCCTTGATCTGCAACGCCTCAATTCTCAAGCCCGGGTTATGAACCCAATTCCGCCGGTTTTACAGCCGCCTTCGCGCGCCGGCCTGCGCGCCGACGGGGGCTGGAGCCCAAAAAAAGCCCCGCCCAGGCGGGGAGCCGGGCGGGGCGAGGCCTGGCGGGGAGGAAACGCCAAGAGGGGAAGATCCGGGAGGCCCGAGGGGGACGTGCGGGCGCTCCAGTTGCGAATAGTTCTTAGAAGGTAGCGGACGCGGGCGCAATGAGAATAATTCGCAAAAAGGCACAGGGCGAAAAATGAAGACCGGCCGCAACCATGAGCCCCGATCGGGGGTTGGGGATGCATGGATCGCGCTTACGCCATGCCCGCTCACCCCATGCCCGCCCGCTTGCCGCAGGCCTCCCTGCGGATCGTCCTCTGGTTGGCGGTTTTCGCCTTCTTTGCGGGGTTTACAGGCTATCTGGCGGTCCAGTTGGCGCCTGAGGGCCGCACCGAGCAGGCCAGCTTTGACCCGGCCTTCCAGGGCGAAGCCTACACGCCGACCCGGCTGGCGCCCCCGTCCGAGCCCTGGGCGTTCGAAAAGGCGATCTGAAGCTCCGCTTTTCCTGTTCAGGCGAGGCCAAATCACGCCAGTCTCATGGCCCGATGACAGACGCCTCCATTCCCATCGATCCCGAAGCCGCCGCCTCTGAGGCTTCGCCCGGCGCCGCCCAGATCGCCGCCTATCTGGCGGCGCGGATGTGCCACGACTTCATCAGCCCCGTCAGCGCCATCGTTTCCGGCCTGGACCTGCTGGAAGACCCCGACGCCCAGGACATGCGCGAAGACGCCATGGGCCTGATCGCCGCCTCGGGGCGCAAGCTGGCCGAAATGCTGGCCTTCACCCGGGTGGCGTTCGGCGCCTCGGCCTCAGCCGAAACCTTCGATCCCCGGGACCTGGAAGCTCTGGCCCAGGGGATTTTCCGACATCAGCGGGCCGAACTCGAATGGGCCGTCGAGGCGCCGTCGCTGGACAAGGCCGCCGCCCGCACGGCCCTGAACCTGGCCCAGCTGGCCGGCGCGGCGCTGCCGCTCGGCGGGAAGGCGCGGCTGCAGGCGGTTCACGACGGCGGGGCCACCGTGATCGCCGTAGAGGCGGTCGGCCCCAAGGCCCGGCTGCGTCCGGACATCGCCGCCGGCCTGGCCGGAGAGAAGCTGCCCGACGGCATGATGCACGGCCATTGGGTGCAGGCCTACTATGTCCACCTCTTCGTGGCCGAGGCCGCCGGGCGGGTGTTCGCCGAGGCCGACGACGAAAAGGTCACCTTCGCAGCGACCCTGCCCGCCGCCTGAATCCGCCCCCAAATCGGGCGCTCGGGCGGGGCGAACTTGCAAAACCATACGGCTCCTTAACCAGCAGGGCGCGACAACTTGGGTCTCAGGTTGGGAGTGTTCCGTTGAGGACTTGCCTCATCGTCGATGACAGTCGTGTGATCCGGAAGGTCGCCCGCAGGATCCTGGAGGATCTCGGCTTCGATATCGCCGAGGCCGCCGATGGAGCCGAGGCGTTGGCCTGGTGCCGCACCGCCATGCCCGACGTGGTCCTGCTCGACTGGAACATGCCGGTCATGAACGGGCTGGAATTCCTGCGCGGCCTGCGGATGGAGCCGGGCGGCGGCGCGCCCAAGGTCGTGTTCTGCACGGTCGAGAATGAGGTGGCGTCGATCCGCGAGGCCCTCGACAGCGGGGCGGACGAGTATATCATGAAGCCCTTCGACAGTGAGATCGTGGCGGCCAAGTTCGCCCAGGCAGGCCTGGTATGAAGCCGGAGGACCGCGATCTCGTCGCCCAGCTCTGCGCCGCCCGGTCGGGCCAGCAGGTGGACCCGGCGAAGGACTACCTGCTGGAGACCCGCCTGGGGCCCGTGGCCCGCCGCGAAGGCTTCGAAAGCATCGCCGACCTGATATCTGGCCTGCGCACGCGCCGGGAAGACCGGCTGATCTGGGCCATCGTGGAAGCCATGGCGGCTGGGGACACCAGCTTCTTCCGGGATCAGACGCCCTTCGACCTGTTCCGCAATGAGCTGGCCCCGGACCTGGCCCGCCTGCGCGCCGACCAGCCCATCCGCATCTGGAGCGCCGCCTGCGCCACCGGCCAGGAGGTCCACTCCCTGGCCATGCTGGTGGACGAGATGTCGGGCGAACATCCTGGCGCTCAGTTCGAGATCTTCGGCTCCGACCTGTCGGAGCGCGCCCTGGAGAAGGCCCAGAGTGGTCTCTACACCCAGTTCGAGGTGCAGCGTGGCCTGCCGATCCGCAGCCTGGTCCGGCATTTCGACAAGATTGACGACGCCTGGGCCATCTCGCCGCGCATCCGCCAGACCATCCGCTGGCGCCGGCTGAACCTGATCGGCGACCTGTCGCGGGTCCGGGGTTTCGACGTGATCTTCTGTCGCCATGTGCTGGAGACGATGATCGAGCCGGCGCAGCAGCGGGTGATCGAGAACCTGACGGCGGCGTTGAATCCTGGCGGCTATCTGATCGTGGGGACCAACGAGGCCCATGTTCTCGACGCCCAGAGCCTTAAGGCTGGCCGGCAGCCGGGCGTTTTCCAAACCCCTGCGACCGCTCGGGTCGCGGCCTAAATCCGGCTCTAAACTCCAAGTTCTGAGCGCGTTTCGGCCGACAACCGGCTCCCCCTTGTCGAAAGGCGCTCCAGCCCAAGAGAAACCCCGCCACGGCGTTCGCCGGGCGGGGCTTTTGGTCTGAAACCTGGCGCGGAGGCAAGGCCCTCGCGCGGAAGGTCTGCTCTTAGTTCTTGGCGTCTTCAGCGGTGCTGGACACGGCTTCGCCGGCGGCTTCCACGTCCTGGCCAGCGCCGGAGATGGTGTTGCAGGCGGTCATGCCGAGGCTGGCGGTCAGGGCGGCGAGAAGGAAAATCTTGCGCATGGTGGGAGGCTCCATTGTGAGGCTTGTCTGCGTCGGTGATCCAACGTTCAGGCCACAGCTTGGTTCCGCTCCGGCTCTTCCATGGCGTCGGTGGGCGGGGTCGGGAAGACCAGCCGGACGGTGACGCCGCCGGCGGCGTTCCTCAGCACCTCGGCGTTGCCCCGCAGCTGGCGGGCGAATGCGGTCATCAGGGTGCGGCCGACGCCGGCGCCGGCCAGGGCCTGATCGGTCGCCACCCCATCGTCGGCGATCTCCAGCACCGCCTCGCCATTGGCCGCCCGGAAATCGACGCTGAGCAGCCCGCCGCGCTCGGCAAAGGCGTGCTTCTGGGCGTTGGTGATCGCCTCGACGGCGAACAGGGCCAGGGGCGCCAGGCGATCGGGGTCGATCATCAGGGTGTCGGCATGGAGTTCGGTTCGCACCGCAGGGCCGCGCATGGACTCTCCGGCCACCAGCTGGGCGGTGAGCTCTTCCAGGAAGGGGCGAAGATCGACCCGCTTGAGGTCGGGGCCTTGGTAGAGGGCGCGATAGACCAGGGCCAGGGCGGAAATCCGCTGGCGGGTGTCGGACATCGCCGCCCGCGCGCCGGGGTCGGACAGGGCCCGCTGCTGCATGCTGAGCAGGCTGGAGATAACCTGCAGGTTGTTCTTCACCCGGTGGTGGATCTCGCGCAGCAGGGCGTCCTTCTGGGCCAGGGAATCGCGCAGGGAGGCGTCGCGCCCGACGATGGCGTCGGCCATGTCCTCAAGGGTCTCGGCCAGGTCACGGATCTCAGCCGGCATGTCCTCGGCCCGCGCAGGACGCACTGTCAGCCGGCCCCGGGCATAGAGGGCGGCGATCCGCTGCAGATAGATCAGCCACCGCACCACCACCCGGTCGGCGGCGATATAGACCGTGACGAGCACGACGGCGAAGGTCATGAGCGGCAGGACGAGCCCGGTCAGGGGGTTCAGCCGCGCCCACGAGAACAGGCCGGGCGACTGGGCCGACAGCATGACGTACAGGCTCTCGCCCACCAGGGGCGCGGCGATATGGACCCGTCGCTCGCCCCCGGCCCGGGCGTACCAGACATAGGACCCGGCCGACTGGGTGCGCCTCAGCCAGTCGGCCGGCGGCGGGGCGAAGGCGGCGGCGTCGGTCATGCTGAGATAGCGGCCGGCGTTGTCCACCAGGGCGACCTCGGCGCCTTCGGGCAGGGCCGAGGCCGCGCCGTCCGGTTGCAGGCTGGACAGCGCGATGACGGCGGCCAGGGCGCCGTCGAACTCCCCGGTCGCGGTGCGCGCCGGCACGGCGGCCACCAGGGCGGGCTGGTCGGAATAGCTCACCCCCGGATCGCGGGTGATGATCATGTCGTCGGCGGTGCGCAGCTGTTCGAACCACGGTCGCGCGCTGCGGCCAGGATCGCTGGGCACCGTGCCGGACGCGCAGGCCACCCGGCCGTTGCGGTCGAAGCGGATCAGATTGTCATAGCCGGGAATGCGGGCGGTCACCTCGGCCAAGCGGCGGGCGCAGGCGAATCCGACCGAACCCGGCGCCAGGGTCTCCAGCAGGATGTCGGCCGATTCCATGCGCGCCCGGGCGTCGGCGGCGCTGCGCTGGGCCGCTGAGCCCAGGCTTTCGCGCAGCAGTTCGGCTTCCCGGTTGAAGGCCACGGCGGTCTGCACCGCGCCCAGCATCAGGACGGGCAGCAGGGCCGCGGCCATGGCTGCAATCAGCCGTACCCGAATGGTGCTGAGCGAGGCCCATGGATCGGTGTTCACGGCGCCGCCCCCTTGGGCGCTCAGCGGACGGTGCTGAGTCGCTCGGCGTCGGCCAGGATAGACCGCATCGCGTCGCCTGCTGCGCCGCCATCGCGGTCATAGGCGCCGTCTTCGAGGATCGATTGCAGGGCCTTGCGCGCCCGGCTCACCCGGCTCTTCACCGTGCCGACGGCCACGCCGCAGATCTCGGCGGCCTCTTCATAGGCGAAGCCGCCGGCGCCCACGAGGATCAGGGCTTCCCTCTGCTCGGGCGGCAGCATGCCCAGGCTGAGGCGGAGCTCGTCCAGGGCGACGGGCGCCTCGGGGTCGTCCACCGCCACCAGGGTCCGCTCGGCGGCTTCCTGATCCAGCTGGCTCTGGCGCCAGGACCGGCGCTTTTCGGAATAGAACTGGTTGCGCAGGATCATGAAGGTCCAGGCCTTCATATTGGTGCCCATCTGGAAGCTGGACCGGGCGTCCCAGGCCTTCATCATGGCGTCCTGCGCCAGGTCATCGGCCGCCGTGGCGTCGCCGCAGAGGGTGCGGGCGAAGGCGCGCAGGTGCGGAATGAGGGTGACCAGCTCGAGCTTGAAGGCTTCGTCGAGCGCGGGGTCTCGCGGACTGCGGTCGATCATCAGTCCTGCTCCGCCGACTTGTCGGCGCGACGCAGGATATCGAGGAAGTCATCCGGCACCGGCTCGTTGACCACCTCGTCAAACATCTGGCGCAGACGTACGCCGATCGCCTGCTGGCGCAGGCGAGCCTCGTCAAGCGCGGCGGCGTTCGCTTCGGAACCCGAGGCGGGGTGTTGCGATTGCTGTTCGATCATATCCCCGGCGTCCGGCTCTTGCGGCGGACGCCCTTTCATACTGTCATTCTGATCGCTCAACGATCGGCCCCCCCGTCGAGTTCCCAACCAGTTCCAGATGCGGAACCCGTTGCGTGGATGATGAAAACGTCCGACGGGCGGAACCGGTTCCCTTCGGCCGCGTTTTGTGCGGATGATGGATCAAACGCGGCGGCAAAGGACGCAGCCGCGTGTCTGTCCTTGTCTCTACGGGAGGGGTCATTGAGTCTTCTAGCCCGACTGGCGCCGCATCTGCCCTATGTTCGGCGTTATGCGCGTGCGCTCACCGGCGATCAAACCACGGGTGACCATTATGTCCGCGTCGCGCTCGAAGCGCTGGCGGCGGGCGAAAAGGTCCTCGAGGCCAACCTGACGCCGCGGGTGGCCCTGTATCACGTGTTCCACACCATCTGGTGCTCCACCGGTGCGCAGCTCGAATCGCGCACCGGAGAGGAGGCGGCCGGTGAGGACGCCAACTCCCGCCTGATGCGGATCGCCCCGCGGTCCCGCCAGGCCTTCCTGCTCACCGCCCTGGAGGGGTTCACCCCCAGCGAAACGGCGCAGATCCTGGGCGCGCGGTTCGAAGAGGTCGAAGGCCTCATCGCCGAGGCCCAGGCCGAGATCGACGCCGAACTGGCCACTGAAGTGCTCATCATCGAGGACGAACCGGTCATCGCCGCCGACATCGAGGCCCTGGTCAAGGAACTCGGCCATACGGTGGTGGACATCGCCGCCACCCGCACCGAGGCGGTTGACGCCGTCGGCCGTAGCCGGCCGGGCCTGGTTCTGGCCGACATCCAGTTGGCGGACGGCTCCTCGGGCATCGACGCGGTCAAGGACATCCTGGCCGAACTCGATGTGCCGGTGATCTTCATCACCGCCTTCCCCGAACGCCTTCTGACCGGCGAGCGCCCGGAGCCGACCTTCCTGATCACCAAGCCTTTCCAGCCGGAAACGGTGAAGGCGGCGATCGGACAGGCGCTGTTCTTCCACCCGCGCCGTAAGGCCAAGGCCGCCGCCTAGACTCCAAGTCTGGAGCGCTGAGGCGCGACCGCTTCTGACCTCCGCCTGGGCGACCGGGCGGAGGGAACGGCGGCGCTTCGAGGGCGTTGATTTCGAAAGGGCGTACGCCCGTCGGATCAATCCCTTGGAGGATCAAGCCATGCTCGGTTGGGCGATCGTCTTCGCAGTTCTGGCCCTTGCGGCCGGCTATCTCGGCTTCTTGGGCCTGGCCGGCGTCGCGGCCACCATCGCCAAAATCCTGTTCGTGCTGTTTCTGGTCCTGCTGGTGGCGAGCTTCGTGGTCCGGGCGATCCGTGGGCAATCGGTGGTTTAGCCTCGGGGCCAGATTGAGAACCGCCCACAAAAAAGGGCCGCTGGGTATCCCGCGGCCCTTTTCTCATGGGTGTGGTCCAGATCAGTTTTCGGGCGGCGGGTTCTGCAGCGGCGCAGGGGCGTCCTGCTCGAAGGTGGTCGCATCGGTGGTCTGACGTCCGGCGTGCGGCTCGACGTCCGCCAGGTCGTCGGCCCGGAAAAGCCACGCGCTGATCAGGGCGACGCCGGCCAGGGCGGTCGATATGACAAGCACCAGCAGCACCGGCTTGCCCAGGGCGCCCTGCCGAGCGGGGGTGGCGGGCATCTTGGTTTCAGGATCTTGGGGGGAGTCAGCCATGAGCGCTCTCCTTTTCTTAGAAGTTGATGAGGCTGGCGGGGGCGGGGGGCGGACCGCCAGGGCCGCGGACCTCGGACGCCATGCCGCCCAGCAGGGCCATGGCGCTGGCCATGGCCACGATGGAGGCCAGGGCCGCCAGCCGGCTGTGGGTTGTGCGGTCCTGATGCGGGAAGGCGTCCGCCCGAGCCCGCGCCACGCGGGCGTCCTGATGGCCTCTGATCATATCTTGCCCCTGTTCAGCGGTGCGAAGCCGATGCTTCGCCTTGCCAAACCAACGCAGGGGCTGCGGCGGCGTTCCTTCAACGGCGACGCTTGTTTCCGCCGATCTGGCCTCAACCAATTTGGGCGGGAAAAATTGAAAATAATGCACGTGGACCGGGAACGGAGAGGCGGGCGGCGAGTTCATATTCTGCGGAGGCGGCGACGCCCCCCCCGACTTGAGGCTGGTCTCCCAAGACCAGCCTGCCGCCTCCGCACCCCCCTTTTCTCGATTATGCCAACTCGGCGGATCTCATGAGATCCGCCGTTCCTTTTGGCGTCGTCTTCAGCCGGGCTTCGCCAGCCGCAGGACGACCTCGACCCGGCGGCGCATGGGCCGGGCCTGGCCGTCCGGTGTGACGGCGCCGGTATCGCCAGAGGCCTGAACATGGAACTGGGCGGCGGGAAGCCGGGCGGCGGCCAGGGCGGCCGTCACGGCCTTGGCGCGGGCCTCCGACAAGGTGAGGTTGGCGCTGGCGGAGCCGGGCGCGTCGGCCAGGCCCAGGACGTCCACGCGGGTCACGGCGCAGCCCTTGGCCTGGTCGGCGGCCGCGTGGATCAGTTGCTGGGCGTCGGGCCCAAGGTCAGCGGAGTCCGGTTGGAAGTAGATTTCGGCGCTCACATCGGCGCAGCTTGTGTCATTCACCAGGGGCCGATTGAGCCAGGACTGGCAACCCCCGAGCGCCAGCAGCGCCCCCAGGGTCACAAGCCGGAGCCCCCATCCTCGCCGATCCATCATTACGAACATCCCCTAAGGCGCGACTGCCGCGCATTGTCCCAAAGCCATAAACGAAAAGAGCGGCCAGGAGTCCTGGCCGCTCTCTTGGATCGACGATCGAAGGCCTGATCAGTAGCGGGGCTGGCCATCTTCCCAATAGTAGCGCTGGCTGGCGGAGTCGTAGAAGTAGTAGCGGCCCGCGCGCTCATCATAATACTGGCGGCGATTGGGCACGTCGGCGCCACAGCCGCCATCTTCACGACAGCCCTTGTAGGCGCCGGCCGCGCCGCCGGCGACGGCGCCGATGGCGGCGCCCGTGGAGGCGCTGCCCGATCCGACATTGTTGCCGATCACGGCGCCAGCCAGGGCGCCCAGGGCCGCGCCGCCCGCGGCGTTGCGTTCCACAGTTCCGGTCGAGGTGCAGGCCGCGGCCAGCAGGCCCGCGCCCGCCACAGCGATAAGCGACTTCATCATTTCAGGCTCTCCTTGAGCTTGTGCCGAACTTCAAACGCCGGTCCTCTTGGTCAGGTTCCCGACCATCGGGATCAGCTGGATCATTGCCGCGGACCAAAGGGGAACCGGCGCTGGCGCCCGCCGTTAGCTTGACCGCAGATGAAACATGGAGCGCCCAGAATGTGGCCGCGATTTGGACGACGTGACCGCGACGGCATTCCGGCCGAGGCCATGGACCCCGTGGTGGTCGATCCGCGGGATCTGGAACGGGCCTATGAGCGGGGCCTGGTCGAAGGGCGACGCGAGGAGCGCCGCCGTCGCAGCCACCCGATCCGCAATCTGATGATTGGGGTGGTCGCGCTGGCCGGCGCCGCCATCCTTGGCGTGGCCGCCTGGCACGGGTCCTTTGGCGAGGGCGGCGAGGCCGTCGATCAGAGGCTGGCCGTCGCCGCCGACCGCGCCGAACCCACCTTGCGCGCCGCCGCCGACGAAGCCGGGGCCGCCATCAGCGGAGCCGGACGTGATCTCCAGGCCAATACCGAGCCCTCTCCGCCGGCCGCGACAGCGCCTGATGCGACGGCTCCGGCGCCGGCCCAGCCGGCCCAAGATCTTTAGGCCCGCCGGTGATCCAGGGCGTTCAAAAGATCGAAATGGTGCTCAACCTGGCCTCCGGCAGCGTCTCCGAAGACGCGCCGGCCCAGGCGGAGGAAATCCTGTCGCGCTATAATGTGCGCGCCCGGGTGTGCGCCTCGTCGTCCGGCGACGTGGAGGCCTGCCTGCGCAGCGCCCTGCAGGCCAAGCCTGACCTGCTGGCGGTGGTCGCGGGCGACGGAACCGCCCGCAGCGCCGCCGAACTGTGCGGACCCCAGGGGCCGCTCTTTGCGCCCCTGGCCGGCGGCACCATGAACATGCTGCCCCACGCCATCTATGGGGCGCGCCCCTGGCAGGAAGCCCTGGTCGATATTCTCGACAACGGGGTGGAGCGGCCCCTGGCGGGCGGTTCGGTCGACGGGAAGCTGTTCCTGGTGGCCGCCATCCTCGGCGCGCCGGCGCTTTGGGCCCCGGCCCGGGAAGCCATGCGCGAAGGCAAGGCGCGGCTGGCCTTTCAGCGGGCGCAGACCGCCTGGTCCCGCGCCTTCTCCGGACGGCTTCGCTACGTCATCGGCGACGGGCAGCGGGAAAAGGGCGAGGCGGTGATCTTCATGTGCCCCACCGCCAGCCGCAGTCTGGCCGATGACGAGCAGGCCCTGGAAGCCGCGGGCCTGGACCTGCACGGCGCGATGGAGGCCTTCCGACTGGGGCTTCATGCCGCAGTCGGCGACTGGCGCGACGACCCCGCGGTTGATCTGGGCCTGTGCCTGAAGGCCCGGGTCTGGGCCGCCCGGGGCATACCGGCCCTCCTCGATGGCGAAAGCGTTCAGCTCGGTCCCCTGGCCGAGGTGGCCTTCGTGTCCCACGTGGCCCGCATCCTGGCGCCGCCGGACGAACCGGCCGGCGCAGAGAAGGACGTCGCCGCCAGCGTGCTGAACCCGGACGCCGCATGATCCGTATTGCGCAGCTTTCCGACGTCCACTTCGGCGATGAGAACCGTCCTGCCGTCGAGGCCGCCACCGAGATGCTTCAGGTCGATCCGCCGGACCTCACCCTGATCACCGGCGACGTCACGCGCTTCGCCGAGGTCGCCGAACTCGAGGCGGCCAGGGCCTGGATGGAAACCCTGCCCCGGCCCTGGCTGGTGACTCCGGGCAATCATGACGCGCCCTATCTCGCCTGGATCGAACGGATCTTCTCACCGTTCTCGCGGTTCGAACGGATCATCGGGCCAGCCTGGAGCCAGGCCCACCTGGACGAACATGTGGCCGTGGCCGGGATCAACACCGCGCGGGGCGCCCAGTGGCGCATGAATTGGTCCAAGGGCCAGATCGCCCGTAGCCAGGTGCGCGAAGCGGTGAGCTTTCTGGACAGCGCCTCCCCCAGCCACCTCCGCATCGTCGCGGTGCACCACCCCCTGACGGAGATGATCGGCGGGCCGATGACGGCCAAGGTCTGGGGCGGGGTGGACGCTGCGAGGGCGTTCAGCGAAGCCGGGGTGGACCTGGTCCTGTCGGGGCACGTGCACGCCCCCTTCGCCCTGCCCTACGCCTTCGCCGACGGACACACCTACGCCATCGGCTGCGGCACCCTGTCCGTGCGTGAGCGCGGCGTCCCGGCGAGCTTCAACATGATCGAGGCGGATGACGACGCCATCCGGATCAAGGCCATGACCTGGTCCGGCTCGCGGTTCGAGGCTTACCGGACCTGGTCATTGAACCGGCGAGGCTAGACCCGCCGGCCCCGCACCATGTGCATGATGGCCGAAACGGCGAACAGCACCAGGAAGACGAAGAACAGGATCTTGGCGATGCCGACGGCGGCGCCGGCGATCGAGGTGAATCCAAGCACGCCGGCGATCAGGGCGACCACCAGGAAGACCAGAGCCCAACTCAGCATTTGCACGCTCCTTGAACCGACGACCTGCGTCGCCAAAAGAAAATCCCGCGGCCTCTGGGGTCGCGGGATTTCAACGTGCTTGACTTTGAGCTGTTCCCAGCCCGGCGATCAGGTCGTCGGAACGGGGTGGCGCCAGGCCTGACCCTTGCCGCGGGCGGCGTCGTACTGGGCGGCGGCGAAGGTCCAGTGCGGAAGGTTGTCGAACCAGGCTTCGACGAAGGCCTTACGGTCGTTCTGGTGGTCCAGATAATAGGCGTGTTCCCAGACGTCGCAGGTCAGCAGCGGCGTCAGGCCCTGGTGGGTCAGGAGGTCGTCGGCGTCGTGGGTCGACAGCACCTTCAGCTTGTCGCCCTCGGCGGCGAGCCAGCCCCAGCCGGAGGCGAAGTGGTTCACCGACTCGGTGACGAAGGCTTCCTTGAGCTTGTCCAGGCCGCCGAAGTCGCGGTCGATGGCCGCGGCGAGGTCGCCCTGGGGCGACTGCTTCTCGCCGATCATGCAGGTCCAGAAGAAGGTGTGATTGTAGGTCTGGGCCGCATTGTTGAAGAGCTTCTTCTTGGCCGGATCGCCGGCCGCGGCCTTGACCACCTCTTCCAGGCTGGCCGGGTTTTCGCCGGCGGCCTTCAGCAGGTCATTGAGGGTGTCCACGTACTTCGCATGGTGCTTGTCGTGGTGGTAGCCCATGGTTTCGGCGGAGATCACCGGCGCCAGGGCGTCGTGGGCGTAGGGCAGGTCGGGGAGCTTGAACATGGCGGTCCTTGGGTCGAGTTTTGGTCACGTGAAGCGACGCGCCCCCTTAAGGGACGCGTCTGAAGAGCTTCGGTTGCGATCCCGTCGCCGGGACGCGCGGGCTAGTGCCGGCCAGCCGAACGGCCGGCGAGAAATGCGCTGAGCGCCGCGGCGATCACCTTGGGGTTTTTAACCGCAAGGGTCCCGGCGGTCAGCACCGCCAGAAGGCCCGCGGCGCCAGCGGCCATGGGATGCTGCCGCGCCAGTTCGAAGGCCCGGGCGGTCAGGCTGTCGTCCTCCTGCAGCACGGGCAGGGTCGGACCCTTACCCCGTACGGCGAAGACGGCGGCGACCAGCAACAGACCGGCCACCAGCGCCAGGACGCCGGCGGCCCCGGCCGGGCCCAGGGGACCCGCCAGCAGGACGAACAGGGCGAAACCCGCAGCGCTCACGCACAGCATGGTGAGCGCCCAGATCGCGGCGAGGCCGATGACGGCGGTGAGCGCCTTTTCGATCAACGGCGACCGCCGGCGAGCAGAAGTCCAATGACCACGCCCACGCCGACAGCGACGCCCGTCGCGGCCAGGGGACGTTCACGCACGTGCTCGACCACGTAGCGCTGCGCTTCTTCCATCTGTTCGCCCGCGGTGTCGGCATAGGCGCGAGATTGGGCGCGGATCTGTTCAACGCCTTCATGGACCGCACGTTCGAAGTGCTTGGCGGCGTCGCGGAAGGTGCGCTGGGCGTCGTCAGCAAGCACCTGGGCGGAGTTGGCCGCGGAGCTGGCGGCCGCCTTGGCTTCGCTCGTGGCTCGGTCGGCAGCATTCGTCATGAAGGTTCTCCACAGGTTTGAGGTCCCCGCACGCCTCGCACAGGGCTCTGCCTGAACGTGACATAGGCCACGGCGGTTCCCGGTTCCAGGCTAGCTCGCGGAAAACTTCGCAATACCTCCACAGTTCCTGTCGCTTCGGCACAATCCCGGCGCTAGGGTCGCTTCATGGTCGCAGACGCAAGGCGCGCTCGCCTGGATATCGAGCACCTCGAACTGGCTCTCCAGGCCGCAGGCCTTGGGGAATTCCAGTACGATGTGCCCGGCGATTTCTATGTGATCAGCGAGCGCATGGCCGCCATCACCGGGGGCGAGGCCGGCTATCTGCCGGCCGAAGGCGGCAAGGCGCTGTGGCCGCGCATCCATCCCGACGATTTCGACCAGACTCTGCGCCAGATCCGCGCCGGGCTGGAGGCCGATGATCGCTACGAGATCGAGTGCCGGGCCGCGCCCCGGCCCGGCCAGCCCCAGATCTGGCTGCGGGTGGTCGGTCAGCGAATCCGCGACGACAAGCGGGAGATCCGGGGCGTCATCGGCATTGTCGAGGACATCACGACCCGCAAGGTCGAGGAGGACCAGCGCCAGGCCCTGATGGCTGAAATCGATCACCGGGTGAAGAACGTCCTGGCCACGGTCCAGGCCCTGGCGGTTCAGACGGCGCGGCGGACCTCGTCGATGGACGGCTTCCTGCAGGCCTTTTCGGGCCGGCTGAAGTCCATGGGATCGGCCAATGAGCTGCTGACGGCGGCCCGGTGGCGCGGCGCGGCCATCGACCACCTGGCGGCCGCCGAACTCGGGGGTCTGGCGCCGGGCCAGACGCGGTGGGAGGGGCCGGACCTGTTCCTCACCCCGCGGGCGGCCAACGCTCTCTCCCTGGCCTTCCACGAGCTGGCCACCAACGCCCTGAAATATGGCGCCCTTTCGGTGGAGACCGGCCAGGTCCTGGTCTCCTGGAGGGCGACGCCGAACGGCGGCTTCGTCCTCGACTGGACCGAGTCCGGGGGACCTGTGACCTCGCAGCCTTTGCGGACCGGGTTCGGGACCACTTTGCTCAGCCAGGTCACCGGGCGCGAGCTGAACGGGACCACCTCGCTGGAATTTCCGTCCACCGGCGCTCGGGCCAGATTCGAGGCGGGACCCGCCGCCCTGGTGGCGCGCCCCGACACCGTGCCGGACGCCCCGACGCGCCGCAGCGCCGAGGCCGCCTCCGGGCCGGCCGGTCCGGTCGATCTCGCCGGCGCCCGCGTTCTGATCGTCGAGGACGCAGCCCTCCTGGCCATGGAGCTGGAGACCGGCCTGTCGGAGGCCGGCGCCATCGTCGTCGGGCCGGCCTATGAGCTGGAAGAGGCCCTGGCGCTTCTGGACCAGAGGATCGACGCCGCGGTCCTGGACGCCAATCTCAACGGCCTGTCGGTCAGCCCGGTCGCCGATATCCTCGCCGAGCGCGGCGTGCCGTTCGTCTTCGCCACCGGCTATGGCGACGCCGGCGGGGCGCCCAGCGGCTTTGGCGCGCCGGTGATCCGCAAGCCCTATGACGTGACCCAGGTCACCGCCGCGGTGGCCGACCTGCTGCGGACCGGCGCCGAGGTTTAGATCACGCCGCGCGCCCGGAGATCGCTCAACCCCTGGGGCGACAGCCCGGCCAGGGCCTGAAGCACCTCATCGGTATGGGCGCCCAGGGGCGGGCCGGGCCAGCGCACCTGGCCCGGCGTCGCCGAGAGCTTGGGAAAGACGTTCTGCATCTTCACCTGGCCGAACACCGGATGATCCAGGGTCACGATGGCCTCCCGGGCGGCGAAGTGCGGGTCGCTCAGCATGTCGGGGGCGCGATAGATGCGGCCGCAGGGCACGCCCTTTTCCTCCAGGCGCCCCAGCAGGTCGTCGAGGCTGCAGGTCGCCGTCCAGGCGGCGATCAGCTCGTCCAGCTCCCCCTGGCGCTCGCCCCGGGCGGCATGGGTGGCGAACCGCGGGTCGGCCGCCAGCTCCGGCTGGCCCATCACCTCGCAAAGGCGGGCGAAGACCGTATCGCCATTGCCGCCGATCAGGATCATCTCGTCGCCGGCGCACGGATAGACGTTGGACGGCGCGATCCCCGGCAGCACCGAACCGGAGCGTTCCCGCGCATAGCCGGTGAGGTCATATTCGGTGATCAGGTTCTCCATCACGGCCAGCACGCTCTCATAGAGGGCGGCGTCCACCACCTGGCCCCGGCCGGTGGCGTGCCGCGAATGCAGGGCCATCATCACGCCCATGGCCGCATGCATGGCCGCCAGACTGTCGCCGATGGAGATGCCCGCCCGGGCCGGCGGGCGGTCGGGCTCGCCGGTGATGTGGCGCAGGCCGCCCATGGCCTCGCCGATCAAGCCATAGCCGGCCCGGTGGGACAGGGGGCCGGTCTGGCCGAAGCCCGACACCCGGGCCATGATCAGGCCCGGATTGCGCTCCGAAAGGCGCTCATAGGACAGGCCCCACTTTTCCATGGCGCCGGGGCGGAAGTTCTCGATGACGATGTCGGCCGAGGCGATCAGCGTCCGGGCCAGGTCCTGGCCTTCGGGCTGGCGCAGATCGAGCCCGACGGACTTCTTGTTGCGGCCGATGACCGGCCACCAGGGGGACTGGCCCTTGGGCAGGCTGCGGCCCCACTGGCGCATGGGATCGCCGGTGCGGGGATCCTCCAGCTTGATCACATCGGCCCCGAAGTCGCCCAGGATCTGGCCGCAGAACGGCCCGGCGATCAGGGAGCCCATCTCGATGACCCGCAGCCCCGCCAAGGCGCCTGTCGCGGTTGTGTCAGCCATTGGGCTCTCCCCACTTTCTTGGAACAGATCACGAGCGCGTGAGTTCTAGACCCGACGCATCGACAGGTGCGACGCCAGAATTGTCAACGTCCCAGGAGTTCACATGACCCGCCACCTGCTTATCGCGGGCGCCGCGATCGCCGCCCTTTCGCTCGCCGCCTGCGGTCAGCCGGCTGATCAGTCCGCGACCGCCCCGGCCGAAAGCGTGACCCCCGACGCCAACCCCACCGCCACCGTCCCGACCATGGCCGACGAGGCCTCTGCGCCTGATTTCGTCCGCCTGGCCGCCCAGAGCGACATGCTGGAGATCCAGTCGTCGCAGATGGCCCTTGAGCGGGCCCAGGACGCCGAGGTCAAGGCCTTCGCCCAGATGATGGTCGACGCCCACACCAAGACCACCCAGGACCTGAAGACGGCCGTGGAAGCCACCGGCCAGCCGATCACCCCGCCGACCACGGCCGACGAAGAGGTGACCGACGAGCTGAACGACCTGCGTGACACCGAGGCCGCCGACTTCGACAAGGAATATATGGAGTTGCAGGTCGAGACCCATCAGGAGGCGCTGAACCTGATGCAGCGCTATGCCGGCGACGGCGACATGCCGGGTCTGCAGGCCTTCGCCGCGGCCACCGCCCCGGCGATCCAGCAGCACCTGGACCAGGCGACGGCCCTGAAGGAACGCCTCGACGCCGCCAACTAAGGCCGCAGGGCTCAGGACCCTTCAAGATCAGGCTCCCGCGTTCCGCGGGAGCCTTTTCTTTGGCCGGTGGTGGGAGTACGGCCTTGACCATGACCGCATATGTCCTGGCCCCGCCGCCCGTCCCCGCCGTGCCTGTCCTGGGTGAGGACGCCCTGTTCCCGGTCCGCCGCATTCTCTGCGTGGGCCGCAACTACGCCGCCCACCGCCGGGAGATGGGCGGGGATGACCGCGATCCGCCGTTCTTCTTCGCCAAGCCGGCCGACGCCCTCGTGCTTCCGGGCGACGACGTGGCCTATCCGTCGGCCACCGGCGACCTGCATCACGAGATCGAACTCGTCGTGGCCCTGGGCGCCGGCGGCGCCGACGTGCCGGTGGATCGGACCCTCGACCTGGTCTTCGGCTACGGCGTGGGCTTCGACCTGACCCGCCGGGACCTGCAGGCCGCCGCCAAGGACAAGGGCCATCCCTGGGACGCCTCCAAGGGCTTTGACCAGTCTGCGCCCATCTCGGCCATCCGCCGCTGGAGCGGTCCTGCGCCCCAGGGCCGCATCTCGGCCACGGTCAACGGCCAGTCCCGCCAGGACGCCCTGGTGTCCGACATGATCTGGAACGTCGCCGAAATCATCGCCCAGGCCTCGAAGCTGTGGGCGCTGGCGCCCGGCGACCTGATCTTCACCGGCACGCCCGAAGGCGTCGGCCCCATCGCCCGCGGCGACCAGGTGGCTGGCGCTGTGGACGGCGTCGGCGAGCTCAGCTTCAGGGTGCTCTGACCATGGCGCTGACCCTCTACAGTTCCTGGCGGGCCACCGCGCCTTATCGGGTGCGGATCGCCCTGGCGCTCAAGGGGCTCGCCTACGACTATATCCCGGTCAATCTGCCCAAGGGCGAGCAGCGGACGGCGGCCTATCTCGCGCGCAATCCCCAGGGCCTGACGCCGATGCTGGTCGACGGCGAGACGACCATGACCCAGAGCCTGGCGCTGATGGAATGGCTGGAGGAGACCCACCCTTCTCCGCCCCTGCTGCCGCCCGATCCGGCCGGGCGCCAGGTGGTCCGCGCCATGGCCGGGATCATCGCCTGCGACATCCACCCCCTGAACAATCTGCGCATCCAGCAGCAACTGGCCGCCCTGGGGGTCAGCGAGGCCGACCGGCAGGCCTGGGTGGCGCGCTGGATGACCGAGGGCTTCGACGCCCTGGAGCCGATGATCGCCCGTCACGGCCAGGGCTTCGCCTATGGGGCCGAGCCGGGCCTGGCCGACTGCTGCCTGGTCCCCCAGGTCTATTCGGCCGACCGCTTCAGGGTGGACCTTTCCCCCTATCCGGCGATAAGGGCTGCGGCCGAACGGGCGAGGGCGCATCCCGCCTTCGCCGCGGCCCACCCGGACCTTCAGCCCGACGCGCCTGCGGCCGGCTGATCCGAACAATGCTGCAGATGGGGAGGTTTCCAGGATGCTCGACCACCTGAAGGACAACAACCGGGCATGGGCGCAGGGCAAGCTCGCGGTCGATCCCGGCTTCTTCCAGCGCCTGGTCGGCCAGCAGAGCCCGGAATATCTGTGGATCGGCTGCGCCGACAGCCGGGTGCCGGCCAATGAGATCGTCGGCCTCGATCCCGGCGAGCTGTTCGTCCACCGCAATGTGGCCAATCTCGCCCCGCCCCAGGACGCCAACTACCTGTCGGTGCTGCAGTTCGCCGTCGACGTGCTGAAGGTGAAGCACATCATGGTCGTCGGCCACTATGGCTGCGGGGGCGTGGTCGCCGCCATCGACGGCCAGCGGCGGGGGCTGGTGGACCACTGGCTGCACCCGATCCGCGAAGTGTACACCGCCAACCGGGCTGAGCTGGAGGCCATGGAAGACGAGCACGCCCGCCATGACCGGCTGTGCGAGCTGAACGTCATCCGCCAGGTGCGCAATGTCGCCTCCGACGTCTTCATCCGCGAAGCCTGGCTGCGGGACCAGCCGGTCAGCATCCACGGCTGGGTCTATTCCCTGTCCAACGGCCTGGTGAACGACATGAACGTCACCTGCAGCGGGCCCGAGGACCTGGCCCGCCTCTATTAGCCGCCGCGGATTCGCACCTGCGCCCGGGCGGCGCGGCCCTGGCCGTCGACCACGTTGAGATCGTAGAAGCCCGGCCCCTCCGGCCGCCAGAGCACCTGGCCGCTCAAGGGATCGCGGCTCAGCGGCCGGCCGGCCACATACCAGTCCAGGTCCTCGCCGCTGGCCGCCAGGACCAGGCCGCGCGAGCCGGCCCCAAAGCCGTCCACCTGCACCACCGCGCCGTCGGGGGGAAAGATCAGGCGCGGGCCTTCGGTGGTCTTCGTCTGGTCGTCCAGGGCCGTGGGCGCGTTGCGCGGGGCGAGCGGCGGCGGCGCGGCGGGGGGCGCCTGCAAGAGGTCGGCGACCTCGAACAACAGGGGCAGGGCGGCGTTGCGTCCGGTCAGGCCCGCCCGGGCGCCGCCGTCGGCCCGGCCGCTCCAGACCACGATCACATGGCCGCCGACGATCCCCGCCGCCACGGCGTCGCGGAAGCCGTAGGAGGTGCCGGTCTTGTAGGCCATTAGCGGACGGCCACGGCTGAGCGCGGCGGGCGTCACGCCGGCGGGCGGTGGGGTTTCCCGCAGGATGGCCAGGACCTCGTCGGCCGCCGTCTGGCTC
The DNA here is from genome assembly GCA_964515365.1 of uncultured Phenylobacterium sp. GTDB lineage: Bacteria > Pseudomonadota > Alphaproteobacteria > Caulobacterales > Caulobacteraceae > Phenylobacterium. The sequence goes on along the minus strand of CAZERE010000017.1, from coordinate 7,384 downwards.
ACCAGCCGGACCCCGCGGGCCTCGCGCCGGGCGCTGGCCTCGGCCTCGGTCCAGGCCAGGGGCCGGGCCAGGCCCCCGTCCCCCAGGGCGCCGTAGAGCACCGCCATGTCCCGCAGCGACACGCCGACCCCGCCCAGCGCGATGGCCAGCCCGGCGTCTCGGGTCTCTGACCTCGGCCGCCAGAGGCGCACGCCGGCCGCCTGAAGCCGACCCTCGAACGCCGCGGGGCCTAGACGCGCCAGGGTGTCGACGGCGGGCACATTCAACGAATGGGTCAGGGCTTCCCGGGCGGTGACCTGGTCGTGGAAGACCCGGTCGAAATTCTCCGGCTGGTAGTCGGCATAGCGCCGCGGCGCGTCGGCCATGCGGGTGTCGGGCGCGGCCAGGCCCTGTTCGAAAGCCATGGCGTAGATGAAGGGCTTCAGGGCCGAGCCGGGGGACCGCAGCGCCCGGGTCATGTCGATCCAGCCGCCGGGCCGGTCCAGCCCCGCCGATCCCACCGAGGCGCGCACCGCCCGCCCGTCCAGCGCCACCACCATCACCGCGGCGCTGGCCTCCGTCCCCTGGGCGCGGGCCGCGCGGGCCACCAGGGGTTCGAGCCTGGCCTGCAGACCCGCATCCAGGGTGGAGATCACCGAGGCCTGGTCCGACCGCGCGCCCC
>CAZERE010000017.1:0-6713 GCA_964515365.1 uncultured Phenylobacterium sp. | reverse complement strand
CCGGGAAGGGGGCGCGGCCCGGCATGGGCTCATCGCCGGCCTCGGCGGCCTCCAGGGGGCGCAGCACGCCGGCCCGCACCATCTTGCCCAGGACCTCATCCCGCGCGCGGCGGGAGGCGTCGGGCCGCCGGTCGGGCCGCCGCGCCTCGGGCGACTGGGGCAGGGCGATCAGCAGGGCCTGCTCGCCTGGCGTCAGGGTCGAGGGCTCATGGCCGAAATAGGAGAGGCTGGCGGCCCTCACCCCCTCCAGATTGCCGCCATAGGGGGCGAGCGTCAGATAGAGGGCGAGGATCTCCCGCTTGGAGAGCCGGGCCTCGATCTGCACGGCGCGGATCATCTCCACCAGCTTGGCCGGCACGGTGCGCGGGCGCGGCGTCAGCAACCGCGCGGTCTGCATGGTGAGCGTCGAGGCGCCGGAGCTGACCTCGCCGGTGATCGCCGCAGAGCCCGCCGCGCGGACCACGGCCAGGGGGTCGACCCCGGGATGGCGCCAGAAGCGGGCGTCCTCCACGGCGATCAGGCGCTCGACGAAGGTCTCGTCGGTCCGCGCCAGGTCAGCCCGGATGCGCCAGCGGCCGTCCTCCACCGGCAGGGCCCGCAGCCAGGCGCCGCGGCGGTCCAGGGCCACAGGCGAGGCCTGCGCGCCGCGCGACAGGTCCGGCGGCAGGGCGGCGTCCAGGGCCAGCCCGGCGGCCTGCAGGCCCAGGGCGACCAGCAGGCCCTGGGTCAGGCGACGGACCGCCCGGGGCGAATCCGCCGCCTGACGGGCCTTGGCCTTCAGGGACGCCAGCGGTCTCACTGGCCGGGCGCGATCACCGTGCGGCCGACGCTGGTGCGGGCGTTGACCGCCGGACGGTACATGTCGCGGGCCTGGGCGCCGGGCAGCAGGAAGTCGCCAGGCGTCACCGCCCGGGCCACATAGGCGAAGGCGAAGTCCTCGCGGCCCGGCAGGTCCATGGCCGCCACGTAGCGGTCGTCGCGGGCCTCCTGCACATCGGCCGAGGACAGCTCGCCCAGGAAGCGGAAGGGGCCGCTCTGCGCGTCGTCGGGGCCGAGCACCGTCTCGATCTCGAAGCCGGCCGGCAGGGGATCGTCGATCACCAGGGCCATGGAGCGGGCCTGCTGGGCGCGACCCGAGACGATGATGATCACCCGGTCGCCCTGGGTCAGGCCTGCGGGGTCCACCGGCCCGCCGGTGAAGCTGAGCATCCGCTTCTGCAGGGTCAGGCCGTTGCTGGCCGCCGACGGGGCCGAGACCGGCGCGCCGGTGACGGTGACCGTCCGCCACACCGCGCCTTCGCCCGAATTGACGAAGCGGGAGTCCGCCAGCTTGCCCACCGCCCAGCGGGGACCACCGGCCACAGCGGCCAGGGGGATGGCGCCCGAGGCCTCGATGCTGAGGGGGCCGGCGGCGTTCATCATCGCCTGGGCGGCCTGCAGCAGGCGGGCCTGTTCCTGGGTGTTGAGCGCCTCGGGATCCTCGACGGCGTTTTCCAGCCGCCCCTGGAGGTCGCGGGCGATCTCGGTCTCCCCGGCCTCATAGGCCAGGGCGATCACGGCGGCGAGGTCGCGGAGCGGGCTCTGGTACCAGTCGGCCTCCTCGCGATAGTCCAGCGACCGGACCGCCTGGCGGAAGGCCGAGCGAGACCGGGCCTTGTCGCCCATCAGGGCCAGGCCCGCGCCCACATGGGCCTTGGCGAGCGGCGAGGCCTCGGACTTCATCTGGACGTCGTGCCACCAGCGCAGCCGGGCCAGGTCGCCGCGGCCGCCCTTGGCCAGCACATAGAGGGCATAGGCCGAGGCCCTGCGGCGCATGGACTCCGTGGCGGTCTCCGAGGCCTGGGGCGAGCCCGCCCACCAGTCGGGATATTCCAGCCGGTAGGAGACGCTGGCCCAGCCCTCGGGGCGGGAGATCTGGCGCATGGCGCCGAGCGCCCGATCCAGGGCCTGGGCGGGCACGGGGGCGCCGGCCTTCTGCGCTTCGATCAGGAAGTCGGTGGCGTAGGCGCCGAGCCAGGCGTCGGCCTCCCCGTCGCCCACCCGCCAGAGGCCGAAGGCGCCGTCCAGGGTCTGGCGGTCCAGCAGACGGCTGACCGCCTGGTTGAGACCGGCGCTGGAGCGACGGGCCTTGGGATCCTGGGAAACCTTGCCGGCGTAGAGCAGCGGATAGGCCGCCGAGACCAGCTGTTCGGTGCAGCCATAGGGATAACGCAGCAGGGACACTGCGATCGGACCGGGATCGAAGCCGCGGAAGGGCGAATAGCTGACCTGCAGGGTCGCATCGCCCGCCGCCAGTCCGGCCAGCAGCTGCGGCGTCGGGGTGAACGCTGCGCCGGGCTGTTGCAGGGCCGTGGTGGTGCGGGTCTCCCGTCCCCAGCCCAGGCGTGTCTGCAGCGGATAGTCCCGCGTGCTGGAGAAGCCGGGACCGGTGACGGCCAGGCTCACCTTGCCGATGCCTGCGACCCGCGGCGCCTCCAGGGGGACGCGCTCGGCCAGACGTCGGCCGACGGCCAGCTCATAGGCCTTGCGGAAGGGGGCGAGAATGCCGCCCTCGCCGGTGAGCTGGGCGATGTATTCACCGGCCCGGCCCTCGATATTGTGCAGCTCCAGGGTGGCGAAGGCGGAGTCGCCGGGCGCCAGGAAGCGGGGCAGGGCCAGTTCGGCCACCACTGGCTCACGGACCACCAGGGGCTTGGAGGCCGAGCCGACGGCGTCGTCGGTCCAGGCCACGGCCATCAGCCGCAGCTCGCCATTGAAGTCCGGCGCCGGCAACCGGATGGTCGCCTTGCCGTCCCGGCCGGTCTCGACGACCCCGGACCAGAGGGCCACGGTCTTGATCGGCGTGACCGTCAGACCCTCGCCGCCGATCTCGTCGCCGCCGAAATTCACATTGGCCGGCGCCCCGAGATTGGGATCGAGCAGGCGGCCATAGTCGTCGCGGTAATCGACGCCGAGCGCCCGCTTGCCGAAGTACCACTTGGCGGGGTCGGGACTGTCGAAGCGGGTGAGTTGCAGGACGCCTTCGTCCACCGCCGCCAGGGTGACGCGCACCCGCTGGCCAAGGCCTGCGCCCCGGACGGTGACCGGCACCGACAGGGCGTCGCGGGCGGCGGCCTTTTCCGGCGTGCCCAGATCGACCTCGAGCTTGCGGCCCTTGGGATCGAGGGGGACATAGACCAGGCCCAGGGCCCGGCGGGGCTTGGGCGTCTGGACGGGATCGCGGGGCTGGACCACCGTGACCATCACATAGGCCCCGCCGCCCCAGCGGGCGTCCGTCTGGAAGCGCACCGTGGCGCCGTTCTCGCCCACGGTCAGGGTGCGGAAGTCGAGCACCCGGTCGGTGGCCACGGCCACCTGCACCTCGCCGGCATAGGGCGGCTTCAGCGTGATCTCGACCGTGTCGCCCTGGGCGTAGGATTTGTCGCCGGCGCTGACCCGGACGATGTCGGGCGCCTCGGCGTCCTCGGCCGGCGCCCCCCAGCCCGAGGTGAAGCGGATCACGCTGGCGGCGCCGTCCGGCCCGCTGAGCTCGATACGATAGTCGCCCCAGCCCAGGCGGCGCGTGAGACGGGCCGGGTCGCCGGCGGCGACATTGACCGTCCCCTGGTCCACCAGGGCGTCGCGGCTGGTGCGGCGCCATTGCCAGCGGCCGTCCTGCTGGAACCAGTCATAGTCCCAGTTCTCCGACACCAGGCGCCAGGTGACGCCCGGCGCCGCGATCCGCCGGCCGGCGGGATTGACGGCGATCAGGTCCAGGCTGACCGTCGGGTCGCGCCCGCCAGAGCCTTCGGCCTGGTCGACCTTGACCCCCAGATAGGTCGAGCGAGGGCGGATCTTCAGGTCCAGGGATTCCCGCACCGGCCGCCCGCCGGGCTCGAAGACGCTGACCGTCGTGGCCGCCACCAGGGGCTGAGGGTTTTCGGCGGCCTGGGGCGGCAGGGTGATGACCGCCCGGCCTTCGCCGTCGGTGACCGTGCGGCCAAGATCGACGAACACCTCCTGGAAGGGTTCGCGCTGGTTCCCCCACTGATAGTCCTCAAAGGCGGGGAAGGGGTCGGGATCGACCCGCAGCCGCGCCTCGCCCTCGGCCTGCAGGCCAGAGCCTGGGGCGCCATAGAGGAACCGGGCGTTGATATCGAGATTGCGGCTCTGGCCGACCGCCACAGGCGTCGCGGCCTGGCCGGTCACGGTGACGGCCAGGCGTTGGGGCGCGAAGTCCTCGACGGCGAAGGTCACCTCGCCGGCCGGGGTTTCCAGACCCTCGATCTCAAGGGTCGCGCGCCAGCGCCCGCGCGGCGCGCTGCGGGGCAGGTCGATATTGGCGGCGGCCGAGCCCAGGGGCGCGCCGTCGAAGGCGTAGCGGCGGAACTCCACCCCGGAGGGCCGGCGCACCACGAGGGCGCCCTTGCGGTCCTTGACGGCCCGGGCCTCGCGATCACGCATCAGGGCGTTCAGGTGGACGGTCTCGCCGGGGCGATAGACGCCTCGGTCGGTGTAGAGATAGGCGTCGACCACGGAGCCTGCGGTGCGGCCGGCGGTGCTGACGCTCGAGGCTTCGATGCGGCCGCCGACCCCCAGGCGCGACAGGTCGGCCGGCGGGCGGTCCAGGTCGAGGACCGCCAGGTCGCCCTGCGGCCCATAGGCCATGATCATCTTGGCGCGCAGGGCGCCGTCGCCCTTGGTCAGCGCGGCGTCGAAGCGGGCGCGGCCCTGACCGTCGGTGCGGGCCTCGGCCAGATCCTCGCCATTGGCGGCCACTAGGGCCACGCGGATGCCCGACAGGGTGCGGGCGCTCTTCAGGGATCGAACGACCACATCGGTGGCTTCGGCCCCGTCATAGGCGCTGAGCGCCATGTCGGTGAAGACGATCCACCGCCGGGCCTGGGCGGGCGGGTTGTTGTCGCTGTCGGTGAGGCTGCGGCCGCCCGAAGCGTCGCGGGCCTTGATCACATAGCCGCCGGGCTTCATCTCGCGCAGGACGGCGCCCAGGGGAAAGACCGTGGTGGTCCGCTGGCCGGCCTCGCCGCGAACAGCGACCTCGCCGGTCCAGACCTTCTGGCCCTCCTGGTCGGGGCTGTCGGAGCCCCAGTCATAGGCATACTCGCCCTCGGCGGTGGGTTCAGGCGCGCTGATGGAAGTGCGGACCAGGTTGCGGTCGGCCACGCGCCAGACCTCGATCTCCAGCCGGCTGACATTGACGGTCTCGATGCCGACGCCATCGGAATCCTCCCGGGGCAGGATGACCCCGTCGCCGGCGAAGCCCACGAAGGGCGGCTTCTCGCCAAAGGTGAAGTCGACATCGGCATTGGCCGCCAGGGTCTCGCCGCCGCGGGCGGGCAGGCCCTTGAGCAGGGTCACGCGCCGGTCGTTGAAGCCCAGGCCCGCGACGCAAAGCTCGGAGCCTTCCACGGCGATGGCCGGAGCCTCGCCCAGGTCCGGGGACACCAGCACATAGTCGCCGTAGGAGGCCTCGGGATCCAGCGGCCTGCTCATCTCGACGCAGGCCCGCGGCTGGGCGCCGCTGGTGTCGATACGCGTGCGCCAGACGGCGAAGCCCTCGGGCATCGGAACGCCACGACGCGGCGCATCCGCCGCGCGGGGGCGGCCGAACAGGGACCAGCCGCCGGGAACCACGTCGCCGCCGGCGGCCACGGTGCGGGGAATGCTCAGGATGTCCACGCCCTTGGCGGTGAGGAAGCCGCCGCCAAAGGCGCCGACGATCAGGGCCGCCGCCAACACCACCGGCGCCCGGCCGTGCGACATGCGGTCCCTGACCTTGCGCCACCACGGCGCCTTCGGCGGCGCGGCTTCCGGCGTGGCCTCAGGCGAAGCCGGCGGGGGGACAGCCTCGTCAGGCCTCTCGTCGCTCGGCGTCATCAGCTTCCCCCCGGCATGGCTCAGACAGCCGGTCTAGAGGAGACCGAGGCCGGGGTCATCGTCAATCACCCCCCGGGTGAGGCTCAGCCCAGGGCCAGGGTGAGGGATTTCACCTGCAGATAGTCGTCCACGCCATAGGTCGAGCCCTCGCGGCCATAGCCCGACTGCTTGACGCCGCCGAAGGGGTTGGCGGCGTTGGAGACCACGCCGGTGTTCACCCCGATGATGCCGGCCTCCAGGGCGCGCCCGGCCCGCATGGCGCGGTCCAGGTCGCGGGTGAAGAGATAGGCGGCCAGGCCGAATTCCGAGGCGTTGGCCCGCGACAGGGCTTCCTCCTCGGTCAGGAAGCCGAAGACCGGCGCCACGGGGCCGAAGGTCTCCTCGGCGGCGAACAGGCGATCATCGCCGCCGGCCAGCACGGTGGGCTGGAAGAACCGGCCGCCGAGCTTGTGGCGGCCGCCGCCGGTCAGCACCCGGCCGCCGCTGGCCCTGGTGCGGGCGATGTGATCCTCCACCTTGTCCAGGCCCTTGGCGCTGATCAGCGGGCCGATCTCGACGCCGTCCTCGAAGGGCTTGCCCACCTTCAGGCCGGCGACCCGGGCGGTGAAGCGCTCCAGGAAGGCCTCCTGCACGGCCTGGTGCACATAGAGGCGATTGGGGCAGACGCAGGTCTGGCCGGCGGCGCGGAACTTGGCGGCGATGGCGCCCTCGACCGCGGCGTCCAGGTCGGCGTCCTCGAAGACGATGAGGGGCGCAGCGCCGCCCAGCTCCATCGACAGGCGTTTCAGGGTCGGCGCGCAGTCGGCCGCGAGCTGGCGGCCGACCTCGGTGGAGCC
>CAZERE010000016.1:38838-39097 GCA_964515365.1 uncultured Phenylobacterium sp. | reverse complement strand
GGCGTTGTCCATCTCGCCGGGCGCTCGGCTGATGAAGTCCTGCAGCACATTGTCGAGGAAGCGCATCACGTCCTCGATGAAGGTCGGGTGATCGCGCCATTCCAGGAACTTCTCGGCGTTCACCGACGACAGGCAGCAGACCGCGGTGCGGTCCTTGCCCAGGTGATCGACGCCGGTGTGCAGCATGATCTCCGAGCACAGGTTCGACTGGCGGACCTTGAGCCCCAGCTCGCGCTGATGCTGCGGCATGGAGCGGTTC
>CAZERE010000016.1:32470-38828 GCA_964515365.1 uncultured Phenylobacterium sp. | reverse complement strand
TCGCCGGTCTGCAGGCGGATCTCGAGGATCTTCTGCCAGAGCGACCGGGCGTCCACCTCGCGGATCACCTCATTGGTCTTGGGCGAGCGCAGGCCAAACAGCTCACCGGCCCGGACGGCCTCCATGAACTCGTCGGAGATGCTGATGCCGTGGTGCAGGTTGAGCGACTTGCGGTTGAAGTCGCCCGACGGCTTGCGGATCTCGAGGAACTCTTCGATCTCCGGATGGTGGGCGTCGAGATAGACCGCCGCCGAACCCCGGCGCAGGGAGCCCTGGCTGATGGCCAGGGTCAGGGAGTCCATCACGCGGATGAAGGGGATGATGCCGCTGGTCTGGCCCGCGCCCTTGACCTTCTCGCCGATGGAGCGGACGCCGCCCCAATAGGTGCCGATGCCGCCGCCGTTGGAGGCCAGCGCCACATTCTCGTTCCAGACGCCCTGAATGCCATCGAGGCTGTCGCGCACCGCGTTCAGGAAGCAGGAGATCGGCAGGCCGCGGTCGGCCCCGCCATTGGACAGCACCGGCGTGGCGGGCATGAACCAGAGGTTGGAGATGTAGTCATAGATGCGCTGGGCGTGGTCGGCGTCGTCGGCGAAGGCCGTGGCCACCCGGGCGAACATGTCCTGATAGGATTCGCCGGCCAGCAGGTAGCGGTCCTCCAGCGTCGTCTTGCCGAACTCGGTCAGCAGGGCGTCGCGGCTGCGATCGACCTCCACCTTCCGAACCAGCTGGAGCTGGGGCCGTTCGGCTCGGTCTTGCGCCGCCGAAGCCGCCTCAGAAACCTTCAACATCGCCGCTTCACTGCCGCTCATGGCCAAAACCCATAACTTTCAGGGGCTTCGAGCCCATGCCCGATATTCCGCCCCACCGCTATATATTGTGGCCGCCAACCTGACGACACCACTATATGGGGCCACAGAGGCTAACGACTCGTCAACGGGGTGCGACGGTTCGCCCCCAGGGATTTTCGTTACCGAGATCTTAACACGGGGAGTCCGCCCACTGATCGCAATGGGGTTTCCGCCGCCGCCGCCGCCAAACCTTCACGCGACTGTGACAATAGGTCCGCATCCCCGGTCCCGAAACGCACAGACACCGGGCGCCGGCTTGCCATCAGGGACGCAAGAAGCTACGCCACGGCCTGTCATTGGGGAGTAGCCGCCCGTATCTCCAGCGGGGGGCGCGTCAACAGACTTGCCGGCGGGGCCTTGCCCCTGTCTGGCATGGCGCGTCCGGCGGATTGAGCTTGGCGAGACCTTTGGCTTTCGCGCGTCCACCATGCGGGGTCGGAGGCGTCGATCGCCATTGGTATGCGCCGTCCGACCCCGCCGGGACATGACATTGGAAGCCTTCCTCATTTCCACCGGCCTAGTGGCCATCGCCGAGATTGGCGACAAGACCCAGCTTCTGGCGCTGCTGCTGGCGGCGCGGTTTCGCAAACCCTGGCCGATCATCGGCGGCATCTTCGTGGCCACCCTGGCCAACCACGCCCTGGCGGCCGGCCTCGGCGCCGTGGCGGCCGCCTGGCTGCAGGGTCCCTGGATGCGCTGGATTCTCGGCGGCCTGTTCCTGGCCTTCGCCGCCTGGGCGCTGATTCCCGACAAGCTGGAGGACGACGATGCGCCGACGCGGCGCGACGGGGCCTCGATCTTCTGGACGACCACGGTCGCCTTCTTCTTCGTGGAGATGGGGGACAAGACCCAGGTGGCCACCGCCGCCCTGGGGGCCCAGTTCCAGAACGTGCTGCTGGTCACCGCCGGGACCACCGCCGGCATGATGCTGGCCAATGCGCCGGTGGTGCTGATTGGCGAGGCCGCCGCCGGGCGCCTGCCCCTCAAGCTCATCCGAGGCCTGGCGGCCGGGGCTTTCGCGCTGATCGGCCTCTGGATTCTGATCTTCGGCTGATCTCCGGCTGATCTCCGGCTGATCTGGGACCGATCTGGCGGCGCGCGCCGTTGACAGACCCGCAAACGAAAGGAGCCCGGCCTTGCGGCCGGGCTCCCCATCGGTTGGCTTAGCGCCAGTCGAAGATCGATATCAGAAGTTGATGTCGATGGTCGAACGACGGTTCAGCGGTTCCTTCACGCCATCGCCGGTCGGGACGGCCAGTTGGCTCTCACCCTTCCAGTCGACTTGCAGCGCGCCTTGGTTGACGCCCATGCCGACCAGTTGGTCAGCCACGGCCTTGGCGCGACGTTCCGACAGGCGGACGTTGTACGCCGGCGAGCCGGAGGAGTCGGTGTGACCGATCACGACGACCTGGGTGGCGTTGCCGCCCTGGGCGTAGTTGGCGGCCTCAGAGACCACGGCCTGGGCTTCCGGCGTCAGGATGTACTGATCGAACGGGAAGTAGACCACGAACTGCCGGGCTTCATACGCCGCGGGAGGCGGCGGGGGAGGCGGCGGCGGGGGCGGGGGCGGCGGGGGCGGGGGCGGGGGCGGCGGCGGGGGCGGCGGCGAAGCGAAGGAGTAACGCAGGCCGACGGTCACCGACTGATCGCGGTAGTCGCCAGAGAACACGCCCGGCTGCAGCGAAGCGCTGCCGGTCGAAGCGAAGTCGAGATCCGAACCGCCGAGATAGCGGTAGGTCAGGTCGACGTCGAGACGGTCGGTCGCCTGCCAGGCCAGGCCGGCGAGGACTTGATAGGCCAGGGCCGTATCATCGTCGTCGATCGACAGGTTCTGGATCGCCGGGTTGGCGGCCGTGAACGGGCCAGGCGTGGTGGCGAACTGGCCAGTCACGTCCATCTTGACGTGATTGACGCCGACGCCGACGCCGATGAACGGATTGATCACCGCGCCAGGAGCGATGTCATAGATGACATTGCCCATGACGGTCCAAGCTTCGACGTCGCCGTTCGGCGAGCCGCAGTTCGGAGCCGCAGCGGTGCGAACCACGCCGGGGGTGCAGAGGCCGGCGATGGCCGAACCCGGAGCGCCACGGACGCTGGAGATGTCGCCGGGGCGATAGCCGCCCTCGAGTTCAACGCGCCAGTTGGGGTTCAGCTGATAGCCGAGACGGGCGAAGCCGGCCCAGTCGTCGTCCTGGCTGAATTCCCAGTTGTAGCCGGCGCCGCCGGGGCCGTCGTTGGACGAACCGGTCTCAAGGCCTTCAGGCCAGTGATAGCCGAGGTCCATGGCGCCGTACCAGCCGGCGTCTTGGGCAGACGCGCCGGACGCGGCGAAAACCGCAGCCATTGCGGCCCCTGCCAGGAGTTTGAATTTCATATTTTGAGCCCTCTTCATGCCCTCTGCTGCGGCCATATGACCCAGCAGCGTTATAGCAAGCCCGATCCACTGCGAAAGTGTCGCCAGAGCAACACTCTTGCGCAATCACCCGGCCGATTGGTCGAAATTCGCGAGAATCTCTAGGTCGTCCCCCTCCCTTGGCCCCAACCCGGCACATCCTCCGCTGTTTGCGGCGATGCTTCAGGGGCTCTCGCGACCCCCACCCCGGCCCATCGGCCAATACTAACCAGCACACCGACATCCATGAGGACTCTCCTCCTGGACCCACTCGGGCGCCGCGCGGACGGGGCAGGCAAGGCCTGAGCCTACCGCCACGCTGTATGGCGCTGGGCACTGAACGCCAGCTTACGGAAGAGGTTCCGAAAAAATCCTCCGCCGTGAGATTTTCTGGCGCCACGGCCGCAGCGAGGTGCGATGTTGCAGCCGCACGGCGAAATACGCAATCGGCTTCCCTCAAGAGTGGAGTTTCTCGGGCTCATCCCTTGTCGTTTGCGCGGCTGCGTCGACGCCCGCCCAAGGCGTCGGGGCGATTGAGATCCTGGCGATATTCGTCCCGCCGCTCATGGATCGAGGCGATCACCAGACCCATCGGCACGCCGATCTCCACCAGGACGGTCTCCGAGAGCTGCAGACTGGCCTCGACGGTCTCGGGCACCGCATCGGTGGCCCCCATCTCATAGAGGCGCTTGGCGTGGCGGGCGTCCCGGGCCCGGGCGACGATCACCAGGTCGGGACGCAGCCGCCGGGCCACCGAGACCACGGTCTCGGCGCCTTCGGGGTCATCCATGGTCACGACCAGGGCGCTGGCCTCCCCCAGGCCGCAGCGGTTGAGGAACTCCGGCCGGGAGGCGTCGCCGAAGAAGCAGGGGCGGCCCGTTCGCCTCGCCTGCTCCACCAGCCGCGCATCCCGTTCGGCCGAAACCCAGGCCGTGCCGTGTCGGCTGAGCATGTCGCCCACAAGCTGACCCACCCGCCCATAGCCGACGATGAGCACCGAGGGCGCGCCGTCGCCGCCGCCAGGGGCCTCATCAAGGGCCGGCGGCGGCTCACGCCGGGCCAGGCGCTGGCCCAGCCAGGCGAGCACCGGCACCAGGGCCATGGTCAGGGTCGCGGCCACCATGACGAACTGACCGGTCTGCAGCGACACGACCCCAAGGCCGGCGGCCTGGTTGATGATGACAAAGGCGAACTCCCCGCCCGCGGCCAGGGGCAGAGCGACCTCGGCCGCCGCCAGGGGCGGCAGGCGGGTCAGCCGCGCCAGGACGAAGATCACCGCCCCCTTGGCCAGCAGAAGGCCCGTCGCCAGGCCCAGGATCTCCAGCGGTCGCGCCGCCAGGAGCGAGAGATTGAGTCCGATGCCCACCGACAGGAAGAACAGGCCAAGCAGCAGGCCCTTGAAGGGCTCGATGGTCACCTCGACCTCGTGGCGGAACTCGGTCTCGGCCAGCAGCAGGCCGGCCACGAAGGCGCCCAGCGCCATGGACAGGCCCGTGAGCGCGCTGACCAGCCCCGCCCCGATGACCACCAGCAGGCAGGCGGCCATGAACAGCTCTTCGCTCTTGGCCCGCGCCACCGACCGCAGCAGGGGCCGCAGCAGGAGCCGGCCAAACGCCACCAGGCCGATCATCCCCAGCATGGCCGGCGCGAAGGTCAGCAGCAGGCGGGGCGAGAGCTCCTCGCCGCCGCGGGCGCCGAGGACGGCCAGGGTGATCAGGATCGGCGCCACCGCCAGATCCTGGAACAGCAGGATCGCAAAGGTCGCCCGCCCGGTGGTCGAATGGTGCCGGCGCTGCTCGATCAGCACCGGCATGACGATCGCCGTGGACGACAGGGCCAGCGCCGCGCCGATGGCCGCGGCCGGCGCCACATCCATGCCCAGCAGCATGGCCAGGCCCGTCAGCACCCCCAGCGTCACCCCCACCTGGGCGGCGCCCAGCCCGAAGACCAGCCTGCGCATGAGCCGCAGCCGCTCCCACGACAGCTCCAGCCCGATCATGAACAGCAGGAAGACGACCCCCAGCTCGGCGAGCTGGGCGATGTCCTCGGGATTGTCGACGGTGAAGTAGGACACCCAGGGCGCCAGGTTCCCCAGACGAGCCAGACCGAAGGGGCCCAGCGCCACCCCGGCCAGGATGAAGCCGAGGATCGGGCTGATCTTCCAGCGCCGGAACAGCGGCACCACGACGCCCGCCGTGGCCAGGAACAAGACGATGTCCTTGTAGCCGTCCGTCGCGCCGTGGCCGTCCATGCTGTCTCTCGCCCCCGTTTGCGGTGAGTATGGCAGGCCCCGCCGCACAGACGAACTGTTCGGCGTCCCGGCCAGGATCCTTTCCTGACAACGGGTGGGCGGCGTTGACTTCGCGCAGGCCCGTCCTCTTTATGCGCCACATATTTTGATAATGGAGGACGCCCTATGGAGGTTTGGAATTATGCCAACCTGTGGGAATCGGTCGCGCGCGCCACGCCGGACCGCCCAGCCCTGATCCACGGTGACAAGGTTTTCGCCTGGAAGGACTTCGACGCCCGCGCCAACGCCCTTGGCCGGCGCCTGGTCGAAAAGGGACTGACCCACCAGTCCAAGGTCGCCGCCTATCTCTATAACGGCCCGGAATACATCGAGACCTATTACGCCGCCTTCAAGGCGGGCCTGGTCCCGTTCAACACCAACTACCGCTATAGCGGCGACGAGCTGGTCTATCTGTTCGACAACGCCGACGCCGAGGCCGTGGTGTTCCACGCCTCCTTCGCCGAGACCGCCGCCTCGGTCCGGGCCCGGCTGCCCAAGGTCAAGGTGTGGATCGCCGTGCCCGAAGAGGGCTTCGCCGTTCCCGACTGGGCCGAGGACTATGACGCCATCGTCGCCGGCGACGGGGCGCGCTTCGAGGCGCCCTGGGGTCGCTCGGCCGACGACCTGCTCTTTATGTATACGGGCGGCACCACCGGCATGCCCAAGGGCGTGATGTGGCGCCAGGAAGACCTGTTCAAGGGTCTGGGCGGCGGGGCCAATCTGCTGCAGGGCCTGCCCCCGCTGGAGACCGTCGAAGAGGCCGGCGTGCGCGCCAAGGCCACCGCCGACTCCCCCGAGCCCCAGGCGATCACCATTCCGGTG
>CAZERE010000016.1:25170-32460 GCA_964515365.1 uncultured Phenylobacterium sp. | reverse complement strand
CCTTTGGCCAGCTGATCAGCGGCGGCGCCATCGCCACCCTGCCCTCGCGCAAGTTCGATCCGGCCGTCCTGTTCGACGAGGTCGAGCGCCTGGGAGTCAGCGGCCTGATCATCGTGGGTCTCGCCTTCGCCGCCCCGATGCTGGAATGCCTGGAGGCCCATCCCGGCCGCTGGACCATGCCCAGCCTCAAGCGGATCGTCTCCTCGGGCACCATGTGGTCGGCCGAGAACAAGCAGGGGCTGCTGAAGCACCTGCCCAACATCATGCTGATGGACAGCCTGGGCTCGTCCGAAGCGCTCGGCCTGGCCTCCTCGGCGTCCGGCGGCGGCGTCTCGGCGGCCACGGCCAAGTTCGCCACCGGCCCCAATGCGGCGGTCTTCACCGAGGACGGCCGCCGGGTGGCGGCGGGCTCGGGCGAGCGCGGCCTGGTGGCGGTCGGCGGCCACACCCCGCTCGGCTATTACAAGGATGAGGAAAAGTCGGCCAAGACCTTCCGCATCTTCGAGGGCCAGCGCTGGTCCGTGCCCGGCGACTGGGCGACGGTGGAGGCCGACGGGGCCATCACCCTGCTGGGCCGTGGCAGCCAGGTGATCAACACCGGCGGCGAAAAGGTCTTCCCCGAAGAGGTGGAAGAGGCCCTGAAGCGCTTCCCCGGCGTGCGCGACGCCGCCGTGGTCGGCCTGCCCGATCCGCGGTTCGGCGAACGGATCTGCGCGGTGGTGGATGTGGCCGGCGGCGCCGAGCCCTCCCTCGCCGACCTGCAGGCCCATGTGAAGGCGCACCTGGCCGACTACAAGGTTCCCCGGGACCTGGTGTTCGCCCCGGTGGTCCGCGCCCCCAACGGCAAGCTCGACTACAAGTCGGTTCGCGCCCAGGCCCAGGACGCGCTCAGCGCCAAGGCCTAACGAAAATGTAATGAGCCTCCAGGGGTCTGGGCGGGGCATGGTTCGCCCATCCCAGACCCCAAAGAGGCTGATATCTCCACATGACGACCCTCTGGTTCGGCGCCGCTGCGGCGGCCGCCCTCCTCAGCGCCGCGGCGCCGGCGTCCGCGTCCGACCTCCGCCCCCTCCACATTTTCAGCGCCGCGCCCGCCGCCGAGGCCGGCGGCGGCGTGGACGTCTCCCAGGCCCAGCGCATGGGCCCCTGGGGCTTCGACCGCACCGGCATGAACGCCGACGTGCGCCCAGGCGAGGACTTCTTCAACCACGTCAACGGCGCCTATGTGGACGCCCTGGTTATTCCCTCGGACCGTTCGCGCTACGGCACGTTCGACGCCTTGAACGAACTGTCGGTCAACCGCATGCGGGCCGTGCTGGACGCCTCGGCGGCCGGCGGCGGGGCCAGCGGCGACGAGGCCCTGATCGGGACCTTCTACAAGAGCTTCATGGACAAGGCCGCCGTGGACGCCAAGGGCGCCGCGCCGCTCACCGACGACCTGGAGAAGATCCGCGCCGTCGCCACCAAGGACGACCTGGCCCGGCTGATGGGCGAGACCATGAAGGGCTTCGGCGGCTCGATCTTCAGCGCCTATGTCTATGACGACGCCAAGAACCCGGAGCGCTACACGGTCTATCTCGGCCAGGCCGGCATCGGCATGCCTGACCGGGACTATTATCTGACCGAGAACTTCGCCCCGCAGAAGGCGCAGTACGAGGCCTATGTGGCCGAGTTGCTGACCCTGGCCGGCTGGCCCGAGCCTGAGGCCAACGCCAAGGCCATCGTCGAGATGGAGACGAAGATCGCCGAGGTCTCCTGGACCCGGGCCGAGCGCCGCGACGACGACAAGACCTACAACCCCTACACCCTGGCCGAACTGAAGGACCATGCCCCCGACTTCCCCTGGGACGCCTTCATCGAAGGCGCTGACCTGACCGAAGCCGAGCGGGTGGTCGCCTCGGAGAACACCGCCTTCCCGAAGATCGCCAGGATCTTCGCCGAGACCCCGATCGAGGTTCAGAAGGCCTGGGCGGCCTACACCCTGGCCGATCAGGCCGCGCCCTATCTGGCCGAGCCCTTCGTCGCGGCCTATCACGGCTTCCGCGAGAAGACCCTGTCGGGCCAGCCGGAGCAGAAGCCCCGCTGGAAGCGCGGGGTGAGCACGGTCGACGCCTATGCCGGCGAGGCCCTGGGCAAGCTCTATGTGGCCGAGTACTTCCCGCCCGAGAGCAAGGCCAAGATGGAAGCCCTGGTGGCCGACATCAAGACGGCCATGGAGGCCCGCATCAAGGGCCTGACCTGGATGGGCGACGACACCAAGGCCAAGGCCCTGGAGAAACTGTCCAAGTTCACGGTGAAGATCGGCTATCCCGAGGAATGGCGCGACTATTCCGGCCTGACCATCGAGGCCGACGACCTCTACGGCAATGTGGAGCGGGCCGCGGCCTTTGAATGGGCCTATCGGGTCGACCGCCTGGACGAGCCGGTGGACGACAAGGAATGGGGCATGACGCCCCCGACCGTGAACGCCTATTACAGCCCGACCAAGAACCAGATCGTCTCTCCAGCCGCCCTTCTTCGACCCCGACGCCGATCCGGCCATCAACTATGGCGGCATTGGCGGGGTGATCGGCCATGAGATCACCCACGGTTTCGACGACCAGGGCCGCAAGTCCGATGGCGACGGCAAGCTGACCGACTGGTGGACGGCCGAGGACGCCGCCAAGTTCGACGCCCAGGCCCAGAAGCTGGGCGCCCAGTACGCGGCCATCGAGCCCCTGCCCGGCTCGCCGATCAACGGCGATCTCACCATGGGCGAGAACATCGCCGATCTCGGCGGCCTGCTCCTCGGCCTCGACGCCTACCACCTGTCCCTGGACGGCAAGCCGGCGCCGGTGATCGACGGCTTCACCGGCGACCAGCGGGTCTTCCTCGGCTGGGCGCAGGTGTGGCGGGGCAAGTACCGCGAGGACGCCCTGAAGCGGCAGCTGGTCTCCGACCCCCATGCGCCGCCGCATTATCGGGTCAATGTGCCGGTGGCCAATATCGACGCCTGGTACGACGCCTTCGACGTCGCGCCGGAGGCCGCCATGCACGTGGCGCCTGAGGATCGCGTCCGCATCTGGTGACTCCGGGAGCCGGGGCGCGGTCGCACAGGCCCGCCCCGGTTTTTATCACTTGAGTCAATTTTTTGGGGTTCGACCAAAAGAAATGGCCCGTTGCGGGGGATAATCGCAACGGGCCTGTTCTTATTGTGAGCTGCCGCTCATTTTAGAAGGGCGTTTCCTCCCCGAAACGCCGGAGACTTCAGGACTTAAGTCGCCGTCTTGTCTCTCGCCAGGTGAGAAAACGGCAATTTCAGGTCCGAGTCAATGAACCAAATCGGCGGACGAGCGGAATTTCCCCTCAGATTTCCGAGATTTCGCCCAATCGCCCTCACAATCCCGATATTTCTGACTCTTTTGTCAGTTTTTAGCCAGGATCGACCTCAACAGGCCCATCCCCGGCGAGCTCGTTTCAAACACGAAGCCAGGTTGCGCGGCGGTAACCGGGCCCAGGCCCGCCGCCGAGAGGGCCTGGCCAGCCTCAGCCACGGCGCCGGCCGGGGCCAGAAGGCCGTTGGGCCGGCGTGACGCGCCCTGGGACAACAGGTCCTCGATCACATCCTGAGCCGCCGGCCCGATCTCGGCCCCTGGCCAGGTCAGGGTGGCGCTCGCGCGGGCGTTGGCGCGGGCCTCCACCAGACGAAGAAGCTTCTCGGCCACCTGCAGGTGGAAGTCCGACCAGTCCGCCCGCAGGCTGGCGGCCAGATGCGCCTGGCTCTTCAGGATCACCCCGTCATTGAGAACTTTCAGCCCATTGGCCTCAAGCGTGGCGCCGGTGGTGGTGATGTCGACCACCAGCTCGGCCGCCCCGGCCGCCGGCGCGCCCTCGGTGGCGCCCCCGGACTCCACGATGCGGTAATCCACCAGGCCATGGCGGGCGAAGAAGGCCCTCGTCTGCAGGATGTATTTAGTGGCCACCCGCATCCGCCGGCCCGTGCGGGCCAGGATGTCATGCGCCACCTCCTCCAGGTCGCCCATGGTCTCCACGTCGAGCCAGCTCTTGGGCGTGGCCACCACCAGGTCGGCGCGGCCAAAGCCCAGGGGACGCAGCAGCAGGGCGCGGGCGGCCAGGTCGCCGGGACGCTCGCGCATCAGATCCTCGCCGGTCACCCCCAGATGGGCCTCACCTGCGTCGATGGCCTCGGCGATGTCGCCGGCCGACAGCAGGCGGACCTGGGCGCCCGCCAGCCCCTTGAGGCTGGCCATGTAGCCGCGGGCGCCGCCCTCAGCCTCGAGCTTCAGCGCACAGTCGGCGAGCCAGGCCTCGACCTGCTCCTTCAGCCGGCCCTTGGACGGCACGGCGATGATCAGCGGGGCGTCCATCAGGCTTCTCCCTGGGCGAAGGCCCGCCAGGGCCGAACCATGCAGCCCACGGCGCGGCCGCCATCCGTCCCGCCGAGTCGGGCCAGCAGACCGTCATAGCGCCCGCCGGCCGCCACCGGCCGATCGGGACCCAGGGCAGCGCTGCGCACCTCGAAGGTCAGGCCGTCATAGTAATCGAAGGCGTGGCCGAGGCCCGGCGTGAACCGCAGAACATCCTGAGGAACGCCCTCGGCGGTGAGCTTGGCGAGACGGCTCGACCAGGCCGCGATCGCTGCGTCCAGGGCGGACGCCTGACCGCCAGCCAGGCGGCGTGCCTGGTCCAGCGCGGCCTCGGGCCGGTCGGAAATGGCCAGGAAACCCGCGACGGCGGCGGCCTGGTCGGTGGTCAGGGCCGGCGCCCGGCGCGCCTGGGCCTTGGCCACCAGCCGCTCGGCGATCTCTGCGGGTCCGCGGCCGCCCACCGGCGCAATGCCGGCCAGGGCCCAGACCTCACGGAGCAGGTTTCCAGCCCCCTCGCCGGGCAGGTCCGCCAGCAGATCAGCCAGGCCGCCGTCGGTCCCGGCTTCCGCCGCAGCCTGTCCGGCGCGCGCCAGCTCGGCCTGGAGCAGCCGCGGCCGCTTGGCGATGCGGACCAGGCGGGTCGCCAGGGCCGCGGCGAGATCGAGGCTGTCGACAAAGGCCGCGAACAGGGCTGCGTCCCCCAGCCAGAATTCCAGATCGCTGCGCCCCCCCGCGATCGCCCCGCGCCAGGCCAGGGCCGCCACCTCGGCGTCCGCCGTGACGGCGTCGGAGGCCTGGGCGTCAAAGCGCTCCAGACCCAGTTGCAGGAACTCTTCGGACCGGCCGGTGTGTTCAGGCGCGGCCCGAAACGCCTTGCCCTGGTAAAAGTAGCGCCCCGCGGCCGCGCCGCTCTCCACGTGGCTGCGGGCCACCGGCGCCGTGAAGTCCGGGCGCAGACAGGATTCCGCGCCCCCCTCGGCCTGGACCACGAACAATCGCGCCCGCAGGCCCTCACCCGCCAGGTCGAGGATCAGGTTGAGGGGCTGGACCAGGGGCACGTCGGCCAGGCTCGCGCCCACCGTCTCGAACGGCGCGCGGATGGCGGCCAGGACGGCCGGCGGCAGGGTCGGCTCCACCCGCATCAGGCGCCCCTCACGATCTTGGTCACCGCCGCCACCAGCTCGCCGCGGGGACAGCTGATCTGGCCCGGACGCTCGCCGCGCCATTGGCTGTTGTCGGTGATCCCGGCGGCGAGTTCGCGCCCGAGGTCGAGATCCTTGATGGTCACGGTCCCGGCGGCGATCTCGTCCCCGCCCAGGATGACGGCGGCCGGCGCCAGGCGTCGGTCGGCATACTTCATCTGGGCCTTCATGCCTGAGGATCCCAGATAGACCTCGGCGGCGATCCCTGCGGCCCGCAGCTCGCCGGCGGCGGCGAAATAGTGGGCCATGTCGTCATTGCTGAAGGCGATGATCACCACCGGGCCACGGACGTCGGCGGCCATGTCGCGGCCGGCCGCCCGCAGGGCCGAGGCCAGGCGGGAGACGCCAAACGAGAAGCCGGTGGCCGGCACGGCCTGGCCGGTGAACCGCGCCACCAGGTCGTCATAGCGACCGCCGCCGCCGATGGAGCCGAACCGGACCGGATGACCCTTCTCGTCGGTGGTCTCCAGCAGCAGCTCGGCCTCGAAGACCGCGCCCGTATAGTATTCCAGGCCCCGGACCACGGCGGGATCAAACACCGCCTGGTCCTGGGCGACGCCCAGGCTCTTCAGCGCCCCGTCGATGGCCGCCAGTTCGGCAAGGCCGGCGTCCCCCTCGGCCGAGCCGCCGATGATGTCGGCGAGACGGGACAGAACGCTGGCCCGGTCCCCCCCGGCGGCGCCGGCGGCGGTGAAGGCGAGCACGGCTTCGGCGGCGGCCGCGTTCAACCCCGCCCCCTTGGTGAAGGCGCCGGACTCGTCCTTGCGGCCTTCGCCGAGCAGCAGGCGCACGCCGTCGGGGCCCAGGCGGTCGAGCTTGTCCACCGCCCGCAGCACGCCGAGCTTCTGGCGCTCGTCGCTGACGCCGGCCGTGGCCAGCAGGCCGTTGAGCAGCTTGCGATTATTGATGCGGATCACCGCCGAGCCGGCCGGCAGGCCCGCTGCGGCCAGGCCTTCGGCGGCCATGGCGATGATCTCGGCGTCGGCCTCGGGCCGGGCCGAGCCCACCGTGTCGGCGTCGCACTGGGTGAATTCGCGGAAGCGGCCGGGGCCGGGCTTTTCGTTGCGCCAGACAGGGCCGAAGGCGTAGCGCCGGAACGGCTTGGGCAGGGTCTCCCAGTTCTGGGCCGCGAACCGCGCCAGCGGCGCGGTCAGGTCATAGCGGAGCGCCATCCACTGCTCGTCGTCGTCCTGCAGGGCGAAGACGCCCTCATTGGGACGGTCGGCGTCGGGCAGGAACTTGCCCAGCGCATCGGCATATTCGAAGGCGCCGGTGTCCAGCGCCTCAAACCCATAGCGCTCATAGACCGCCGAGACGGCGGTGAGGATCTGGCGCTCGGCCACGAGGTCGCGGGCGCGGCGGTCCATGAAGCCGCGCGGGCTGCGCGCCTCCGGGCGGGTGGGGGCGGTCTCGTCGGTCATGGCGCGCGCTTAAATGAAGGAGCCGGACGCCACAAGGACGCGGCGGGCTCTGGCGAAGTTGGGATGGTGTTTGAGGTCATACGTCGCTCCTAAGGTCATGGGCGCGACGGACGGGGATGTGCAAGCGGCGAGCCCCGTCCGCTGCGGGGGCTCGAGCCGTGGTCGTCGTCCTGATCTCAGGCCGCGCAACCCCGCCCGATCCCGCAGGAGATCGGATGGTGGTGATGGCCGTGATGGCGCGCGACGAAGGTCATGGGCGGCCCTATAGCCGAGGCGCGTCCGCAAGGCCAGCCTTCAGGG
>CAZERE010000016.1:20224-25160 GCA_964515365.1 uncultured Phenylobacterium sp. | reverse complement strand
CTCCCGCAGCCGCGCGATCAGGGCCGAGGTCGAAGGGTCGTGCGCCCTGGGCGCCTCGCCTTCCAGGTCCTGAAGGATGCGACCGGCCAGGGTCTTGCCCAGCTCCACGCCCCACTGGTCGAAGCTGTTGATCCCCCAGAGCACGCCCTCGACGAAGGTCTTGTGCTCGTAGAGGGCGATCAGCGCCCCCAGGGCTTCCGGCGTCAGGGCCTCCATCAGCAGGAAGCTGGTGGGCCGGCCGCCGGGAAAGGTCTTCTGGGGCGCCAGGATGTCGATCTCGCCTTCGGACAGGCCGTCCTTTTCCAGGGAGCGGCGGACCTCGGCCTCGCTGCGCCCGACCATCAGGGCCTCGGCCTGG
The DNA here is from genome assembly GCA_964515365.1 of uncultured Phenylobacterium sp. Taxonomy (GTDB): domain Bacteria; phylum Pseudomonadota; class Alphaproteobacteria; order Caulobacterales; family Caulobacteraceae; genus Phenylobacterium. The sequence continues at coordinate 24,802 of CAZERE010000016.1, read as the reverse complement.
GCCAGCGCATTGGCCAGCAGCTTGGTCTGGGAGGCGGGATGGCCGTCGGCGCCGTGGGCCACCGCCAGGATGTCGGCCGGGATCACGTCGCTGCCTTGATGCATCAGCTGGAAGAAGGCGTGCTGCACATTGGTGCCGGCGTCGCCGAACACGGCAGCGGCCGTGGCCTGCTTGACCGGCTTCCCGTCCGTGCGCGTGCGCTTGCCGTTGGACTCCATCTCCAGCTGCTGAAGGAAGTTGGGCAACAGCCGCAGGCGCTGAGCATAGGGCACCACGGCGCGCACGGGCCGATCCATGGCGTTGCGATTGAAGACATGCGCCAGGGCCAGCAGCACCGGGGCATTGGCCGCAAGCGGCGCCCGGCGGAAGTGATCGTCCATGGCCGCGCCGCCGGCCAGCAGCGCCTCGAACACGTCGGGACCCAGGGCGATGGCGCAGGACAGGCCCACCGAGGACCACACCGAATAGCGCCCGCCCACCCAGTCGCGGAAGCCGAAGATCTGGTCGTCCCGCACCCCGAAGCCCTGGGCGACGTCCGGCGCGGCGGAGACCGCCACCAGATGGGCGTCGCCGGCCTCACCCAGGGCGCTGCGCAGCCAGTCGCGGGCGATCATGGCGTTGGCCATGGTCTCCTGGGTGGTGAAGGTCTTGGAGACCACGACCACCAGGGTTTCGGCGGGATCGAGGCCCGCCAGGGCCTGGGCGCTGTCGGCCGGATCCACATTGGCGATGAACCGCAGGTCAATGGCGGGGTCTGGCGCCCGAAGGGCCTCCCAGACCAGCCGGGGACCGAAGTCCGAGCCGCCGATGCCGATATGGATGATGGCCTTGAACGGCTGGCCGGTGGCGCCGCGCCGCTCGCCGCCGCCGATGGCCCGGGCGAAGGCGCTGACGGCCTCGCGGGTCGCCTCGACCTCGCGGGAGACCGGCTCGCCCTGGGCGGCGAAGGACGCGCCCCGCGGCGCGCGAAGCGCCATGTGCAGGGCCGCGCGGCCCTCGGAGGGATTGGTGGTCTCGCCGGCGAACAGGCGCTCGCGGGCCGCCTCGATCCCGGCGGCCTGCGCCAGATCGAGGGCCAGGGCCAGATCCTTGGCCGACCAGGGCTGCTTGGAGAGATCCAGGTAAAGGCCCGCCGCCTGCAGGCTCAGGCGATCCAGACGGTCGGGTTCGGCCTCGAACAGGCTGGTGATCGAGCGCGCGGCGGCGGCGGCTCCTGCGGCGCGCAGGCGGCGCCAGGCGGCGTCCAGGTCGGACATGATTCATCCCCCGTTCAAGCGGCCCCGCACAGGATGGAACGTCCATCCTGCCTGTACGAACCAGGGCAAAGCCGGTTAGCAAAAGCAGACCGTCCCGTCTTCGTTCCCAAGGTCATCAAACCCGGGAACGCGCTCAATCTGTGTCCTGAGGTCAGATCCATGTCCTGCGCCGCCCTCGCCGCCTCGACCCTGCTCTGGATGGCTGCGGCCCCTGCGCCGGCCCAGCCTGCCGCCCCGACGCCGGCGCCGGCCTCCGCGCTCGAGCCCCTGTTCGCCGACATCGTCACCCGCGCCCAGGACCTGAAGGCCCAGGCCGAGGCCATGCGGGAGACCGAGGCGCCAGCGACCGAGGCGTTCAAGACCGGCGTCGCCGACCTGGCCGCCCTGGACAGCCAGGGTCAGCAGATCGTGCGCGACCGGGGCGTCGACGGAGACCTGGCCTGCATCCTTCGGGGGATTTCCGAGGACCTGCCGGTCAAGCTGGCGGCCCTGCAGATGGCGGCCGACAAGCCGGCCCGGGACACCGCCCTGCGCGAGCTGATCTATCTGCTGAACGACAATATCGAGGTGCTGCTCGCCCCGCCGGGGCCGGCCTCTGGCCTGGCGCCCGACGGGAGCGTCTAGGACCCCTAGTACTTCACGCTGCAGCCGTAGGGCGCCGACACCGGCTGGGCCACGGCGCGGCCGGCCTGCATGTCGCCCAGAGCGGCGACGACATAGTTCTTGGCGCCCTTGAGGGTCGCGGCGTCGGCGCTGTTCTTGTCGTCAATGCCGCCCATATAGACCAGGGTTCCGGCCGGATTGACCACGTACATGTGGGGCGTGGTCTTGGCGGCGTAGGCGCGGCCGACCTGTCCCTTGGGGTCGAGCAGGATGGCGGTGGGGGCCGCCCCGCTCTCGGCCTTCCAGTCGTTGGCCTCGGCGGCGGTCTTGTAGCCCTGCTTGCCCGGCGCCGACGAGATCAAGGTCAGCCACACCACGCCATCGCCGGTCGCGCGCTTCTGCAGGCCCTGCATGGCGCCGGCGTTGTAGTGCTTCTGGACATAGGGGCAGCCCTCGTTGGTCCACTCCAGGACCACGGTCTTGCCCTTGAATTCCGACAGGCTGCGCGACTTGCCCGTGGAATCGACGGCGGTGAAGGCCGGCGCCGGCTTGCCGATGGCGGGCGCGGCCAGGGCCGGGGCGGCGATCAGGGCGGCGGCGGCGGTCAGGCCGAGCACGAGCGGGCGGCGGGAAAGCTTCGAGGTGGTCATGGGCGTCTCCTTCTTGGGGTGTAGGCCAGCGAACACTCTGTCTTTTACGCGTCGATCAGCCGGCGGATGCGGCGGCCTCCAGGGCGCGGACCACCACGCCCTCGGTGAGGATCTGCGGCAGGATCACCGGCTCGGCGCCCGCGCGATCATAGACGAGGTACAAGGGGACCCCTGCCCGGCCATGGCGGGCCAGCTCGGCGGCGATCACCTCGTCCTTCCGGGTCCAGTCGCCCTTGAGATAGACCGTTCCGGTCTCGGCCAGGGCCTCAGCCACCCCCTGACGCACCAGGGCGACCTGCTCGTTCACCTGGCAGGTGACGCACCAGGCGGCGGTGAAGTTCACGAAGACCGGCGCGCCCTCCTCGCGCAGCTCGGCCAGGCGCTCGGCGCTGTAGGGCTCATAGGGCAGCTCGGCCACCGCGCCGCTGGCCTCACCCGCCGGGGCCGGGGTCTGATAGGCCGGGATGAGCACCGCCGCCACGGCCGCGGCGGCCAGGACCGCGGCCCCGCCCTTCAGGGCCAGGCCGCCCGGACGCCCCCCCGAACGCCCTTGCGAGAGGCCATAGAGCCAGGCCGCCAGGGCCAGCACCACAGCGGCCGCCAGGAGCCGGGCCAGGCCCATGGGACCGACCTGCAGGGTCAGCACCCAGAGCAGCCAGGCCGCGGCGCCATACATCGGGAAGGCCAGCACCTTGCGCAGGTGGTCCATCCACGGCCCGGGATGCGGCAGGCGGGCCAGCAGGCCCGGCGCGAAGGCCACGGCGACAAAGGGGGCTGCGAAGCCCAGACCCAGGGCGGCGAACACCAGCAGGGCGGCCGGCGCGCTCTGGGTCAGGGCCCAGCCGAGCGCCGGGGCCATGAAGGGCGCGGTGCAGGGGGCGGCGACCACCACGGCCAGGACGCCGGTGAAGAAGGCGCCGGCCAGTCCGCCCCGGGTCGCCAGCCCAGACCCCACGCCTTGCAGAGAGGTCCCGATCTCGAACACGCCTGACAGATTGAGCGCCACGGCCAGCATCAGCAGGCACAGGGCGGCGACCACTGGCGGCGACTGCAGCTGGAAGCCCCAGCCGACGGCGGCGCCGGCCGCCTGGGCGAGGATCAGGGCGCCCGCCAGGGCCAGGAAGGTGACCAGCACGCCCACCAGGAAGGCCAGGCCCTGCCGCCGGGCGGCGGCCTGTTCATGGGCATGACCGGCCAGGCTGGCGGCCTTCATGGCCAGGATCGGGAAGACGCACGGCATCAGGTTGAGGATCAGGCCGCCGAGCACGGCGAAGACCAGGGCCAGGGGGAGGCCGAGCCCGGCCCCGCCGCCGCCGCCCGCCCGCGCCATCGGCGGACCAAGGCCTGCGGCTTCGGCCGGAAGCAGGCCGGCCCGGGCCTCGATCTCATAATAGGCCTCGCCCACCTTGATCACGCCGGCCATGACCTGGGGCGGCTCGGGGCTCTGGAAGGCGTAGCTGGGGGTCAGGGACAGGGTGAGGCCCTGGGGTCCGCGCTCGATCGTCTGGGGCGCGGCGTGGTCGATCACCGCGCCGTCGAAGGGAAAGAAATAGCTGTCGGCCATGTCCGCGCCGGCCAGCAGGTCTCCGGTGACGGCGAGCTTCAGACCCTCGTCGCCATTCTGGAAGGCCGCGGTGAGACCGGCCATCTTGGGCGCGGCCTCCAGAGCGCGGGCGATCGGCTGCGCCCACCGGCCAGCCGGCTGGGCGGCCTCGGCCTGCACCGGCAGGGTCAGCTCCAGCAGGGCGTCCTCGGGGATGCAGATTTCTTCGCAGACAAGGAAGGCGGCCGCCGCGCGCAGGGTCACCGACTCACCCGGCGTCGCGTCGGCCGGCGCCGTCAGGGTCATCGGCAGGATGACCTCGCCGGAATAGCCGTAGTTGACCAGGGGGCCGGCGGGCTGCGGCTCGGGCGGCTGCCAGACGAATTCACCGGCCCGCCAGCCGGCGGGCAGGGTCCAGCCGATCTTGGTCGCCTCGCCGGAGTCGCCCGGATTGCACCATTCGGCGTCCCCCGAGATGTACACCCCCTCCCGAAACGACGCTCGGCCGGTCTGCCCAGGGGCGATG
>CAZERE010000016.1:15534-20214 GCA_964515365.1 uncultured Phenylobacterium sp. | reverse complement strand
GCGCCAATAGGTGTGCCAGCCCTTGTCGATCTCCTGGCGCAGGGCGACCTGGATCGTCTGCCCAGGGGCGATGGCCTGCGTCTGGGCGATCAGCTCGGCCTTCAGGTGGCCGGTGTCCACCGGCTCGGCCTGGGCGGCGCCAGCCAGGGTCAGGGGCAGGGCCAGGGCGGCGAGCAGGAGACCGGCGAGACGACGCATCATGCTTGAACTCAAACCTGTTTGGGGCTTGCCGCTATATGGGGTCAGATAGACCCCGCTCGCAAATTCATGATTCCTGAGCCTAGGCCCAGCTGTTCTACGGACCAGCCCCGGCAAAGGTTTCAGTCGCCGACCGCAAGGGGGAGCCAGAATGCCCGGATCGTTTGACGACATCGAGATCGGCCAGGTGGTGACCCTGGGCGCCGCGGCGGTGGACGCCAAGGCGCTCGAGGCCTTCATCGCGGCCTTCACCCCGGGCTGGACCCTCGATCGCGGGGCGCCCGACACCATGGTCTTCGCCATCTGGGCGCGGCTGGACAGCCAGGCTGCGGCCGGCTGGCCCCAGACCAAGCGGCTGGGGGTGGACGCCCTGAGATGGGTGCGCAATCCGCCGGCCGGCGAGCTGTTGCGGGCGCGGATGACGGTGATGGGCAAGGACCCGGTGGGGGAAGGCAAGGGCATCGTCATCGCCCAGCACGACCTGCTGGACGAGGCCGGGCGGCTGGTCTTTTCCTGCCTGACCCGCAGCATCTTCGCCCGGTAGGCGCGAAGAACCCGCGCCCACCGGGGAGATCAGTCTTAGCTGTTGGCGGCCTGGAGGGTCTGGGCCTGCATCTGGCGGTTCATCGACAGGGCGACCAGGCGATCCCACTGGGCCAGGGAGATCAGGTGGGCGTAGATCTGGTTCAGGGCGCCCGACTGGCGCAGGTCCATGAACTTCTCGGCCGGCAGCTCGCGCAGGCGCTCTTCGGAGACGCCGAAATAGTCGGCCAGCTTCTGGGGCTCGCCGGGCGTGCCGTCCTCGTTCACCGGGGTGTAGAAGGACTCCTTGGACTCAAACAGGTCCAGCGCCTTCAGCAGCTGCACGAAGCTCTGGGTCTTCTGCCGTTCCATCTCGTAGTTGTTGCAGAAGGTCAGGCAGTTCTGGGTGTACTCGGTCGGTTCGCCCTTTTCGTCGAAGAAGGGCAGCTCGGGGTCCTTCTCGGCGAAGAAGGCCGCATTGCGATCGACGCAGAGGATCGACTGGCCGGCCTTGGAGTCATTGGCGAAGACGAAGGGATAGCGGCGCACATAGGCCGGCACATAGACGCCGGCGTCGAACAGGCCGGTGGGCAGGACGAAGATATTCTCGTCATGGTTCAGACCCATCACCTGCAGGGGGGTCTTTTCCTCGCCCACGAAGATGATCGGGCCGTTCAGCACCGCCAGCTGGAATTCCGACACCGTCAGCGGGACCAGGTTGTGCTTGGCCGCGAAGCTGAAGGGACCATCGATCCGCTTCACGCCCATGCCCTTGTGGGTGGTTGGGTTGAGCGGCTCGGGGTTGGAATAGAAGAGGACGTTGCCGGAGATCTGGCCCGTGGCCGAAGCGGTAGTCTCGGTCATAAGAAACCTTCGAGAAATTCGGGTGTCCGACGAGTCCTGCAGGACCCGCGCGCGGAGCGGTCGGGCGCTTCTAGCCGATCAGGGCAAGGGCGGCAAATGCCAGGAGGGACGCTTGCGTCTCAGCCTCTGTGCCGGTTCAATCGGACCCATAGAAGAGCAGCCCCATCCATGAGCGGGCTCCGGAGGAACGATTTCAACATGCCTATCTTTTATCCCGACATTCTCGACCAGCGCACCGCCCCGCGCACCTTCACCTATGGCGACAAGGACGTGATGCTCTACGCCCTCGGCGTCGGCATGGGCCAGGACCCCATGAACGAGACGGAGCTTCCCTTCGTCTATGAGAAGAACCTGAAGGTCATCCCGACCGCGGCCACCGTTCTGGCCGCCGGCGCCCGGGCCGCGGCCAATGCCGGCCCTGCGCCGCAGATGCCCGAGGGCCACCGCCCCAGCCAGATCAACTTCCTGATGGTCGTCCACGGCGAGCAGAAGGTGGAATTGCACAAGCCCCTGCCGACCAAGGGGACCTTCACCGTCGAGGGCCGCACGGTCGGCGCCTATGACAAGGGCAAGGACAAGGGCGCGGTCGTCATCAACGAATCGGTCTGGACCGACGAGAACGGCGAAAAGGTCGCCACCCTGACCTCATCGACCTTCGCCCGCGGGGACGGCGGCTTCGGCGGTCCCACCGAAGGCGCGCCCGAGCCGCACAAGGTGCCCGAGCGGGCGCCGGACATGTCGGTGGACTTCACCACCCGTGAGGACCAGGCCCTGCTCTACCGCCTGAACGGCGACCGCAACCCGCTGCACTCCGATCCCGATTCGGCCAAGCGCTCGGGCTTCCCGCGGCCGATCCTGCACGGCCTGTGCACCTACGGCATCACCTGCCGGGCCATCCTGCAGGCGGTGACCGACTTCGATCCCGACCAGATCAAGAGCCACCAGGCGCGCTTCTCCGCGCCGGTCTTCCCCGGCGACACCATCACGGTGGACATCTGGAAGGACGGCAAGGAGATCAGCTTCGAGGCGCGCGTGAAGTCCCGCAACGCCACGGTGATCAAAAACGGGCTGGCCGTCCTGCGCTAGGCCAAAACCCTCCTCGGAACGGTTCCCCCTCGCGGGGAGCCGTTCTAGAGAAGGCCTATGATCCGTATGCATCCCACCCTCGCGGCCCTCGCCTTCGCCGCCGGACTATCGGCCTGCGCCGCCGCCCCGGCCAACACGCCGGCCACCCTGGCCGAGCCCAGCAGCCCAAGCTTCGTCCCGCCCGAGATCGACGGCTATCTGGCCGCCGCCGACCTGGACGGCGCCGCCCTGATCGGCCCGCCGCCGGCGCCCGACAGCCCCCGCGGCCGCGCCGACGCCCAACGCTTCGAAGAGACGAGGTCCCTGGAAGGCACGGCCCGCTGGGCCAAGGCCGCCGCCGACGCCGACCTGTGGGGCGGAAAGGCGCTGAAGGGCTATGCCTGCGCCGCCGGCCTGGACATCAGCCCGCAGACGACGCCGGTCACCGCCCACATTCTGGAGCGGGCCGAGCAGGACGTCCGCACCATCGGCACGCCGGCCAAGGACCACTATGCCCGGCTCCGCCCGCTGATCGGCAACGACAAGCCCGTCTGCGTGCCCCGGGCGCCGTGGATGGAAATGAACGCCTCCTACCCCTCCGGCCATTCCATGACCGGCTGGGCCTGGGCGCTGATCCTGGTGGAGCTGGCGCCGGACAAGGCTGGGCCGCTGCTGGAAGCCGGCAAGGAGATGGGCGAGTCGCGGGTCATCTGCGGCATGCACTATCCCAGCGACGTGGAGGCCGGCCGCGACCTGGCGGCGGCCATGGTCGCGCGCATGCGGGCCAATCCCGAATTCCGCGCCGACATGGAGAAGGCCCGCCGCGAAGTGGCCCGGCTGAGCGCGCCGCCCTCCGGCTGCGGGGCTTAAGGGGTCGCCACCCAGACCCAGGCCGGGCGGAAGGGATCGTCGAGCGGTGCGTTGGGGTTCTCGAAGTCGAGATCCTCTCGCCGGGCCAGGCCAAGCCGCTGCATCACGGCCTGCGAACGAAGGTTGTGCGGACTGGTATAGGCCCAGACCTCCGCCAGCCCCAGCCGCCCAAAGGCGTCGGCCAGGACAGCAGCAGCCGCCTCGGTGGCGTAGCCCTGGCCCCAGGTCTCGGGGATCAGCCGCCAGCCGATCTCCGGCGTGCCGGCGATCGGCTGGCTCTCATGGGCGGGCATGACCCCGCACCAGCCCAGCACCCGCCCGTCGGCGCGACGCTCGACGCAGAACCGGCCATAGCCCAGGCGATCGAAGGTCTCCTCGACCCGCGCCAGCCGCAGGTCGGCCTCCTCCGGCGTCAGCACGCCGCCCAGCCAGTCCATCACCTCGGCGTCGGCGCAGATGGCGTGGAAGGCCGGCCGGTCGTCGTCGCGCCATCTGCGCAGGATGAGCCGCTCGGTCTCGATCATGGCGCGAGCCTACAGCATTCAAACCGGCCGCGGACCGGCCAGGGCGCCATAGAGATCGGTGCGCCGATCCCGGAAGAAGCCCCAGGCCGCGCGGTGGGTGGCCAGAAAATCCAGATCGAACTCGGCCGCCAGCACGCCCTCCTCGTTCGCGCCGAACTCGGCCACGAGGTCCCCGCGGTGATCGGCGATGAAGGACGAGCCATAGAACCGCTGGCCGCCGCCGGGATAGTTCTCCCAGGGCTCGAACCCCGTGCGATTGGCGCCCACCACCGGGATCACGTTGGAGACGGCGTGCCCCTGCATGGCCCGGCGCCAGGGGGCGGCGGTGTCCAGGGTCTCGTCATGGGGCTCCGAGCCGATGGCGGTGGGATAGAACAGCACCTCGGCGCCCATCAGGGCCATGGCCCGGGCGGCCTCGGGGTACCACTGGTCCCAGCAGATGCCGACGCCGACCTTGCCGAACCGGGTGTCCCAGACGCGGAAGCCCGTATCGCCGGGGCGGAAATAGTACTTCTCCTGATAGCCCGGCCCGTCGGGGATGTGGCTCTTGCGATAGACGCCCATGGGCGAGCCGTCGGCGTCGATCATCACCACGCTGTTGAAATAGTGCGGGCCTTCGCGCTCATAGATCGAGATC
>CAZERE010000016.1:0-15524 GCA_964515365.1 uncultured Phenylobacterium sp. | reverse complement strand
CTCGCGCCAGGGATGGGCCGTGGCGAACCAGCGCTCCTCCTGGGTGCCGCAGAAATAGGGGCCCTGGAACAGTTCCGAGGGCAGGACCACCTGGGCGCCCTGGCCGGCGGCCTCGCGGATGAAGTCGGCGGTCTTCTTGATGTTGGCGTCCAGGTCCAGGCCATAGGCGGTCTGGATGGCGGCGACCTTGATGATGCGGGCCATCAGGCGGGCTCCTGCTGGGTGATGCAGTGGAAGGAGCCGCCGCCGGTGAGAATGGCGGCGGAGGGCAGGCCGATCACCTTGTGGTCGGGGAAGACGGTCTCCAGGGCCTGGATGGCCATCTCGCCCGGGCGCTGCGCATAGGTCGGCACGATCACCGCGCCGTTGGTGATGATGAAGTTCATGTGCGAGGCCGGCACATAGTCGCCGTCCGCGCTTTCGATCCAGCCGGGCGATGGGATACGCACCACCTTCAGGGCTTGTCCCCGGGCGTCGGTCATGCCGGCCAGGCGCCGCGCGGCGTCGTCATAGGCGTCCATGTTCGGGTCGCCCCGGCCGAAGGCGACGGGACAGACCACCACGCCTGGCGCGACGAAGCGGGCCAGATTGTCCACATGGCCGTCGGTGTGGTCGTTCTGCAGGCCTTCGCCCAGCCACAGGGTCTTGCGGACCCCCAGCGCCTCGGCAAGCGCCGCCTCGGCGGCCTCGGCGCTCCAGCCGGGATTGCGGTTGGCGTTCAGCAGGCACTGGCCGGTGGTGAGCACCGTGCCGAAGCCGTCATGATCAAGCGCCCCGCCTTCCAGCACGAAATCGTGGGTGGCGAGCGGCGTCTGCGCCTGGGCGGCGCTCTGGGCGGCCACGGTCTCGTCGTGGGGCTAGACATACTTGCCGCCCCAGCCGTTGAAGCGGAACCCGCGAGCGCTGAAGCCTTCCCCCGCGCGGGCGAAGATCGGGCCGGTGTCCCGCAGCCAGATGTCGCCGAAGGCGCCGGCGACGATTTCGACGCCGGTCACATCGCCCAGCATCCGCCGGGCCGCGGCCTCGCCGTCCGGCGAACCGGTCATCAGGCGCACGGCCTCCTGGCCCGGACCGGCCATGGCGCGGGCCAGGGCGGCCGCCTCGGCCTGGGCCTGGGCGTAGTCGTCGCCCCAGAGCTCCCCGTGGCTGGGAAAGCCCAGCCACAGGGCCCGGTGCGGCGCCCAGGCGGCAGGAACGACAAGGCTCATGGACGTTTCCCGTTCGAGAGGCGGGCGCCGATCAGACAGAACCGGCGCAGATGGGCGCACGCAGCCCCCAGGTCAAGCAGGGCCGCAACCCGGCGGCGCAACAAAAAAAGGGGCGGCCCGAGAGCCGCCCCTTTCGTCTGGTCAGAAGGATCCGATCAGAACTTGTACTTCACACCGAACTTGACCTGCCACAGCGAGGCGCTGGGCACGACGTAGGGGTCGATGGCCGCAGCATTGCCCGAATAGAGGTAGGCGGCGTTCGGCGCGCCGCAGCTGGCGGCCGTGGTGGTGCCGGCGGCGACGCAGGACACGGTGGCCACCGGGACCGAGCGGTGGAAGTCGTACTGTTCCAGCACGCCCCACTCGTCGTTCAGCAGGTTGCCGAGGTTTTCGACGTCCATATAGACCTGCAGCTTGGCGCCGCCCGGGAAGAAGGCCGGGAGCTCCTGGCTGAGGCGCAGGTCGACGGTGGTGACGTCGGGCGTGTTGAAGGCGTTCCGCGGGGCGATGCCGCCCGCATAGGCCGACAGGCCGCTGGACTTCACGAAGGCGTCGAAGGCCGAGACGTCGAAGCCGGTCGCATACTGGACGATCGGATCGCTGGTGGCGGTGATCGAGCCGCCCGACATCTGCGGCACGTAGAACAGGGCGTTCGACGAGGCCTGGCGACCCGAATAGGACGAGACGTTGTAGCCGAAGTCGTTGTCGAAGCTGCCCGAACGGCTGCCGGCGAAGGTGTAGCTGAAGGGCAGGCCGGTGCGGTTCTGGGCGAACACCTGGACCGAGGTCTCGTTGTCGCCGAAGAATTCGCGGGCATAGCCGAAGTTCATCGTCCAGCGATCGCGAACCTCATAGTCCGAGGTCGCCGCCGCCGGGTTCTGCGGGTTCGACGTGCCGTAGCGGGTATAGCTCGACTGGGCGATGGAGCTGGTCATCGGGTTGGCGTCTTCGGCGTCGGTGTGGGTGTAGCCCAGGCTCACCGACAGACCGTCCCAGAGACCTTCGCGCCAGGCCTTGTCGACCACGAAGGCGATCGATTCCGAGGCGCCCTTGCTGGTGTTGGTCAGCAGGAAGTCGTTCTCGTTGCCCGTGATGTTGCCCGCGGTGGACTGCGAGTAGACCGGACGGCCATCAGGCGCCACGCCGGTCTGGACCGAGCGCAGGTTGTACCAGATGAGCGCGTTCTCATTGACCGACTTGAGGTAAGCCGCCGTGAAGCGCCAGTTGTCGCCGAAGCGGCCCAGGTCGGCCTCGTAGGTCGCCGTCAGATTGCCCTTCCAGGCGGTCGGGATCTTCAGGGACGGGTCGATGGCGTTCACATTGCCGTTGCCGGGCGTGAAGGTGCAGCCGGCCGGGGCCTTGGTCAGATCGACATTGGTGTAGGGGCCGGCCGGGCAGACCGCGTTGGTCTGGTTGACGCCATTGTTGGAGTAGGCGTTGGACACCCAGACGTTCAGGCCGGTGGACGAGAACCGCCCGATGCCGCCCGAGATGGTGAGATCCGTGCGCGGCTCCCAGTTGAAGGAGACCCGCGGCAGAACCACGTCCTTGCCGTCCAGCGTCGAGGTGTTGCTGAAGCCGTGACGCGAGAAGAAGGCCGCGTTCTCGCTGGGCGTATCGTCCATCGAGTAGCGGTCGTAGCGAACGCCGGCCGTCACATCGAGATAGGGCGTGATCTGCAGACGATCTTCGCCATAGAGGCTGGTCAGGCGATAGCCGAAGGTCGCAGCCCCGAGGCGGGCGGTGCCCAGGGTCGCCGGGACCGTGCCGGCCGTGGGATCGACGCCGCCCGACAGGCTGAAGCCGCTGGCGCGGCGGGCCAGGAAGTCGGCATAGCTGGCGAAGGTGTAGCCGCCCAGCGAGTTGGAGACGAAGACGTTGATGATGTCGTTCTGCTCGGTGCGGGCGCCGAACAGGAAGTCATGGTCGCCCATGGTGTAGCGGCCGATGGCCTCGAAGGTCTCGGTCTGCACGTTCAGATAGTTGTCGTGCCGGAAGGTGTCGGCGCCGAACTGGATCTGCGGCGTGCCCGAACCGGCGGCGACGCCCGGCAGGTCGGCGACGCCCACGACCACCTGGCCCACCGAAAGGCCGCTGAGCGGGATCTGGGTGGTGTCGGTTTCCTTGTTGGAATAGCGCAGCTCGGTGGAGAAGTTCTCGGTCCAGTCCGAGTTCAGCTGAGCGCTGTAGGTGATCAGCTCTTCGGTCTTGTCGTACTGGTTCGAGGCCAGACCGACGCGGGGCTGGGTGGTCGAGTTGCCGTTGGCGAAGACCGAATTGACCGAGCCGTTCAGCGAATTGCCGGTGGTCTGCTGGTAGGTCACCGAGGCGCGGTGATCGTCGGTGATCACCAGGTCGAGCTTGGCCAGGTACTTCTCGTCTTCCACCGGGAAGGCGCCGTTCAGATAGGAGCCGGGATCGTAGCCGTAGAGCGACTGGGTCGCCTGGCGGAAGGTCTCCACCGCATCGGCGCTGATGCGCGGAATGACCACCGCAGCGCCGGAGCCCACCGGGCCGGTGTCGAAGCCGAGCAGGCCTTCGAACTTCTCATAGGCGCCGAAGAAGAACAGGCGATCCTTGATGATCGGGCCGCCCAGGGTCGCGCCCCAGGTCTTTTCTTCGAAGACCGTGCTGTAGTCGACGCCGTTGGCGGTGTCGCCGCGCAGGTCGTTGTCCGAATACTCGTAGAAGGCCGAACCGGAGAAGGTGTTGCCGCCCGACTTGGTGACCGCGTTGATCTGGCCGCCGAGGAAGCCGTTGTTGATCACGCTATAGGGGGCCGAGGAGACGTTGACCGCTTCGATGGCGTCGATCGAGATCGGCGAACGCTGGGTCGGATAGCCGTTGTTGTTCAGGCCGAAGTCGTCGTTCTGGCGGATGCCGTCGACGGTCAGCTGGTTGAAGCGGGTGTTCACGCCGCCGAACGAGATGGCATCGGAATTGGTCGGGTCGATGGTCGCGAACGGGTCGAGGCGGGCCACGTCCTTCAGGTCGCGGCTGATCGAGGGCAGCGAGTCGATGTCGGCGGCGGTGAAGTTCGACGACGGACCACCCTGGCTGGGGGCGCCGGCCGCGGCGGTCACGACCAGCTCGGCCACTTCGGCGTCGCCGGTGCGGCCGAGGCGGACGTCCACCTGGGCGGCGTCGCCCACGCCGACCGACTGCAGGGTCGAGGCGCCGGCCTCGAACTGCGGCGCGGTGGCGGCGATGCGGTAGGGGCCGCCGACCCGAAGGCCGCGCGCCGAATAGATGCCGTCCAGGCCCGTGACGGTGGTGCTCGAGGCGCCAGTCGGGACGTGGGTGATGGTGACCGTCGCGCCGGCCACCGGGGCGCCCTGCGTGTCGACGATCTGACCGCGGATGGCGGCCGTGGTTTCCTGCGCGTAGACGGCGCTGCTCATGGCGCAGACGAGCGCCGTAAGAGCCGCGCCGCTGGCGAGCCGCTTCATAGACGTCATTGTGAGATTCCCCTCTCGATCGAGAATCGGAGCGGGCGAACGCACAAGCGCTCCGAAGTCCGGCGGTCTATACAGGCAACTTTCGGGCTTGTTGGTGATGGATTTATGACGAGGGCGACCTGTTGTTGCGGCGCCACACCCGCAGGCGCCGGGTCCTTTACATCGCCTCTTGGGCGAGCAACGTTCCGCGCCGTTCTCGGAGACTCCCTTGCCTGATCCCGCCGCGCCCTCCGCCCTCGCCGCCTGGCGCATGGCCCTGTGGATCACGGTGGCCCTGACCGCAGTCCGGCTGGCGGCCATCTTCATCACGCCGCTCGAGCTCTATCCGGACGAGGCGCAGTACTGGCTTTGGTCCCGGACGCTGGATTTCGGTTATTATTCAAAGCCTCCCATGGTCGCCTGGAGCATCTGGGCGACCACCCTGGGCGGCGACAGCGAGCCGATGGTGCGGCTCTCGGCCCCCCTTTTCCAGGCGGCGACGGCGCTGGGCGTCTTCGTTCTGGCCCGTCGGCTCTATGGGGCGCAGATCGCCCTGGCGGCCTGCGGCCTCTATCATGTGATGCCTGGGGTGCAGCTTTCGTCGGCGGTCGTGGCCACCGACGCGCCGCTGCTGGCCTGCCTGACCTGGGGCCTGGCCCTCTATGTTTACCTTCCGCAGACGGAGGGTCGGCGACGTTTGGTCGCGGCCGCCGGGGCCGGCGCCCTGCTCGGCCTGGCCTTCCTCTCGAAGTACGCCGCGGTCTACGCCCTGATCGGGGTGGCGCTTCATCTGGTCCTCGACCGGGAGGCCCGCCGCCCCTGGTCGCCGCCGACGATCGCGGCCGCTGTCGGGGCCATGCTCCTGGTCCTGGCGCCCAACCTGATCTGGAACGCCGCCCACGGCTTCGCCACCGTTCAGCACACGGCCGCTAACGCCAACTGGAGCGCCGGCGACCTCTTTCATCCCGGCGAGATGCTCGACTTCATCGGCTCGCAATTCGGGGTGTTTGGTCCGATCCCCTTCGTGGTGCTGGTGGTCGGCGCGGGGCTGATGGCCTGGCGTCGGCGCCTCACCTCGGCCGACCTGCTGCTGCTCTGCTTCACCGCGCCGGTCTTCCTGATCGTTACGCTGCAGGCCTTGATCAGCCGGGCCAACGCCAACTGGACGGCCGCCGGCTATGTCACCGGCGTGATCCTGGTGGCGGCCTGGCTGCTGCGCTGGCGGGCCAGGGGCTGGTACGTCGCCGCCCTGGCGACGCAGGGGGCGGTGGCGGCCCTCTTCCTGTCCTTCGTCATCTCCCCGGACCTGGCCGAGCAGGCCGGCATGGCCAACGGCTTCAAGCGCGCCAAGGGCTGGTCCCAGCTGACCGAGGCCATGACCGATCGCGCCATGCACGATCTGCGGGTCTCAGCCATCGCCGTCGACGATCGCTTCATGTTCAACGCCGCGGCCTATTATGGCCGGGACTATTTCGCCCGCCCCGACGCGGCGCCCCTGCGGATGTGGGTCCGCACCGCCCATCCGCAGAACCAGGCCGAGGCGAGCGACCCCCTCGGCGCCGCGGAGGGCGGGCGGGTGCTGGCCATGAGCCTGGAGCCCGACCTCACCCCGGAGATGAATGCCGACTTCGTCCGCACCGGCGAGACCGAGTTCGTCAATGTCTGGCTGGACGGCGAGCGCAGCCGTCGGGCCGAGATGTTCATCGGCGAGGACTATCAGCCGCGGCCGAGAGATCCGGTCACCGGCCTGCCCACACCGCCTTGATCGCCCGCTCCCGCCCGCAGCCGACCTTGTAGGCCTGGTAGCGGCCGGGATTCTTCTCGGCGAAGTCCTGGTGATAGGCCTCGCCCATCCAGAACCGAGCGGCCGGCCGGACTTGCGTCGCCACCGGCTCACCCAGGGCCTTGGCCACCTGAGCCTTCACCTTCTGGGCCGCGTCACGCTCGGCGCCCGTCGCATAGAAGACCGCCGTGCGATAGGACGGCCCCTGGTCGCAGATCTGGCCGTTGGGATCGGTGGGGTCGATGCGACGGAAGAAGCCCGAGGTCAGCTGCTCGTAGCTCAGGCGGGCGGGGTCATAGGTGACCCGCACCGCCTCCAGATGTCCGTCGTGGTTTTGATAGGTGGGATTGGCCTTGGCGCCGCCGGCATAGCCGACCACCACATCGACCACGCCGGGGATCTGCTCCAGTTCGTGCTCCACCGACCAGAAGCAGCCGCCGGCGAACACCGCCGTGGCGCTCCCTGCAGGCGCCTGGGCCGGCGCCGGCGAGGCGCTGGCCAGCGCCAGGGGGGCGAGGACCATGGCGGCGAGCGTATGGGTCTTCATCATCATCATCGAGCGTCCTTCATTTCGGGCCAAGCCGCCCCGTCACGCCCCCGATGACCTTACGCAATGGCGGCCTCGAAAGACGCCTCGGTCTTGGCGCGGACCTCATCGAGGGTGACGCCGTCGGCCAGCTCGATGAGGCGCAGGGGCGTGCGCCCGCGGTCCACCTCGAAGACGGCGAGGTCGGTCACCACCAGGTCCACCACCGACTGGCCGGTGAGCGGCAGGGTGCAGGCCTTGACCAGCTTGGGCGCGCCGGACTTCTCGGTGTGCTCCATGACGATGACCACGCGCTTGACGCCGGCCACCAGGTCCATGGCCCCGCCCATGCCCTTGACCATCTTTCCCGGCACCATCCAGTTGGCCAGGTCGCCATTGGCGGCCACCTGCATGGCGCCCAGGATGGACAGGTCGATGTGGCCGCCGCGGATCATGGCGAAGCTGTCGGCCGATGAGAAATAGGAGGATGAGGCGAGCTCGGTGATGGTCTGCTTGCCGGCGTTGATCAGGTCGGCGTCCTCCTCCCCTTCGAAGGGAAAAGGACCCATGCCCAGCATGCCGTTCTCGCTCTGCAGGGTCACCTCGACGCCGGCCGGAATATAGTTGGCCACCAGGGTCGGAATGCCGATGCCCAGGTTCACATAGAAGCCGTCCTGGAGTTCGCGGGCCGCGCGGGCGGCCATCTGGTCCCTTGTCCAGGCCATCAGACTTCCTCCCCGGCGCCGGCGCCCTCGACCGCCCGCGGCCGTGTGGTCACCCGCTCGATGCGCTTTTCGAAGGCCGCGCCCTGGAAGATGGCGTCCACATAGATGCCGGGCGTGTGGATGTGATCCTTGTCCAGCTCGCCGGGCGCCACCAGGCGCTCCACCTCGACCACCGTCTTGGCGCCGGCCGTGGCCATCATGGGATTGAAATTCCGGGCGGTCTTGCGGAAGACCAGATTGCCGGCGGTGTCGCCCACATCGGCCTTTATGATGGCGAGGTCGGCGGTCAGGCCGCGCTCCATCACATAGAGCTCGCCGTCGAACTCGCGCACCTCCTTGCCCTCAGCCACCAGGGTGCCGACCCCGGTCTTGGTGAAGAAGGCCGGAATGCCCGCGCCGCCGGCGCGGATGCGTTCGGCCAGGGTGCCCTGGGGGTTGAACTCCAGCTCCAGCTCGCCGGAGAGATAGAGCTGCTCGAACAGCTTGTTCTCACCCACATAGGAGCTGATCATCTTCTTGATCTGGCGGTTCTCCAGCAGGACGCCGAGGCCAAAGCCGTCGATCCCGCAATTGTTGGAGATCACCGTCAGGTCCTTCGCCCCATGGGCGCGGATCGCTGCGATCAGGTTTTCAGGAATGCCACAGAGGCCAAAGCCCCCGGCCATGATGGTCATGCCGTCGAACAGGAGCCCCTCGAGGGCCTGGACGGCGTCTTTGCGAACCTTGTCTGCCATGGCTCCCTTTTACGCCGCAGCGCAATAGTTGGGAACTGCAAGGAACGCGGGCGACCGCCTGGCGTCGAGGCCAGGGGTCGCCCACAGGACTTAGCCGTCAGCCATCAGCCGTTGGTCAGGGGACGCAGGATGATCTCCACCCGGCGGTTCTGGGCGCGGCCCTCAGGCGTCGCATTGGTGGCCCGGGGCTCCATCTCGCCGCGGCCGGCCACATAGAGACGGTCGGGCATCACCTGGCCACGGTTGACCAGATAGCCCGCCACCGAGCCGGCCCGGCGTTCGGACAGGGCCTGATTATAGGCGTCGGCGCCGGTGGAGTCGGCATGGCCGATCACGTCGACCAGGGTCTGGGGATAGGCGTTCAGGGTGCGGGCCACATCGTCCAGCACCGGATAGAAGCGGGCCTGCACGTCGGACTGGTCGACGGCGAAGGTCACGTCGCTGGGCATGTTCAGGATGATGTTGTCGCCCTGACGGATCACGTCCACGCCGGTGCCGGCCAGTTGCTGGCGCAGCTCGGCCTGCTGGCGGTCCATATAGTTGCCGGCCGCGGCTCCGGCCAGGGCGCCGACGCCCGCGCCGATCAGGGCGTTCTTGCGGCCCTCGGAGCTCTTATTGGTGTTGGTCAGATAGCCGAGAGCGGCCCCGCCGAGCGCGCCGGCCAGGGCGCCGGTGCCGGTGTTGTTGCGGACCGGCTGGCCGGTATAGGGATCGGTCGTCGTACAGGCGGCCAGGGCGAAGGCCCCGATAAGGCCCACAGAAGCTGCGGTCAGGTGACGCATCTGGTGTCTCCGATGAATTGTTATGACTACGGCAACGCTAGGCCTCCTTACGAAGTTCCGTTATGGCCGATTTAAGGCTCCCCGCCGCCCAACCTCTCGCGAGATGTCCGCCTGTGAATTCTGACTCCATCGCTCCGGTCTCCTTCACAGCCTATGAGGCGGACTTCGAGGGCTTCGCCCGGACCCTGGGCGAGTCCTTCACCCGCTACGGCTTCGCCGTGATCAGCGACCATCGGCTGGACCAGGCCCGCATCGACGCCGCCCTCGGCTCGGCCAAGGCCTTCTTCGCCCTGCCGGAAGCCGCCAAGCGCGCCTATGTGGTCGGCCAGGGCGGTCAGCGGGGCTACACCCCCTTCGGCGTCGAGACCGCCAAGGGCGAGGCCCACCACGACCTCAAGGAGTTCTGGCACATGGGCCGCGACCTCCCGGCGGGGCACCCTTACGCCGGCGTCATGCCGCCCAATGTCTGGCCAGAGGAGGTCCCGGATTTCCACAGGGATGTCGCTTGGCTCTTTGGCGCCCTCGACGCCATGGGCCGGAAGGTCCTGGAGGCCCTGGCGGTCTATCTCGACCTGGACCGCGGCTTCTTCGATCCGACGGTGAACGACGGCAATTCCGTGCTGCGCCTGCTGCACTATCCGCCCACCTCCGGAGACGGCCCCCACATCCGCGCCGCCGCCCATGAGGACATCAATGTGATCACCCTGCTGCTGGGCGCCGAGGAGGCTGGGCTGGAGGTGCTGCGCCGCGACGGCAGCTGGCTGGCGATCAATCCGCCGCCGGGCGCCCTGGTCTGCAATATCGGCGACATGCTGCAGCGGCTGACCAACCATCGCCTGCCGTCCACAACTCACCGGGTGGTCAATCCTGCGCCCGAGCGCCGGGGCGTGGCGCGCTATTCGACGCCCTTCTTCCTGCATTTCAATCCGGACTACGAAATCTCGACCCTGCCCACCTGCGTCGATGCGGCCCATCCCGACCGTTATCCCGAGCCGATCACCGCCGACGGCTACCTTCAGCAGCGCCTGCGCGAGATCAAGCTGCTGTAGACCCCAGGGAAATTGACGCCTGGCCACAAAAATTTAACCCGGCGCGAGCGAGGTTGGCCGACAACGGAAAAGGCAGATTCACGCGGCCATGGTCGAATATCCCGCCGCTCTCCAGGCCAAGGCCCGCCGGATCGCCGTCATGGGCGCCTTGGACCTGGCGGCGCTCAAACCCACCTTCGAACGGATTGGCAAGCTGGCCCGGTCCCTGATGGGCGGCGGCCTGGGCGACGTGATCCTGATCGATGGCGACCGCACCTGGCACGCCAGCGCGGACGCCGACTTCACCCGGCAGATCGATGTCGACACCTCCTTCGCCGGTCGCGCCGCCCAGGCTCAGGATGTCCTTTGGGTCGCCGACGCCAGGCTCGATTCCACCCTGGCCCAGCATCCCTATGTGGCCGGCGATCCGGGGGTGCGTTTCTTCGCGGGCGCGCCGATCGTGCTGCCCAACGGCATGGGGCTGGGCGCCGTGGTCGTCGCCGGCCCGGAGCCCCGCGCCTTCGACCTCGCCCTTGCGGAGTCCCTGCGCGACCTCGCCGCCATCGCCGCCCTGGAGTGCAGCCGCCACCAGGCGGTGTCCGACCTCGCCCAGGCGCAGATGCGGGTCGACGCCGCCCACACCCTGATGGCCGCCTTTGTGGAGAGCGCGCCGGTGGCCCTGTGCCTCACCGACACCGAGATGCGTGTGGTGCAGGCCAGCCCCCTCTGGCGGCAGGAACGGGCGATTCCCGACCCCATCGGCCAGATTCTCTACGAGGTGAATCCAGGCGCCGCCCGTTGGCGGGCCGCCTATGAGCAGTGCCTCCGGGGTGAGCCGGCCCACTATGATCGGGTGCTGGTGCAGAGGCGCGGCGGCGCCCGCTGGCTGCGGGTGGAGATCGCCCCCTGGCGAGAGCCGAACGGCGCGGTCGCCGGCCTGCTGATCATGTCGGTGGACATCACCGACTCCGTCGCAGCCCTGGAAGAGGCCCGCAGTTCCGAAGAACGCCTGAAGTTCGCCCTGGAGATCGGCGAGCTGCAGATGTGGGAGATGGACTATCGCCGCGGCACCTTGACGGCGGCCGGCGCCCGGTCGATCCACGCCGGCGCCACCTTCGAGAAGGTCAGCCGCCACATCTGGGACGCCGTTCATCCGAAGGACCGTCCCCGCCTGATGGAGGCGTGGGAGCGCCATCTTCGCGACGGCGACCCGTTCCACGAAACCTATCGGTTGATGCCGCCTGGCGAGGGCGAGCCGCGCTGGACCACCGCGGCGGCAAAGGCCTTCAAGTCGGACAAGGGCCGCATCGAGCGGGTGGTCGGCGTCATGCGCGACGTCGACCAGCAACGCCATGCCGAGCTCGAACTGGTGAAGGCCAAGGAGGAGGCCGAGGCCGCCAACCGCGCCAAGAGCGAGTTCCTCGCCAATATGAGCCACGAGATCCGCACCCCCCTCAATGGGGTGATGGGGGTGGCCGGCGCCCTGGCCCGCACGGCGCTCGCGCCGCAGCAGGCCGAGATGGTCCGGCTGATCGAAACCTCGGCCCAGACCCTGGAGGCGCTGCTGAGCGACATCCTGGACCTGGCCCGGATCGAGGCCGGCCGTCTGGAGCTTCGCCCTGAACCCTTCGATCTGGCCGCCTCGGTCGACGCCTGCGCGGCCCTGTTCGCCCCGAGCGCGGCGGCCAAGGGGCTCGATTTCCAGGTGTCGATCGCGCCGGAGGCCTGCGGCGCCTATGAGGGCGACGCCGCACGCCTACGTCAGATCCTGTCCAACCTGCTGGGCAATGCGGTGAAGTTCACCAGCCAGGGCGGGGTCCGCCTGAGCGTGAGCGCCGAGCGCGGCGAAACCGGATCGCGGCTGGTGTTCCAGGTGGCCGACACCGGCATAGGCTTCGATGCGGCGACGCGGCGGCGGTTGTTCAGCCGCTTCGAACAGGCCGACGGCTCGATCACCCGACGCTTTGGCGGCACGGGGCTTGGCCTGGCCATTTCCCGCTCCCTGGCCGAGGCCATGGGCGGCGCGTTGAGCGCGGAGTCCCAGCATGGCCAAGGCTCCACCTTCACCCTGGCCCTCGACCTGCCCCGCTGCGTCGGCGGCGTCGAAATGTGGGACGCCAGCGCCCCGGAGACGGCCCATGAGCCGCCCCTGGAGGGCATGCGCGTCCTGCTGGCCGAGGACCATCCCACCAATCGCCGGGTGGTCGAACTGATCCTCGGCGCGGCCGGGGTGGACCTGACCTGCGTGGAGGACGGCGCCCTGGCGCTGGAGGCCTGGGCCACGGGCGCCTATGACCTGCTGCTGATGGACATGCAGATGCCGGTCATGGACGGCCTGACCGCCATCGCCGAGATCCGCCGCCGCGAGCAGGCGGAAGGGCGCCGACGCACCCACATCCTCACCCTCACGGCCAACGCCATGCCCGAGCACGGCCAGGCCTCGGCCGCCGCCGGCGCCGATGGCCATGTGACCAAGCCGGTCACGGCCGAACGCCTGCTGGCCGCCGTGGATGAAGTCTGGTCGGAACTGCGTCGGGAGCCGGCGGCGCCGGCCAAGCCGTCCGCCGCCCGGGGCTGACCGGGCCAAACCCTCGAGACAGGCCGCTCGCGACCGCCCTCACGGCGGCCGCCTTCCGCCGCTATTTGGTGAGCCGCAGGTTGTCGATGGAGCCGGCGATGGCGTCGAAGGCCGCGCCGAGCTGGGAGACGTTCTGGACGTCGAAGAACTTTTCGGAGTCGGTGGCGCAGGTCTTCAGGAGCTCGCTGGAGCCGGTCTTCACCTCGACCCGCACCGTATAGAGCACGATGTCCTTGGCCTTGATGTTCTGGCAGAGCAGGCGCAGGCGGTCGTTCATCGCATTTGTCCGAGCCCCCCCGGACCCCGAGGTGATGCCGAGCAGATCCTGCCAGATGTAGCCTATGCCGCTGTACAGGGAATCGTTCTCATAGTTTCCGGTGCTGGCGACATTGTCGCCGTCGGTCATCAGGATGATGATCTTCCGGTGGTTCTTGGTCCCATAGGCCACGCCGTCGGAAAAGGGCGCGTTGGGCGACAGGGTGTGCCAGCCCCAGACAAGGCCCATGGGGATGTTGGTGTTGCCCACCGCCTTCATGTCGTCGATGGCCGATTTCAGATCGTCCATATCGGTGGTCAGGCGCGTGAGGGGCTCAAGATCGCAGCCCCTGTTCGGCCCCCCATCGACCGGCGTGGCGTCCTTATACTTGGCGACGTTCCCTTGCTTGTCCTCGAAGCCGCCGCCGGATTTGTCCGGAATATAGTTGTTGTCATAGCGCACCCACGACCACCACGAAGAGGTGTCATCCGGCTCGTCCGGCGCGAAGTAGGGCACGAAATAGCTGTCGACATTGGACGCGTAGGGGGCGGTGTCCTGCACGTCGAACGGCTGGCGCCGGCTCTCGACGCAGCCGCCCCAGACCTGCCCGCCCTTCATCGACTTCAGGACCGCGAAGCGGTCGGTGTCGGTGTCATTGAAGATATCGACGCCGGCCTCGTTATGCCCCCGGGCGCGGCTGTCCAGCCAAAGGGGGATGCCCGGGCCCGTCCGGGTGGAGATGTTGTAGGTCTTGACGCTGACATTCTCCGCCACGCGGACGGTGCTGGAGAACGGCACCAGGGAGATCTGGATGGGATCTTCGGCCGTGCTGCGCGAGCCGGCGGCCTCCAGCTTGTCCACCAGGTCCTTGGCGGCGGTCTTCAGGGTCGAAAGCTTGGTCCCCGACATGGAGCCGGTGTTGTCCAGCACCAGGGCCACTTCCAGCCGGTCCATGGCCCGCAGGACCTCGGCCCCGGCCTTGACGTTGCCATGCTGGAAGAAGCCCGTGGCCACGGCCATCGGGGTCATCTCCGCCGATCCCACGACCTTGGGGCCGTCGAGTACGAAGCTGGAGGTGATCAGGGCCGAACCGGGGAAGCTGGACAGGTTGGCCTGCAGCGCCCGCTGGCCGATATCGTTGATCTCTTTCTGGGTCTGGGCCGAGGAGCGCGCCGCATAGAGGGCTGCGGCGTCCAGGGCGTCCTGCAGCTTCTGCTTCTGGTTGGCGGCGATATAGAGGTCGAAGACACCGAGCGTCAGGGGCGCCAGCAGCACCAGCGCCACGGCGAAAATGATCGCCGCAGCCCCGCTCTCGTCACGGGCGCCGGATTTCAGGCGGGCGGTCAGGCCCTTAAGGATAGAGGTTCGCACGTCTGCGCCCCGCTCGGTTCTTAGTGGGTGTCGAGCAGGCATGATGCGGCGTCAGGGTAAACGAACCCCCCGCAGAAGACGGTAAACGAAAGACGACCGCCCAGGCCTTGCGACCTGGGCGGCGGACGGCGTCAGAGGGTGGGCGAAGGCGTCCTCACCAGCCGCACTGTTCATCCTGGTTCTGTTCGGTGAGCCAGGTGTTCAGCGGCGCGAAATAGGCCGCCACCGCGCTGGCGTCGGTCTGGCGCTGGCCGGTGAAGGCCTCCAGCGCGTCCGGCCAGGGCCTGGACTGCCCCATCTCCATCATGGCGTTGAACTTGGCGCCCATCTCGGCCTGATCGTAGACCGAGCAGCGGTGCAGCGGCCCCTGCCAGCCGGCCTGGGCGCAGGCGGCCTGGTGGAACTGGAACTGATAGATGTGGGCCAGGAAGTAGCGCATGTACGGCGTGTTTCCGGGGATGTGATACTTGGCGCCGGGATCGAAGGCGTCGGCTGGCCGCGGGCCGGGCGGGGTGATCCCCTGGTACTGGGTCCGCAGCGCCCACCAGGCCTCGTTGTAGGTTTCCGGGGTGACCTCGCCCGAGAACACCTGCCAGCGCCACTTGTCGACCATCAGGCCGAACGGCAGGAAGGCGATCTTGTCCAGGGCGGTCTTGAGCAGGAACGGAATATCCTCCGCCTCGCCCGGCGCCGTCTCCAACAGGCCGATCTGCTGCAGATAGGTCGGCGTCAGGGAGGAGAGCGCGGCGAAGTCGCCGATCGCCTCGTGGAAGCCGTCATTGGCCCCGCCCTTGAACAGATAGGGCTGATCGGCATAGGCCCGCTGGTAATAGTTGTGGCCCAGCTCATGGTGAACGGTGAAGAAGTCCTCGCCATTCACCCGGGTGCACATCTTGATCCGGATGTCGTCCTTGCCATCCAGGTTCCAGGCCGAGGCGTGGCACACCACCTCGCGGTCCTCCGGCCTCGTGATCATCGACCGCTCCCAGAAGGTCTGGGGCAGAGGCGCCAGGCCCAGGGACGAATAGAAGGCCTCGCCGGTCTTCACCATCCGGGTCGGGTCATAGCCCGCCTTCACCAGCAGCTCGTCCAGGTC
>CAZERE010000015.1:14792-40901 GCA_964515365.1 uncultured Phenylobacterium sp. | reverse complement strand
TTCCTCGACCTGGCCGACATGGCCCTGGTGGGGACGCCCGAGGGCGTCGTCACCGTCGAACCGTAAGGAGCGTCACCTCCGTGACCCAGTACGACTACGATCTGTTCGTCATCGGCGCCGGCTCGGGCGGGGTGCGGGCCGCGCGCCTGGCCGCCCTCAGCGGCGCCCGCGTCGCCGTGGCCGAGGAGCACCGCGTCGGCGGCACCTGTGTGATCCGCGGCTGCGTGCCCAAGAAGTTCATGGTCTATGCCTCGGAGTTCGCCAGCCATTTCAAGCTGGCTCGGGCCTATGGCTGGACCGTCGGCGAAACCAGCTTCGACTGGCCGACCTTCCTGGCCGAAAAGGACAAGGAAATCGGACGTTTGTCCGGGATCTATGTCACCAACCTGCAGAACGCCGGCGCCGAGCTCGCCCACGCCAAGGCCAGGCTGATCGACGCCCACACGATCGAACTGGTGGGCAAGGACAAGACCGTCACCGCCGACAAGATCCTGATCGCCACCGGCGGCCGGCCCTGGGTCCCGCAGGACATGCCGGGGATCGAGCACGTGCTGACCTCTGACGAGGCCTTCCAGCTTGAAACCCTGCCCAAGCGGATCGTGATCGCCGGCGGAGGTTATATCGCCGTCGAATTCGCCTGCATCTTCAAAGGTCTGGGCGTGGATGTGACGCTGGTGCATCGAGGCCCGAACATCCTGCGGGGCTTCGACGACCATGTGCGCGCCCATCTGGCCGATGAGCTGGAAAAGAAGGGGATCGACGTCCTGCTGGGCTGCCAGCACGAGAGCGTCGAAAAGACCGAGGCCGGGCTGGTCAGCCATCTGACCAGCGGCGCGACCCTGGAGTCCGACCAGGTGCTCTTCGCCCTGGGCCGCGCGCCCTATGTGGAGGGGCTGGGCCTGGAGAACGCCGGCGTCGCCCTGAAGGACGGCGCGGTGATCGTCGATGAGTATTCCAGGACCAATGTGGAAAACATCTGGGCGGTGGGCGACGTCACCGACCGGATCAACCTGACCCCGGTGGCGATCCGCGAAGGCGCGGCCTTCGCCCAGACCGAATTCTACGATAACCCGACCACCTTCGATCATGAGATGGTCGCCTCGGCGGTGTTCTCCCAGCCGGCGATCGGCTCGGTGGGGATGACCGAGGCCGAGGCCCGCCACGCCCACGGCAAGGTCGACATCTATCTCTCGCGCTTCCGCGCCATGAAGCACGCCTTCGCCGGCGGGGACGAGCGCGCCCTGATCAAGCTGGTGGTGGACCAGGCGAGCCAGAAAATTCTCGGCTGCCATGTTGTCGCCGCCGATGCGCCGGAAATCATCCAGATGGCCGCCATCGCCCTGAAGATGGGGGCCACCAAGGCCCAGTGGGATTCCACCTGCGCCGTCCATCCCACCCTGGCCGAAGAGCTGGTGACCATGCGCGAGAAATACCTGCCGCAGGACCTGGGCGCGGTGGCGTGACGGCGTCCGGCTGGATCAACGGACCGGGCTTCGCCCGTTGGTGCGGCTGGGTGCTGGCCTTCGCCGGGGTGATGACCGGCCTGCTGGGCTGGCTGGGTCCCCTGGGTTTCGCCGTGCTGCTCAGCATCGTGGGCCTGCTGTGCCTGCCAGCCTTTCAGGTGATCGAGGCCGACCGTCCCGCGGCCCTGGCCCTGCTGGTCCTGGTGATCTGGGCGTGCGGGTCGATGCTGTGGAGCCCCTACAAGCCCGATCCCCTCTGGAGTTCCAACGCCGTCAAGCTCATCTGCCAGGGGCTGCTCTATTGGGCGGCCTACAGCGCGGTGCGCCGGGCCACGCCGCAGGGGCTGGGCCGGGCGATGGTCATTCTGATGGCGGGGGTTTCGGCCCTGGCGGCGCTGATCATCGTCGAGGCGGTGACCGGCGCGGCCCTCTATCAGGCGGTTCGCGAGGCGATCGGCGATCCGATCCGCCCGGACCTCGCCGTCCGCAATGTGGCCCAGGGCGTCTTCGTCCTGGCCGTGCTCTGGGCGCCGGCGGCGCTGGTGGCGGTGCGGGTCGGCTGGTGGCAGCTGGCTGTGCTGATGGCGGCGGGCGTCGTCGCCGGCGCCGCGGGCCTTGAGGCCGACGCGCCGATCATCGCCCTGGCCGCAGCGGGCGCCGCGGGGCTTGCGGTCTATCGCTGGCCGAAGCTGGCGCCCCGCATATTGGCCGCTGGCGTGGCGGTCTTCTTCCTGGCCACGCCCCTGGTGATCTGGGGACTTCGCGCCCAGGGCGTCTATGGCCAGGTTCAGGAGATGGTCAGCCTCTCCTGGAGCATGCGCATGGACTATTGGAGCTATGCGCTCGACTGGATCGGCGACAAGCCTCTGCGCGGCTGGGGCCTGGACGCCAGCCGCATGTTCGGCCCCGGCATCCGCCTGCACCCCCGCGACGCGGCGCTGCAGATCTGGCTGGAGCTGGGGGTGATCGGGGCGGCGGCGGCCACCGTCTTCTGGGTCGCCATCTTCCACCGCCTGGAGCGCGCGCAGGGCGACCTGGGCGCGGCGGCCGGCGCGGCGGCGGCGGTCAGCTACCTGACCTTCGCCGCAGTCAGCTTCGGCGTGTGGCAGGAGTGGTGGCTGGCCCTGGGCGCCCTGGCCGTGGTCGCCACCGCCGCCGCCCAGCGGCTGCCGGCGCGGGCCCCGAAGACTGCGATGGCGCCGGCGGCGCGCAGAGCATCGACCTCGCGCCCCATATCGGAGTAGAAGGCGCGTCTTTCATTCCTTGCGGGACCTTGCCCGCCCTGGCTTCGCCAAGCTGGCGATGCGGAGTTGCAGACCGATGAGCGAGACCTGGAAGCCATCCTCCTGGCGCGCAAAGCCCGCCAAGCACATCCCGGAAGACTATCCGGACGCCGCGGCGGTGACTCAGGTCGAGCAGACCCTGCGGGGCATGCCGCCCCTGGTGTTCGCCGGCGAGGCCCGGCGGCTGAAGTCCCTGCTGGGGGACGTGGCCGAGGGCCGGGCCTTCCTGCTGCAGGGCCGCGGCTGCGCCGAGAGCTTCAAGGACTTCCACGCCGACAACATCCGCCACACCTCCCGCCTGATCCTGCAGATGGCGGTGGTGCTCACCTTCGCCGGCGGCAAGCCGGTGGTGAAGGTGGGCCGCATGGCCGGCCAGTTCGCCAAGCCGCGCTCCTCAGCCGTAGAGAAGATCGGCGATGTGGAGCTGCCCTCCTATCGCGGCGACAATATCAACGGCATGGAATTCACGCCGGAGGCGCGGCGGCCCGACCCGGAGCGCCTGCTGAAGGCCTACGCCCAGTCGTCCTCGACGCTGAACCTGCTGCGGGCCTTCGCCGGCGGCGGCTATGCCGACCTCTACAACATCCACCGCTGGACGCTCGGCTTCGTCAATGACAGCCCGCAGGGCGCCCGCTATCGCGAGCTGTCGGAGAAGATCAGCGAAGCCCTGACCTTCATGGCCGCCATCGGGGTGACCCCCGACAGCCATCCCGACCTGCACCGGGTGGAGTTCTTCACCTGCCACGAGGCCCTGCTGCTGGGCTTCGAGGAGGCCATGACCCGCGTCGATTCCACCTCGGGCGACTGGTACGACACCTCGGCCCACCTGCTGTGGATCGGCGAGCGGACCCGCCAGCTCGACGGCGCCCATGTGGAGTTCTGCCGCGGGGTGAAGAACCCCATCGGCGTCAAGGTCGGCCCGACCCTGGAGCCGGACGAGCTGCTGCGCCTGATCGATGCGCTGAGCCCGGCCAATGAGGCCGGCCGCCTGACCCTCTATGGCCGGTTTGGCCACGACAAGATCGCTGATCGCCTGCCGCGCCTGATGCAGGCCACCAAGGCCGGCGGCCGCAATGTCGTCTGGGCCATCGATCCCATGCACGGCAATACCCTGACCGCGGCCAACGGCTACAAGACGCGGCCCTTCGACCGCATCCTGTCGGAGGTGAAGTCCTTCGTGGAGATCGCCAAGGCCGAGGGCGTGCACCCCGGCGGCGTGCACCTGGAGATGACCGGCCAGAACGTCACCGAATGCCTGGGCGGGGCCCGCGCCCTGACCGAGGGCGACCTGGCCGACCGCTACCACACCCATTGCGACCCCCGCCTCAATGGTGAGCAAGCCTTGGAACTGGCCTTCCTGGTGGCCGAGAAGCTCAAGGAAGACCGGGTGGACATGGCCCGCCGCGCGGCGGTCTGAACCGTTCCGGGGCTGTGGCCCCGGGGCAACCCCCTGGGCGGCATTTCGGGGGGTGGCCGCGGCGGCCTTGCCACGGGCTGACGCGACGCCCACCTTCCGCGCCTCTTTGACATCTGGTGACCACCATGGCCGGACCTGCGGCCCCTTCTGCGCCCGCCATGGCGGCGCGCCTCAGCCCCGTGCGCTTCGACCTCGCCCAGCTCCTGAAGCTGTCGGGGCCGGTGGTGCTCGCCCGCCTGGGCATCATGACCATGGGCCTGATGGACGCCATCGTGGTCGGCCGCTACTCCGCCGAGCATCTGGGGTTTCACGCCATGGCCTGGGCGCCGACCTCGGTCGTTCTCACCATGGCCATCGGCCTGCTCACCGGCGTCCAGGTGATGACCGCCCGCGCCGTGGGGGAGGGCCGACCCAACGAAAGCGGCGCGGTCCTGCGTCGCGGCCTCGTCTATGGGCTGTGGATCGGCCTGGTCAGCATGGTGGTCCTGGCCGGTCTGGGGCCGCTCGGCCTGGCCCACCTGGGCCTTGAGCCGACCCTGGCTTCAGGCGCGGCCTGGCCGGTGATCGTCTTCGCCCTGTCCCTGCCGACCTATGTGATCTCCTGCGCCGCCAGCTTCTGGCTGGAGGGGCTGTCGCGGCCGGTCCCGGCCATGCTGCTGATGTGGGCGGCCAACGCCGTCAACCTGGCCTTCCTGCTGCTGCTGGTGCCCGGCGGCCTTGGCCTGCCGGCCCTGGGCGCCACGGGGGCGGCCTGGGCGACGTTCGGCGCGCGCGCCTTCCTGATGATCGGCCTCCTGGTCTATATCGCCCTGATGCGCGACGCCCGCGCCCTGGGCGTGTTCGCCAGGCCGGCCCGTGACCGACTGGCCGAGGCCGAACAGCGCAAGATCGGCTACGGGGCCGGCGCGTCGAACTTCTTCGAGGTGGCGGCCTTCGCTTCGCTGAACGTCGTGGCCGGCTGGATCGGCGTGCTGGCCCTGGCCGCCTGGACCGTCGTGCTGAACGTGATCTCTCTCGTCTTCATGGTTCCCCTGGGCCTGGCCGCCGCCACCGCGGTCCTGGTCAGCAGCGCCTATGGCGCCCGGGAGCGGGACGGAGTCGTCCGCGCCGGCCTGATCGGCTTTGGCGTCACCGCCCTGTTCGGGGTGCTGGTCTCGCTAGTCGTCTGGCCCGCCGCCCCCTGGATCGCCGCGGCCTACACCACCGAGCCCCAGGTGATCGCCGTCGCCGCCGGCGCCCTGGCGCTCTCCTGCCTCTTCCTGCTCACCGACGGCCTGCAGGTGGTGATCGCCCAGGCCCTGCGGGCGCGCGGCGACGTCTGGCTGCCCACCTTCACCCACCTCACCAGCTACATCCTGATCATGATGCCGCTGGCCTGGTGGCTGGCCCTGCCCATGGGCATGGGGGTGACCGGTCTGGTCTGGGCCGTCATCATCGCCAGCCTGATCTCGGCCGGCCTGCTGAGCTGGCGGTTCTGGCGATTGTCGCTCCGGCCGCTTTAGACGATCAGCGGCCGGCGCCGAGGATCCAGCCTTCTTCGCGCTCGGCGTCGGCCAGCACGGCCTCGTCCACCCCGGGCGGGGCGGCGAACAGCTCGGCCAGCTTGCCGGCCTCGTCCAGGCGGGCGAAATGCTCGGCCGTCTCGCGCACCTGCACCAGGTCCTTCACCTCGCCGGGCGGGGCCTTGATGTTCAGCAGGGAGGGATAGATCTCGGCCACCACCGCCTCGACCCCCTCGAGGTCGGCCGCGGTCAGGGCCTTGAAGCCGGTCTCGAACGGCCAGAGGCGCACGGCGTCACCACGGGCGGCCTTCAGACGCTTTACCGCCGGAATGCCCAGCAGGGCCTGCCCGCCCACCGAGCCGTTGTAATAGAGCTTCCAGATCGACGCCGCGCCCTTGGCGGCCACGTCGG
This sequence comes from uncultured Phenylobacterium sp., assembly GCA_964515365.1. Taxonomy (GTDB): domain Bacteria; phylum Pseudomonadota; class Alphaproteobacteria; order Caulobacterales; family Caulobacteraceae; genus Phenylobacterium. The sequence continues at coordinate 34,825 of CAZERE010000015.1, read as the reverse complement.
CGTGGCGGAACTCCGGCAGGTCGTCCGGACCGTGGGCCCGGGTGCGCTTGGGCTGCAGGGTGGTGAGCGCGTCCTTGGGCGGGCAGCCCCAGAAGGGGAAGGGGCCGCCGGTCAGCCGCCGGTTCAGCTCCGAGCCGACGCCGAAGCGGTTGTTGGTGTTGTCGGCCTTGTCCTTGACCATCTTGTCGATCTGGGTCCAGACCGCCGGCCACGGCGGATCGCCGGCCAGGTTCAGGCCGGCCGCAAACCCCCGGGGGAATCCCAAGGGAAAGTCGAAGCCGACCAGGGCGCGCTCGCCCCGCTTCTTCAGATCATCAAGGATCGTCCCCAGCAGCTTCTCGGCCTCGCCGCGCGTGGACGGATTGTGGGACTCGAACGACATGCGAAAGCGCACGTCGCGCTTGAGCACGCCGATCCAGACGGAGTCGGTCCCCGTGCCCGGCTTGGCCGCCGCGCTCCAGTCGACAATGAGGTAGGCGCTGAAGAGGCGCGACACGGCATAGCTCCGGCGGGTGGGGGAGGGGAACTTTCCTGCTTGTAGACCTTCCGCCGGGACCGGCCAATGGCGTGGTCGTTCACAAGACACACAAGATGGCTATGGTGCGCCTTCGTTCGGTTCCGGAGATTCCCCGATGAGAGCAGTCCTGTTCGCCGCCCTGGCCGCCACCCTGGCGCTGGCCGCCTGCGGCCAGTCGTCCGACACCGCCAACACCGCAGCCGCCCCGGGCGCTGAGGTCGAGGCCGTCCCGACGGGGCCGGAACTCAGCGGCGTCGGCGTGCTGTCCTCCCTCGAAGGGCGGACCGCGGCGATCGATCATGAGGCGGTGGAGGGCGGCCTTCCGGCCGGTCGGACCGAATTCCGTGCCTATGCCACCGTCCTGGCCGAGGCGCCCCTGGAGCCCGGCTCGCGCGTGGCGTTCAAGTATCAGGCCGCCGAGCCCATGCCGGTGCTGACGGAACTCTCTGCGCGCTAAGCCTAGATTCCCGGCGCGCCGCCCCGACTGTGGCGTCCGCCTTGCGGATCATGGTAGGCGGCCGGCTATGCAATGCCGGGAGTTGATATGAGCGAGACCCTGCGAGGCGGCGTCATCGGCGCCGGCGTCTTCGGGACCTATCACGCCCGGCAATACGCCCGCCTGCCCGGCGTCGCCCTGGCCGCCGTGCTCGACCCGCATCCGGAGCGGGGGGCGGCCCTGGCCATGCCCCTGGGTGGCCGCGCCTTCACCGAGCTGGACGCCTTTCTCGAGGCCGTCGATGTGGTGACGGTGGCCTCGCCCGCCCCCTGGCACACCGAACAGGCCCTGGCGGCGATCAAGGCCGGCAAGCCCGTCTATGTGGAAAAGCCGATCGGGATCGATGTCGCCAAGGCCGAGGCCATGGCCGCCGAGGCCGCCCGCCGCAATCTGGTGGTCGCCTGCGGCCACCAGGAGCGGGTGCTGTTCCAGGTGATGGGCCTGTTCGACATCCCCGCCCAGCCCCTGCGGCTGGAGGCGGTGCGGCACGGCACGCCCTCGGAACGGGGCCGGGACGGCTCGGTGGTGCTGGACCTGATGATCCGCGACCTGGATGTTGCGCTGGGGCTGTCCAAGGCCGCGCCGGTGACCGCCGAGGGGGAGGGGGCGATCCTGCACAGCGAGTCCTGGGATCTCGCCCGCAGCGAAGTGACCTTCGACGACGGCTTCACCGCGGTCTTCGACGTCTCCCGGGCGGCGGAGGCCCGCAAGCGGACCATGAAGCTGGTCTATCCCACCGGCGAACTGGAGATCGACTTCCTGACCCGGGAGTTCCGCAACACCACCGGGTTCCCGCTGAACCCCGACTTCGCCGAGACCCCGGCGGCCAAGGACACCCTGGGCGCCAGCATCGAGGCCTTCCTCGCCGCCGTCCGGGGTGAGGCGCCGCGCCCCGTGGTGACGGCGGACGAGGCGATCCGCGCTCTGGATTTGGCCCTGGCGGTCGAACAGGGGCTTTCGCCGGCCTGACCGCCTGATGGTGTCAAGATGAGACGCAATCGCAACAATTGACTTGCCAGCGCCCCCATCATTGAGGCAGCAATGCGACTGCGAAGCGGTCGCATATTGTGACCGCCCCGGGGGATGTTATGCGGCGCGTTCTGATGATTTCGGCGGCCTTCGCCGCCCTGGCTTCCGGCGTTCAGGCGCAGGACGCCGAGGTGAGCGAGGTTGTGGTGACGGGGCGGGCCCAGCAGCTCTACCGGAGCCAGGAGGCGCAGGCCGGTCGCCTGCCCACGCCGCCGCTTAGGTCCAGTCAGGCGATCCAGGTCATCAACGCCGAACTGATCGCAGACCAGGGCGCCCGCGACGCCCAGGACCTGTATCGCAGCATTTCCGGCGTCAGCTTCTTTTCCTATGCCGGCGTCACGGCCCGTGGCTTCCGTCAGGAGGAGATCTTCTTCGACGGCCTGCGCGGCGACCCCTATGCGGGCTTCTCGGTGCCCCAGCTGTTCAATGTGGAACGGGTGGAGTTCCTGAAAGGCCCCGCCGGCATGCTCTACGGCCCCGGCGCGCCGGGCGGGCTGTTCAACTATGTGACCAAGAAGGCCGAGAATCCCTTCTCAGCCAAGGTGGCCGCGGTTGTCGGGACAGAGGCCCGCTATGGGGCGTCCGCCGAGATCAATGGCGCCTTGCCGGTCGAGGGCGTCGCCGGGCGCCTGGGCGCCTTCTATGAGGAGCAGAATACGCCGCGGGTGAACGCCCGCTCCGAAATCCTGATCCTGGATGGGGGATTGAAGTTCGACCTGCCGGTGGGCGAGCTGAACCTCCAGGCCACCTATTATGATCAGAACCTGCCCGGGAACCGTCTGCGGGGCGTGCCGACCGACAATCTGGGAAACTTCCTCACCGACCGCCGCTGGAACCACAACGAGCCGGACGACTTCCTGCGGCTGGAAGCCAGCGTCGTGCAGGCGAGCTGGGCGGCGCAGGTCAGCGACTCCCTGACCCTCAACGCCGCGCTCCGCTACACCGAGGGCCTGGAGACCCAGAAGTACCACGAGCCCTTCGGTCTGGCCGACACCGACGGGGACGGGGTGCTGGACACGTCGCGACGCCAGTACCGCGACCAGATCCGTGACCAGTCGAACTGGTCAGCGGGGGCCAATCTGATCTGGGCCTTCGACCTGGCCGGGGTGGAGAGCCGCCTGCTGGCCGGCGCGGACTGGTTCACCAACGACCTTGAGTTCCAGAGCCGGGGGGCCAATGGAACCTATGTGGCGAGCGCCAACGCGCCGACGCCGCTCAGCCTGTTCAACCCCATCTATGGCGTCACCCAGGTCAGCAACTATCCGCTGTCGGCCTACAGCCTCTCGCTGACGGAATCGGACCGGGCAGGGGGCTATGTGCTGTATGAGGCGACGTTCGGAAACCTCATCGGGACAGTGGGCGCCCGCTATGACAGCTTCGAGGATGTCTCCGGCGCCGCGGGCTTCGAGGATGACGCCCTGACCTGGCGCACGGGCCTAGTTTATCGGGTCCGTCCTGACGTCTCCGTCTATGGCCAATGGGCGCAGAGCTTCGAGCCCCAGGGCGCCGCCAACCAGACGCCGCTGGCCGCCGGACCCTTCGAACCCACCGAGGGTGAGATGTTTGAGGGCGGGCTGAAGGCCGAACTGATGGGCGGCCGCGTGCAAGGCGGGACGGCGATCTATCACATCACCCGGACGAACATCCTGCAGGCCGACCCCCGGGGCGACGTCGGGGGCGACGGCGAAAACGACCTTCTGGCCTTCGGCGAGGTCACGAGCAAAGGCCTGGAGGTCGATGTGGCCGCCGATGTCACGCCCGACTGGGTGGTGACGGCCTCCTACGCCTATAACGACACCCGCATCACCGCCGACAACGGGCGCACGGCTCTGACCAACAGCGTCGGCGACCGCTTCGCCAACGCCCCGGAGCACACGGTCGGCTTCTGGACCCGGTACCAGTTCCCGGATCTGGGCCTCGCCGTCGCCCTGGGCGGCGACTATGTCGATGTCCGTCGCTCGCTCTCCAATCAGAAGGTGCGCCCCTATCTCGTCTTTGACGCCTCGATCATCTACACCCGCGGCCCCTGGCGGACCCTGCTGCGGATCGACAACCTGACCGACGAGGTCTATGCGGCGTCCGGCTTCACCGACCGCACCGGCCACTTCCCCGGCGCCCCTAGGTCCGTCTTTTTAGAGCTGTCCCGGGCGTGGTAGCCGTCGACGAAGGCAGGACTCTCGCGAGGCCGCGCCCCCGCAAGAAGGTCTCCAGGGTCTGGTGGGAAGTCCACCAGTGGGCCGGGCTGAAGTTCTCCATCCTCCTGAGCTTCATCCTGCTCACGGGAACCCTGGCGACCCTGAGCCACGAAATCGACTGGCTGCTGCGGCCGGCCCTGCGGGTCGATCCCGCCACGGCCTCGGCTGAGGTCAATTGGGCGGCGGTGGCGGAGACAGCGGCGGTCCAGGCCGGGGAGGGGCGGGTCGTCAGCCTGGAGGGCCCGACAGATCCGTGGTTCGCCGCCGTCGCGATCCTGGAGGCCCCCGACGGGGGCCTCTCCTTCGTCTATGCCCACCCGACGACCGGGGCCTTTCAGGGAAAAGGCCATTGGGTCAGCGCCCAGCGCATCCTGCGCAACATGCATCGCCACCTGATGATGCCGGTGGCGATCGGCGTCCCGATCGTCTCAGCCCTGTCCTTTTTGCTGGCGATCAGCCTCGTCACATCCTTCGTTGTCTACAAGAAATGGTGGCGGGGCTTTCTGAAGCCCGTCCGTCTCACCGATCTGCGCACCGCCCTGGGGGACTTCCATCGGCTGGCGGGACTATGGAGCCTGTGGTTCGTCCTGCTGATGATCCTCACCGCCTTCTGGTACCTGGCCGAGCAGACGGCGTTCCGGGCGCCGAACCTGCCGTCGGCCGAGGTGGAGGCGAGCCGCCAGGACATGGTCGGACTGGCCCGGCGTCTGCCGCAAACCCTGAGCGCCGCAGAGATCGCCAATCCCGACCTGAGGATCGAACGGATTCTGTTCCCCACCGCCAAGTCCGGCGCATTCATCCTGCACGGGCAGGACGAGGCGATTCTGGTGCGCGCCCGGGCCAACGCCATCTGGACGCAGGCCGATACCGGCGAGGTTCGCCTGACCACCGACGGACGGGACCTGAACCTGCATCAGCGGATCTCGGAAGCCGCTGATCCCCTGCACTTTGGAACCTGGGGCGGGCTGACCACCAAGGTCGTCTGGTTCCTTTTCGGCCTGACGCTCACCGGACTGTCGGTGTCGGGGGTGGCCATCTACGCCCTGCGGCTGATCCGCGCCGAACGCCGGGAGCGGCGCTGGGGACCGGCCCTGGCGGTGAGCTGGGCGGGCATGGGGGTCTGGCGATGGCCCGCCCTGATCCTGGTGATCATCGGCTTTCTGTTGATCCCCACGGTCTTCCTGCAAGCCTGACTTCCGCTGATGGGCGACCTCGCCTAGGCTCGGCGCAAACCCAGGGAGAGCCCAGATGGCCGACGCCTACGACTTCTCGTTCCAAGCCATCGACGGGGGCGTGCTTCCCCTGACCACCTTCAGGGACAAGGTGGTGCTGGTGGTCAACACCGCCTCCAAGTGCGGCCTGACGCCGCAGTATGAGGGGCTGGAAAAGCTCTATGGCGACTATCGCGACAGGGGGCTGGTGGTGCTGGGGGTGCCGTCGAACCAGTTCGCCGGCCAGGAGCCGGGGACCGAGGCCGAGATCGCCGAGTTCTGCGCCACCACCTTCGGCGTCGACTTTCCCCTGACGGCCAAGACGGACGTGAAGGGTGAAACCGCCCATCCCTTCTATCAATGGGCCAAGGCCGAGCTGGGCGAGTCCGCCGATCCGGCCTGGAACTTCCACAAGATCCTGGTGGGCAAGGACGGCCGCCTGATCCGCGCCTTTGGCCCGCGCACCGAGCCGACCGATCCGGAGGTTGTCGAGGCGGTCGAGGCCGCGCTCTAGACATCACGGAAACAGGTTCGCCGGTTTCCGTTACGCTGACTCCACAAAACTTCATCGCCCCGTCGCGGGCTTGTCATTCCCCGGGTCCAGAGCGGCGCCGTCGAGAGAGCTCGACCTGGAATCGGGGATAAAAAATGCATCATCTGGGTCTGAAACGCAGACTGTACGCGACTGTCGCGATCACCATGGCTATCGGCGCCCTGGGCGGCCAGGCCTGGGCCGACGACGCCGCCACCGTCGACGAGGTCATCGTCACCGGCACCCGCGAGGTGGGCCGCACCCAATTCACCACGCTCGCGCCCGTCGACGTCCTGTCGGAAAAGACCATCCAGGCCTCGGCCACCGCCCAGCTCGGCGAGAACCTGGCCCAGCAGATTCCGTCCTTTATCGTCCAGCGCCTGCCGACCTCCGACGGTCTGCAGTTCGTGCGCCCCGCCACCCTGCGCAATCTCTCGCCCGACCAGACCCTGGTGCTGGTGAACGGCAAGCGCTTCCACCGCTCGGCCTTTCTGGGCTCCCGGGGCGCCCAGGCGGCCGACCTGGCCCAGATCCCGTCCTTTGCGGTGAAGCGGATCGAGGTCCTGCGGGACGGCGCCTCGGCCCAGTATGGCTCCGACGCCATCGCCGGCGTGATCAATGTCATCCTCAATGACGAGCCGGGCATGCGGGCCTTCGCCCAGGCCGGCCAGTATGCGGAAGGCGACGGCGAAACCTATCGCGCCGGGGTGCGCGCCGGGATCGACCTGGCGCAGGACGGCCATCTGGCCCTGACCGCCGAATGGTCCGACGCCAAGGCCACGTCGCGCTCGCGCCAGCGCCAGGACGCCATCGACTTCCAGGCGGCCAATCCCGGCCTGACCCTGCCCGACCCCGTCCAGCGCTGGGGCAATCCCGACCTGGAGACCCAGAGCCTGGCCCTGGACGGCGCCGTGCCGGTGGCCAGCCTCGGCGAGCTGTATGGCTTCGCCACCTTCACCCGCACCGAAGGCGTGAACGACATCAACTGGCGCAATCCGGCCAGCAATCCGGGCATCTATGGCCGCTCCAGCGCCTTTCCGGGCTTTGATCTGAAAACCATCTATCCGGCCGGCTTCACCCCCGTCGAAGGGGTCGAGGGCGAGGACTACCAGACGGTGCTGGGCCTGCGTCAGGACGGCGGGATCATCAGCTGGGACATCAGCGCCTCCTATGGGCGCAACGTCAGCGCCTTCTTCCTCGACAATACGATCAACGCCTCCCTGGGGCCGAACAGCCCGACCAGCTTCGACCTGGGCGAACTGGTGCAGGAAGAATTCAACCTGAACGCCGACGGGGTCTATCGCCTGGACCTCGGCGCCCTGGCCGAGCCGGTGAACATCGCCTTCGGCGCCGAGCGGCGGGTCGAGACCTATGGGATCAACGCCGGCGATCCGGCCTCCTATGCGGTGGGACCGGGGGCGGCCACCGGCCTGGCGCCGGGCGCCAACGGCTTCCCGGGCTTCAGCGACATCCAGGCTGGGGAATGGGAGCAGGAGAGCTATGCAGCCTATGTGGACGTCGAGGCCCAGCTGACCGAGCAGTGGAGCCTGGGCGGCGCCCTGCGCTACGAGGACTTCTCGGAGTTCGGTGACACGGTGAACGGCAAGCTCGCCAGCCGCGTCGCCCTGACCGACAACCTGGCCCTGCGCGGCTCCTGGTCCACCGGCTTCCGCGCGCCGACGCCGGGCCAGCTCAACTCCACCAGCACCTCGCAGGGGCTCGACACCGTCACCCTGCAGCTGTTCACCTCGGGCCGCCTGTCGCCGACCAATCTGGTGGCCGCCTTCCTGGGCGCCGAGCCCCTGGCGCCGGAAGAGTCCGAAACCCTGGCGGGGGGCCTGACCTGGCGCACCGACTATGGCTTCACGGGCTCCATCGACGCCTATCAGATCGACGTGTCCGACCGCTTCTCCAGCTCGGCCTCGGTGACCGTGACGCCGGCCATCCGCGCCCAGCTGGTGGCCGCCGGCGTCCCCGGCGCCTCGGCCTTCACCCGGGTCAACTGGTTCACCAACGACTTCGACACCCGCACCCGCGGCGTCGATGTGGTGGGCGCCTATGACCGCGACCTGGGGCCTGGCCGCCTGAACCTGACCGGCGCCTACAACTACAATGAGACTGAGGTCACGGACGGCGCCATCGCCACCAACGCCACCCAGAAGCGCCAGTTCGAAGAGCGGACCCCGCAGCACAACGCCACCGCTTCGGCGACCTACGGGTTCGGCGCCTTCGAGGTGACGGGACGCGCGCGCTACTACGGGTCGTGGACGGACTCCACCGGCAACTCCACCGGCGACATCTTCCAGACCTTCGGGGCGGTGACCTTCGTCGATCTGGCGGTGAGCTACAGCCCCACCGAGCGGATCTCGATCCGGGTGGGGGCGGAGAACATCTTCGACACCTATCCGGACGAGGCGGTGTTCCAGGCCAGCCGCGGGCTCATCTACTCGCGCAACTCGCCCTACGACACTAATGGCGCGATGTACTACCTGCGCCTCGACACCACCTTCTAAGGGAAGCCGGCCATGACGAACCTCACCCGACGCGGCGTCGTCGCCGCCGGCCTGGCCCTGGGCGCCGGCTCAGGGGCCGTGGCGGCGACGCCTGCCGCGGGGGGGATCGCCCTGGCCGCCGACGAGACGTACTGGGCGGCGATCGCCGCCCAGTACGATCTCACCTCCGAAGTGATCCAGCTCGAGAACGGCAACTGGGGCGTCATGGCCCGGCCGGTGCTGGCGGCCTATGAGCGTCACCAGGCGATGGTCAATCGCCGCAACTCCTACTATTCGCGCCGGGAATATGGCGCCGACCTGGCCCGGGTGCGGGCGCGGGTTGCGGCCAATCTGGGCGTGGCGCCCGAGGAGATCGCCTTCACCCGCGGCGCCACCGAGGCCCTGCAGGCCCTGATCGGCGGCTACAACCGGCTGAGCGCCGGCGACCAGGTGTTGATCGCCGACCTGGACTACGACTCCATGCAGAGCGCCATGGCCTGGCTCAAGGACCGCCGCGGCGCCGAACTGGTCCGGATCGGCCTGCCTGAGCCCGCCACGCGCCAGGGCCTGATCGACGCCTATGCCGCGGCTCTGGACGCCCATCCCAAGGTGCGGCTGATGCTGCTGACCCAGGTCAGCCACCGGAACGGCCTGCACCTGCCGGTGGCGGAGATCACCGCCCTGGCGCGGGCCCGCGGGGTCGATGTGATCCTGGATTCGGCCCATGCCTGGGGGCAGGTGGCGACGACACTTCCCGAGCTCGGCGCCGATTTCGTCGGCCTGAACGGTCACAAGTGGATCGGCGCGCCGATCGGCGTGGGCGTGCTCTATATCGCCAAGGCCCGCATCCCCGACATCGATCCCTTCATGGGCGCTGACGACTACGGCCCTGAGGACGTGCGTCTGCGGGTCCATACCGGCACCTCCAACATGGCCGCCTATCTGGCCATGGCGGACGCGCTCGACTTTCACGAGGCCATCGGAACTCAGGCCAAGGCCGCGCGGCTGACCTATCTGCGTCGCCGCTGGACCGAGCCCCTGCGGGACGTTCCGGGCGTGCAGCTCCTGACGCCGCAGGATGACCGGCTCGGTTCGGCGCTCGCGGCCTTCCGCCTGGCGGGGCGGACGACGCCGGCGGAGAACGTCGAACTGGCCAGGATCCTGCTGGAGCGTTTCGGGATCTTCACGGTCGCCCGACATGGCCTGGCCAGCGGCTCCTGCGTGCGGGCCACGGTCAGCCTGTTCACCCGTCCGGCCGAGGTCGATCGGCTTGCCCAGGCGCTGCGCGAACTCGGCGCCGCCTGAAGGCTGGCCGCCGCCCTTGGCGACTCCTCGGGCGGGCGCTAGGGAGGGCCATCTGGCTGGGCCACGCCCGGCGGGGTCCGGCGCAGGCGCCGGCCGTGGGGGAACGTCCGAAAGCATGCGTCGTCTGGGCCTGATCGGCGGCATGAGCGCCGAAAGCACGACCACCTATTATCAGCTCCTCAACCAGGGCGTGCGCGCCCGGCTGGGCGGGCTTCATTCTGCCGAGCTGCTGCTCTGGTCGGTGGACTTCGCGCCGATCGCCCAGATGCAGGCGGCCGGCGACTGGGCCACGGCCGGCGCCCGACTGGCCCAGGCGGCCCATGTGCTGGAGCGGGCCGGCGCCGAGGCCGTGCTGATCTGCGCCAACACCATGCATCTGGTGGCCGATGATGTGGCCGCGGCCATCTCCGTGCCGCTGATCCATATCGGCGACGCCACGGCGCAGGCGCTGGTGGATCAGGGCCTGAAGCGTCCCCTGCTGCTGGCTACCCGCTTCACCATGGAGGAGACCTTCTACCGCGATCGTCTGGAGAGCTTTGGCCTCGACCCCATGATCCCCGGCGAGGGCGCGCGGGAGCGGCTGCACGCCATCATCTATGACGAGCTGTGCCAGGGCGTGGTCGATGTCGGTTCGCGGACCGCGGTCATGGCGATCATCGAGCGCGGTCGCGCCGAGGGCGCCGACAGCGTCATCTTCGGCTGCACGGAGCTTGGCCTGCTGCTGGAGGCCGACGGCGTGGGCTTGCCGGTGGTCGATTCGGCCCTGGCCCACGTGAACGCGGCCCTGGACTTCGCCCTGGCCGAGCCGGCCTGATCAGTCGCGCCGTTTCCGGTCGGCCTCGGCGTTGATGTATTCTTCGAAGCCGCTGGCCTGAACCGCACGGTCCTCCAGCCTGGCAGGGGACGGCGCGCCGGGCGGCGGTTCGCCCAGGGTGATGGAGGGGCCGCCGGCGCTGGGCGGGGCGGTCACCGAAAATGCGCTGGGCTGGTCCCAGGGGGCTGCGCCGCCCTTCTTCGCCGCATGGGCCGCGCGTTCGGCGTCGGTGACGACGCCATCCCGGTCCGTATCGGCAGGATTGTGCAGGCGCAGGCCCTGAGCCTGGGCGCCGCCGGCGATCATCATTGTGGCGAAGCTCGCCAGGACCAGGTTCCGCATTCTCGCCTCCAACCCAAATCAGGCGGGCATTCTGGATGGCGGCGGCGCGGGGTTCAACCGCTTCAGGGCAGGGCGGCGACCCCGAACAGATAGGGGTGGCCCAGCAGCAGGCCGGCATAGACCACCAGCGCCGCCAGGGGTCGCCAGAGGCCGATCTCGCCCAGCTTCAGCGATTGGCGCTGCGCCAGGATGGCGGCGAAGGGGATGTTCGAGGTCTGTTGGGCGAAGGGCTCCCACTTGGGCCCCAGGGCGCGGCGGCGCTTGGCGTCGATGCTGGTGGTCCCGGCCAGGGCCAGGACCAGCAGGGTGCCGAACAGGGTCATGCTGGCGCGGTCGCCGTTGACGATCAGATGGCCGCTCGCCCAGATGGCGACGCCCCAGAGGAAGGGATGCCGGGTGATCCGCAGCACGCCCTTCACCGCATCCTCCCGCTCCAGCACGCCCTCCTGCTTGACGCTGGTGGGATTGGGCGTGGTCAGCCCGACGACGACGAACACGACGGCGATGAGCTGCAGCAGAATCTGGGTGTGACGGGTGGCCGGGCCGACGCCCCAGTAGACGGTGTTCCACACCTCGCCGCGCGCCTGGCCATAGGCCAGGATCATCCAGGTGAGGCCGGCGATGGAGAGCAGCGAGAACAGGCCCATGTAGGGGCCTTCGCCGATCCGTCGAACCAGGCCGTCGCGGACGCTGGTGCCAGAGATCAGCAGATGGATCATGACGAAGAAGGCGGCGGCAAGGGTCAGCTGGATCATCTGGCGCTCTCAAAAACCTGCGCCCAGCATCCGCGCATGGATTTACAGCGTCAAGTAAAGGCTTCGTCCTCGTCGCCCTCGAACAGGTCGCGGGTCCGGGGCTCCCGGGGCGGCTCGCGCCGCGCCGCTGCGGCCGGGCGCGGGGACGGCTCGGCCTGGGCGTCCCAGGGCGGCGCCTCATGGGTGGGCGGCGCGACCCGTGGCGGCGGGGCCTGAGCTTGGGGCGGCGGCGGCGCTGCGGCCGGCCGGGGCGGGGCGGCGCGACGCAGGATGGCCTCCACCCGGGCGATCCAGCGGTTGGCCTCCTGGATGGCCTCGGCCGGAGAGGGCGCGCGCCTGCGGGCCTCGTCGCCCGGCGACCACATGGCGATCTCGAAATCGGGATAGCGGGCGTCGTCGAAGACCAGTCTCAGGGTGATCTGGCCGGCGCCCGGCGTCGTCCGCTCCAGGGCGCGGCGGGGCTCGCCCCGATAGGCCCGGGCGCGAACCTCGCCATCGACGATCAGCTCGGCGCCGACCAGCTCATCGATCCGGTAGACCAGGCACCAGGCGCCCTGGTCCCAGGCCACGGCGGCCAGATTGCGGGCGAAGTTGAACCCCACCCCTCGACCATTGGCGACGATCACCGCGTCGGCGGGAAGCTTGAGGACGTGACGGAAGGCGCGGCGAATGCGCCGCTCCTCGTCCATGAACCATATGGCGGCGCTGCCGGCGAAGGTCACCGCCGTGCCCGCCAGGGCCAGCCACAGAAGGAGGCGCGCCGTCTCGTCCATGGGGAAAAACCTAACCCCGTTCGCCGCAGGCGAGAAGCCGCTTAGAGGTCGAGCTCAATCACCAGGGGCACATGGTCCGACGGCTTTTCCCAGCCCCGCACATCGCGATGGATTTCGCAGGCCCGAAGGACATCGGCGGCCTGGGGCGACAGCAGGGCGTGGTCGATGCGGATGCCGTGGTTCCGCTGCCAGGCGCCGGCCTGATAGTCCCAGAAAGTATAGGCGCCCGGCGCCCCGTCAGCCTGCAGATAGGCGTCGGCCAGCCCCAGCCACTTCATCGCCCGGAAGGCGTCCCGCGTGCGGGGCTGGAAGAGGGCGTCGTCGGTCCAGCGTTCGGGATGCTCGGCGTCGCGGGGCTCGGGGATGACATTGTAGTCGCCCATCAGGGCCAGGGGCTCTTCCAGGGTCAGCAGATCCTGGGCGTGACGGTGCAGCCGGCCCATCCAGCCGAGCTTGTAGTCATACTTCTCGGTGGTCACTGGATTGCCGTTGGGCAGGTAGATCGACGCCACCCGCACGGGCCGGGGGCCGGACACCACGGCCTCGATATAGCGCGCCTGCTCGTCGCTCTCGTCGCCGGGCAGGCCGCGCCGCACGTCCTCCAGCGGGGTCTTGGAGAGGAGGGCGACGCCATTATAGGTCTTCTGGCCGAGGACTTCGACATTATAGCCAAGGCGTTCAAAGGCTTCGGCCGGAAACTTCTCGTCGACGCACTTGATCTCCTGCAGGCAGGCGACGTCGGGCTGGGCCTCTTCGAACCAGCGGACCACCGTCTCGATCCGCGCATTGACGGAGTTCACGTTCCAGGTGGCCAGGCGCATCGCGGTCTCCAGAGGTCGGGCGAAGCGCGAAGCTAAAGGCGCGGCCGCTCCGGCTCAACGGAATTGGCGGCGGATCTCAGATCGAGAAGCTGACGCCGCAGCCGCAGCTGGACTTGGCGTTGGGGTTGCGGATCTTGAACTCCGCGCCCACCAGCTCATCGACGAAGTCGATCTCCGAGCCCTTGAGCATGATCAGCGACATCTCGTCGACCAGGGCGGCGGCGCCATCGCGTTCGATGCGCAGATCGTCCGGCTCGGCGGCGTCCACCAGGTCGAGCTGGTACTGGAATCCCGAACAGCCGCCGCCTTCGACCGCGACGCGCAGCATGATCGGCTTGCCTTCGGTCTGGCTGATCGCCTTGAGCCGTTCGGCGGCCGCGGCGGAGAGGGTGAGATCGACTGTGGTCATGACCTGTTAATTCAACACGTGACTTGGACTATATGAGGGCTTCAGGGGCTTCGACCAAGAGGCCCGACCAAAGAAGGGTTTGATGGCCGCTTCCTTACCGTACCGTGTCGCCTACGCCGAAGACCCCGCCGCCTCCCGTGGGCGGAAGTTCGAGGAGGCCGAAAGCGCCACCCGCACGCCCTTCGCCCGCGACCGCGACCGCATCATTCACTGCACCGCCTTCCGGCGGCTGAAGGAGAAGACCCAGGTCTTCGTGGCCCATGAGGGCGACCACTTCCGCACCCGCCTGACCCATTCGCTCGAGGTCGCCCAGATCGCCCGGTCCCTGGCCGCCGCCCTGGGGCTGGATGCGGATCTGGCCGAGACCATCGCCCTGGCCCATGACCTGGGGCATCCGCCCTTCGGCCACGCCGGCGAGGACGAGCTCCAGGTGCTCACCCAGGCCTATGGCGGCTTCGACCACAACGTCCAGACCTTCCGGGTGGTGACCAAGCTGGAGCGGCGCTATCCGCTCTTCGAGGGCCTCAACCTGACCTGGGAAACCCTGGAAGGGGTGATCAAGCACAACGGGCCGGTGGCCTCGAAGCTCGATCGTCCCTCCTGGAGCGCCATCGCCGACTTCGACGGCCAGTATGATCTGCGCCTGTCGACCTGGGCGTCCGCCGAGGCCCAGGTGGCCGCGCTCGCCGACGACATCTCCTACAACAACCACGATGTGGACGACGGGGTGCAGGCGGGCCTGTTCCACCTGAAGGAGCTGCTGGACGTCCCGCTGATCGGGCCGATCCTGCATCAGGTCTATCAGGACTATCCCGACCTGGACCCAGGCATCACCCGCCTGGAGGCCGTGCGGCGGATGATCGGGGCCATGGTCGACGACGTGCTGGCCGAGACCCGCCGCCGGGCCGAGCGCCATGGCCTGGCCTCGCCGGAGGACGTACGGATGATGGGCGGCGCCCTGGTGGCCTTCTCGCCGGACATGGTGGAGGACCTGTCGCAACTTCGGGCCTTCCTGATGGAGCGGATGTATCGCCACTGGCGGGTCAATCGCACCCGCAGCCAGGCGCGCCGCATTCTGGCCGAGATGTTCGGCCTCTTCATGCAGGAGCCGCACGGGCTGCCCACCGAATGGTTCGCCCGGTCCAAGGACCGCGACGAGGCTGGCCGGGCGCGGGTGGTCTGCGACTACATCGCCGGCATGACCGACCGCTACGCCATCGAAGAGCACCGCCGACTTTTCCACCTCGACGTCTGGAATTAGCGCGCAGAACTGGCCCATCGGCCGCGCGCCTCCGATAGACTTGCCGCCAGGCGCGGCCTGATTCGTCAGGCCGCGCCTCGACACCTGTTTTCCCCGCGGAGCCTTCGCGATGTCCGACCATGATCGCGGCGCCTATACGCCCCCCACCGATGCGCCGCTGTCGTTCGATGCGCGCCAGCCTGTGCGCGGATCGCGTCCGGCGCCGATGATGCTGCTGATCAGCGCCGTCGTCCTGGTGGTGCTGGTGATCGCCGTCGTGCTGATCTACCGCTCTGGCGCCCGCGAGGCTGGGGAACCCCCGCAGACCGTGGGAACCCCTGTCGGCGAGATGAAGACCGCCCCCTCGCCGGAGGACCAGCCGATCGATCCGGCCACCGGCCTGCAGATCTATCGGTCTGAGGACGGCGCCCCGGCGCCTGCCGAACCCAACTTCGTCCCGCCGCCGGAGGAGCCGCAGGCCCGCCCCGCGCCCGAGCTGCGTCCCTCGGCGCCGATTTCCAGCCAGCCGACCGCCCCGGCCCAGCCGGCGCCCCAGCCTGCGCCGAAGCCGGCCGCCAAGGCGCCGGAGCCCGCTGCGCCGGCGCTCAAGCCCGCCCCGACCCCTGCGGCCGTGGCCTCGGGCGGCGCCATGGTCCAGGTGGGCGCCTTCTCGTCCGAAGCCCTGGCCGACGCCGGCTGGAGCGACGCCATGCGCGCCCTGCCGGACTCCGCCGCCGGCAAGGGCAAGCGGGTCGAGCCGGTGGAGAGCAACGGCAAGACCCTCTATCGCGGCTATGTCACCGGCTTTTCCTCCCGCAGTGAGGCGACCGCCTTCTGCGACCGCCTGAAGGCGGCCGGCCGCAGCTGTTTCGTCCGGTGAGCATTCGCGCCTGCATCTTCGGCTGCGCGGGCCTGGAGCTGACCGCTGACGAGGCGGCATTCTTCGCCGACGTGAAGCCGTGGGGCTTCATTCTGTTCAAGCGCAATGTGGACAATCCCGCCCAGGTCCGGCGGTTGGTGGAGGCCCTGCGCGAGACCGTCGGCCGCGACGACGCGCCGGTGCTGACCGACCAGGAGGGCGGCCGGGTCCAGCGCCTGGGGCCGCCGCACTGGCCGGCCTATCCGCCGGGCCGCGCCTATGGCCAGCTGGCGGGCAACGACCCGCTGCTGCGCCGGGAGATCACCCGCCTGGGCGCCCGGCTGATGGCCCACGATTTGGCCGAGCTGGGGATCAACGCCGACTGCGTGCCTGTGCTGGACGTGCCCCAGGCCGGCGCCCATGACGTCATCGGCGACCGCGCCTATGGAAACACCGCCGAAGAGGTCGCCCTGCTGGGCCGGGCGGCCGCCGAGGGGCTGATCGCCGGCGGGGTCCTGCCGATCATCAAGCACATCCCCGGCCACGGCCGCGCCACGGCCGACAGCCACCTGGATCTGCCGGTGGTGGACGCCACCCTTGCGGAGCTGGAGGCGGTGGACTTCGAGCCCTTCCGCATCCTGTCGGACATGCCCATGGCGATGACCGCCCACGTGGTCTATTCGGCCATCGACGCCAAGCGGCCGGCCACCACCTCGCGCAAGGCGATCAAGCATGTCATCCGCGAGTCCATCGGCTTCCAGGGCCTGCTGATGAGCGACGACCTGTCGATGAAGGCGCTCTCGGGGGACTTCAAGGATCGCACCCGCGCCTCGCTGGCGGCCGGCTGCGACGTGGTCCTCCACTGCAATGGCGACATGGCCGAGATGGCGCCCATCGCGGCGGCCTGCGGCAAGCTCTCGGGCAAGGCCCGCCGCCGGGCCGAAGCCGCCCTCGGTCGTCTGGCCAAACGGCCTGAACCCATCGACCTCGCCGAGGCCCGCGCCCGGTTCGAGGCGGCCTTCGACGGCGGCTGATGAGCGACGCCGGCTTCCAGCCCAATCTCGACTTCGAGGCCGCGGCCACGGCGGCCGAGGACGGCGAGGCGCTGATCATCGACGTCGATGGCTATGAGGGACCGCTGCACGTGCTGCTGGCCCTGGCCCGCACCCAGAAGGTCGATCTCCTCAAGCTGTCGGTCCTGAAGCTCGCCGAGCAGTACCTGGCCTTCGTCCACCAGGCGCGGCGCCTGCGTTTTTCCCTGGCGGCGGACTATCTCGTCATGGCCGCCTGGCTGACCTATCTGAAGTCCCGCCTGCTGCTGCCCAAGCCCGAGCGGCCCCAGGCCGAGGAGCCGCCGGCCGAGGAGATGGCCGCCCAGCTCGCCTTTCGCCTGGCCAAGCTCGACGCCATGCGCCAGGCCGCCGAGGCCCTCAAGGCCCGGCCGCAGCTGGGTCAGGACGTATTCGGCCGCGGCGACCCGGAGGCCATCCGGATCATCCCGTCGATGCGGATCGAGGGCGATCTCTACAGCCTGATGGACGCCTATCTCGACCAGCGCCGTCGCGAGGAGAACCGCCACTACGCGCCGCGGGCGCCCAGGGCCTATCCGCTCGAGGCCGCCCGCGACCGCCTGCGGGGCCTGCTGCCCGAGTTGGATCGCTGGACGCCCCTGGCCGGCGTCGCGCCGATCCGGGCCGGGGCGGGCGAGGGGCCTTCGCGGGCCTCCTATCTCGCCTCGACCCTGTCGGCGAGCCTGGAGCTGGTGAAGGAGGGCGCGCTGGAGGCTCGCCAGCTCGAGGCCTTCGCCGACCTCTATCTGCGCGCCCGCCGTGAAGGGGCCGCCGCATGAGCGCGTCCGACGAGCGCGCCCTTGAGGCCTTGCTGTTCGCCGCCGCAGGGCCGCTGAGCGCCGCCGAGCTTGTCGAGCGCCTGGGGCCGGACGCCGACGTGGGGGGGGCGCTGATGGCGTTGAAGGCGCGCTATGAGGGCCGGGGCGTGGAGCTGGTCTGCGTCGCCGACCGCTGGCGATTCCAGACGGCGGCCGACCTGGCCCACCTGATGACCGAGGCCCGCGAGGAGCCCAGGCGCCTGTCCAAGGCGGCCCAGGAGACCCTGGCCATCATCGCCTATCACCAGCCGGTGACCCGGGCCGAAATCGAATCGGTGCGCGGGGTTCAGGCCAGCAAGGGCACCCTGGACGTCCTGCTGGAGCTTGGCCTGGTGCGCATGCGGGGCCGCCGCCGGACGCCGGGGCGGCCGGTCACCTACGGCACCACCGACGCCTTCCTGGAACACTATGGTCTGGCCAGCCTTGTGGATCTGCCCGGCATGGCCGAGATGAAGGCCGCGGGTCTGCTCGGGCTGGACCTGCCGCCGGACTTTTCCGTACCCGACCCGTCGGCGGCGGCGGACGAAGACCTCATCGCCCTGGACAGCGACGCGCCGGAGTTTCACACCGATTTCCTGGGCGGGGACGAGGACAGCCAGGCCTCCTGACCTGCTTGTGAGCCGAGCCTCGCAAATCCCTCTGCGCCTCACCTTGGCGCTTGGGGGCGGGAGTCGCTATATTGATATGGAATTGAGGGGTGGCGACGCGGTCGCCGACGGCCGCTCAGCATAGGAGTTTCGCCTTATGGGCTCGTTCTCGATCTGGCACTGGCTGATCGTTCTCGTCGTCTTCGCCCTCCTGTTCGGGGGACGGGGCAAGATCTCGTCCGTCATGGGGGACGCCGCCAAGGGCATCCGCGCCTTCCGCGACGGCCTGAAGGGCGAAGAGGCGGAGGAAACCAAGCCGGACACCGTCAAGACCATTCCCGAGCGGGAAAAGGACGAGGTTCGCAGCTGATCGCCCGACCGGTCGCGCCGCGCCGCGGCCGACCTTCGACTTCATCGGTCCGGGGCGCACGTCCTGGGCCGCACTCCTTACTCCTGGTCTGACAAGGCCCTAGGCGACAACGGCCATGCTTCCCGACATCGGCGCAGGGGAACTCCTGCTCATCGGCATCGTCGCCCTCGTGGTGGTGGGGCCCAAGGACCTGCCGATGCTCATGCGTCGGCTGGGCCAGTTCACGGCGCGCCTGCGGGGCATGGCGGCGGAATTCCGCGCCAGCTTCGATGAGATGGGCCGCCAGTCCGAACTGGACGAGCTGCGCCGGGAGGTCGAGGCCCTGCGCAGCGGCAAGACGCTGGACGACGAGCTCGGCCGCACCGACGCCCAGTCGGTGATGCGGGAGATCGAGACCGGCCTCTCCAGCGGTGAGATGCAGGTCCACCCGCCCATGGGCAATCCCTATGCCGGCAGCCAGTCCCTGAGCGAGCCCGAGCCTGGGGCGCCGACGCCGGAGCCGGCCGCGAAGCCTGAGCCGCCGGTCAAATCCGAGGCCCCGGCGGCCAAGCCCGCCAAGGCGAAGGCGTCAGCCGCCGGAGCCGCTGCGCCCAAGGCGCCCCGAAAGGCGGCCTCGTCCTCGGCCGCCAAGACGCCAGCGAAGCCCCGGGCCAGCCGGGCCAAGCCGGCCGGAGACAAGGCGTGAGCACAGTCGAAGACGATGACGATCGCGAGATCGAAGCCTCCCGCGCGCCCCTGCTCGACCACCTGGTGGAGCTGCGCAAGCGGCTGATCATCTGCATTGTCGCCTTCGGGGCTGGCTTTGGTCTCTGCTTCGCCTTCGCCGAGCCGATCTACATCTTCCTGCTGCACCCCTTCGAGGTCGCCGCGCGGCTGATGGCGGCCGAAACGGCCAGCGGCGGCGGCCATGGCCCCTTCGCCCTGATGTCGGCGCTCAGCGGCTTCACCGACGTGCCGGAGGGCGGGGAGGGGCTGCGGCTGGTCTTCACCGCGCCGCTGGAATTCTTCTTCACCAAGCTGAAGCTGGCCGCCTTCGGGGCGGTGATCCTGACCTTCCCGGTGCTGGCCTGGCAGGTCTACGCCTTCGTGGCGCCGGGGCTCTACAAGCGCGAGCGTCGCGCCTTCCTGCCGTTCCTGGCGGCGGCGCCGGGGCTGTTCCTGCTGGGGGCGGGGCTGGTCTATTACATGATCCTGCCCTTCGTCCTGTGGTTCTCCCTGTCGCAGCAGATCATCGGCGACGCCGCCGTGACCGTAGAACTGTTGCCCAAGGTCTCGGACTATCTGACCCTGGTCACCACCCTGCTGCTGGCCTTCGGCCTCTGCTTCCAGTTGCCGGTGGTGCTGACCCTGCTGGCCCTGACGGGGCTGGTGAACGCCCAGATGCTCCGCTCTGGCCGG
>CAZERE010000015.1:0-14782 GCA_964515365.1 uncultured Phenylobacterium sp. | reverse complement strand
CGGCGCTACGCCATCCTCGGGGTCTTCATCGTCGCCGCCGTGGTCACCCCGCCCGATCCGATCAGCCAGCTCTCCCTCGCCATCCCGATCATCCTTCTCTACGAGGTCTCCATCTGGTGCGTGCGCCTGATGGAACGCCGTCGTCGGCGCGAGGATGAGGCGGGCACGGACGTGGTCCCCACCTAGAGTTTGAGCGCGTTTCACCCGTAAAAACGGAGTCCGCTTTTACGGAACGCGTTCTCGCCGCCCCCTCGGGCTTGGCCCCATGGCCGACGCGCTCTAGAGAAGGCCGCTCAAGAAGACCGCCGGCGCCATGCACGACATCAAGGCCATTCGCGACAATCCCGACCTCTATGAGCAGGCCTGGAGTGCGAAGGGCCGGTCCGGCGTCGCCGCCGAAGCCCTCGCCCTGGACGCCACCCTGCGCGCCGCCCAGACCGCGCTGCAGGACGCCCAGAGCCGCCGCAACGACCTGTCCAAGCAGATCGGCCAGGCCAAGGGGCGCAAGGACGAGGCCGAGGCCAGCCGGCTGATGGCCGAGGTCGAGGCCCTCAAGGGCGATCTGGAGACGCAAGGCCAGGTCGAGCGCGAGACCGGCGAGGCCCTGCGCGATCTGTTGGCCGGCCTGCCCAATCTGCCGGCCTCCGACGTGCCCCCCGGCGCCGACGAGAACGACAACCAGGAGGTCCGCCGCTGGGGCGAGCCCTTCGCCATCGCCTCGCCCAAGGACCATGTGGACCTGGGCGAGACGCTGGGCCTGATGGACTTTGAGGCCGCCGCCCGCATGAGCGGCTCGCGTTTCGTGGTGCTCAAGGGCCAGATCGCCCGGCTCGAGCGCGCGCTCGGCCAGTTCATGCTCGACCTGCAGACCCGCGAGCATGGCTATCTGGAGGTCTCGCCGCCGCTGCTGGTGCGCGACGAGGCGGTGTTCGGCACCGGCCAACTGCCGAAGTTCGAGGATGATCTGTTCAAGGTTTCATACCTCGACAAGGACAGGCTGGCTGGGGAGGTGCGCAAGACCACGGACGCCCGAAACGATGCGGCAGTCCAGAAATCACTCGATTTCCTTGATGCGCTGTTAGCTGACCCTGCAAATGCCGGCCTAGACCGCCGCGAACTCCTGCGAATAGGCTACGCCAAGTATCAGGAAGAGGCGGATGAACTCTGGTCCGAAACTTATGGTGCGATTTTGGATTCTGGCGTTGCAGAAGAACGCCGCTGGCTGATCCCCACCGCCGAGGTCTCGCTGACCAATCTGGTCCGCGACCAGATCACGCCCACCGAAGAGCTGCCGATGCGGCTGACGGCCCTGACGCACTGTTTCCGCTCCGAGGCCGGAGCCTCGGGGCGCGACACCCGCGGCATGATCCGCCAGCACCAGTTCCAGAAGGTGGAGCTGGTCTCCATCACCACGCCCGACCAGTCGGACGCCGAACACGAGCGGATGGTGGGCTGCGCCGAGGCGGTGTTGAAGGCCCTGGAGCTGCCCTTCCGCACCATGCTGCTCTGTTCAGGCGACATGGGATTTTCGGCCCGCAAGACCTATGACCTCGAGGTCTGGATCCCGTCGGAGGGGCGCTATCGCGAGATCAGCTCCTGCTCCAACTGCGGCGACTTCCAGGCCCGCCGGATGAACGCTCGCACCAAGGCCGCCGGCGACAAGGCGACCCGCTTCGTCCACACCCTGAATGGCTCGGGCCTTGCGGTCGGCCGCACCCTGGTGGCCATTCTGGAAAACTATCAGGACGAGAACGGCGCCATCGCCGTGCCCCAGGCCCTGCACCCCTATATGGGCGGGCTGACCCGGATCGGCGGCGACGCATGAGACTTCTGCTGACCAATGACGACGGCATCCATGCCGAGGGCCTGGAAGCCCTGGAGCGGATCGCCCGCCAGCTGTCGGACGACATCTGGGTCGTCGCCCCGGAATACGAGCAGTCGGGCGCGTCGCGGGCCCTGACGCTTTCGGAGCCCGTGCGGGTGCGAAGCCTGGACGAGCGCCGCTTCGCCGTCACCGGCACGCCCACCGACTGCGTGATGCTGGGCATGAGTGAGCTGATCAAGGGCGCCAAGCCCGACCTGGTGCTGTCGGGCGTCAATCGCGGGGCCAACATCGCCGAGGACGTGACCATGTCCGGCACCGTGGCCGGCGCCATCGAGGGCATGGCCATGGGGGTCCCGGCGATCGCCCTGTCGCAGACTGGCGGCCCCAAGCCCGCCGATCCGTTCTTCGAGGTGGCCGAGATCTACGGACCCGGTATCGTCAAGCGGCTGCTGGAGATCGGCTGGCCCAAGGACGTGGTCATGAACCTCAACTTCCCCAACCGTCCCGCCGCCGAAGTGACCGAGGTCGAGGTCACCCGCCAGGGCTTCCGCGACGTCCAGGTGCGCCATGCCGAGCGGCGCAGCGATCTGCGCGGCCGGGACTACTACTGGATGGGCTTCCGCCAGGAGCGCTCGCAGCCGGAGGAGGGGACCGACCTGCGGGCCATCTATGAGGGCAAGATCTCCGTCACGCCCCTGCACATCGACCTGACCCACGCCGAAACCGTCTTCAAGATGCGCGGCGTCCTGGGCGGCGCTCCGCCAAAGGCCTGACAATGTCCAAGGACGAGGACAAGCCCGAGACCCGCCTGGCCCGCCTGGTCCTGTCCCTGCGTTCGCAGGGGGTGAGCGACGCCAAGGTGCTGAAGGCGCTGGAGGCCACCCCCCGGCAGATGTTCACGCCGGACCTGTTCCAGGAGCGGGCCTTCGAGGATTCGGCCCTGCCCATCGCCTGCGGCCAGACCATCAGCCAGCCTTTCATCGTCGGCCTGATGACCCAGGCCCTGAAGATCGAACCCCGCGCCCGGGTGCTGGAGATCGGCACCGGCTCGGGCTACCAGACGGCGATCCTCTCGCGCATGGCGCGGCTGGTCTACACGGTGGAGCGCTATCGCACCCTGCTGGCCGAGGCCGAGGCGCGGTTCAAGGCGCTGCAACTGACCAATGTGATCACCCGCTTCGGCGATGGCGGCCAGGGCTGGCCCGAACAGGCGCCCTTCGACCGCATTATGGTCACAGCTGCGGCCCCAGATGAGCCCCGCGCCCTGCTGGACCAGCTCAAGCCGGCCGGGATGCTCGTCGCCCCGATCGGCCGCGGTCCCGTCCAGATCCTTCGCCGCTATTGCGGGGACGGGAAGGGCGGCTTCACCGTGGAGGATCTTGGCGAAGTTCGCTTTGTGCCCCTTCTCGACGGCGTCGCCCGCGAACTCTGAGCGGCGCTGAAGATCTTATTCCGGGTCGGCTTCGTCAGTCGGCTTAACCAAGCATTAACCCTGCGGCCCTGACTCAAGTCCGTACCTGACCCATGGAGCGGCCATGACGCACATTCTCACCCGTACGGCTCTGGTCCTGCTCGCCGGCAGCGTGCTGGCCGCCTGTTCGACCTATCAGAGCGAGGGCGTCGAGCCGGTTCGGCCGAACTTCCCGGTCCGCCAGGGGCCGGACGCCCAGGAGACGCCGCCGCCATCGCAGGCCGCGCCCATGCCCGGCGACCAGACCCCGCCGCCCTCGGCCCAGCCCACCAGCCCGGTGGAATCGCGGCCCCTGGATCCGCTGCCCTCGGCGCAGCCGCGCCCGAGCGACAGCTATCCGCCGCCCCCGCCGCCGCCGGCCCAGGAATATGAGACCGTCACCCGCACCTCGGCCACGGGCCAGGTGGTGGATGCCGATGGTCCGCCCCAGACCTATACGGTGGTCGCCGGCGACAGCCTCTATGGGATCGCCCGTAAGCTGGAGACCAGCGTCACCCAGCTGGCGCAGGACAACAATCTGTCGGCCCCCAACTATGTGATCCAGCCGGGCCAGACCCTCAAAGGCCCGTCGAGCACGACCAAGGCCTATGTGGTGACCAGCGGCGACACGCTCTACGCCATCGCCCGGCGCTTCAATGTGCCCGCCCAGGGGATCGCCGACGCCAATTCCATGCAGATCGCCGATGTGATCCGGCCGGGCCAGCGCCTGCTGCTGCCCGCAGGTTTCCGCGACGCCGGCCCGATCACCAGCACGGTCCGCGTGCCCGTGACCCGTTCGGCCCCGGCCGCCAGCACGCCGCCGGCCGCCACCCGCCCCACACCGGCCCCGGCCGCGCCGCGTCCCGCAGCGCCAACGCCTGCGCCGGCTCCCACGACGCCGCGCCCCGCCGCGCCTGCGCCGACCGCGCCGCCCATCGTGCCCAGCACCCGGACTCCGGCCGACACCCAGATCTCGCAGCTCGGCCGCGGACGGTTCGTGTGGCCCCTGCGTGGCGACATCCTCTCCACCTTTGGCCCCAAGGGGACCGGTCAGCGCAATGACGGCGTCAATATCCGCGCCCGCTCCGGCGAAGCGGTTCGCGCCTCGGCGGCCGGCGACGTGGTCTATGCCGGCGATCAGGTGCCGGGCTTCGGCAACCTGGTGCTGATCAAGCATGCGGACGGCTGGGTCACGGCCTATGGCCACCTGGCCCGCATCGACGTGAAGATGCAGGACAAGATCACCCAGGGTCAGCAGATCGGCCAGGCCGGCGCCACCGGCGAGGTGGGCGAGCCGCAGCTGCACTTCGAGGTCCGCTTCGCCCCGACCCCGCAGGACCGCGCCCGGCCCATCGATCCGATGCTGGTCCTGCCCCAGTAGGGGCCGGCGCCGGCGCGTCGACGAGGTTCAGAGGGGCAGGGTCTTGCCCTGCGCCCCGGCCAGGTCGCGGATGAACTGCCAGGCCACCCGGCCCGAACGCGCGCCCCGCAGCTGCGCCCATTGCAGGGCGTGACGGTCCAGGTCCGGGTCGCTGAGTTCATGGCGCGCGGCATAGGCGCGCACCGCCTCCAGATAGGTGGGCTGGTCCATGGGCGGAAAACCGATCCACAGGCCGAACCGGTCGGAGACGCTGACCTCTTCCTCGGCGTCCTCGGCCGTGGCGATCAGGCCGCGATCTTCCTGGTGGCCCCGGGGCATCAGGTGGCGGCGGTTCGAGGTGGCCACGAACAGCACATTGGCCGGTGGCCCGGACACCCCGCCCTCCAGCGCCGACTTCAGCGCCTTGGCCGCCGCGGCGCCTTCCTCGAACGACAGATCGTCGCACAGGACCACGAACCGCTCGTCCCGGCCCCGCAGCCCGTCGAACAGGGCGGGCAGGGCGGTGACCTGGTCACGGTCCACCTCCACCAGCTTCAGGGCCTCGTACGCCCCGCCCACGGTCATGAAGGCCGCCTTGGCGATGGAGCTCTTGCCCGTGCCGCGCACGCCCCACAGCAGCACGTGATTGGCCGGCAGTCCCTGGGCGAACCGCTCCAGGTTTTCCACGAAACGCGCCTTCTGCCGCTCCACGCCCACCAGGGCGTCGAGGCTCAGGGGATAGTCGGGGGCCGGATGGAAGCCGCCGGTTTCCGGGTCATGGCGGAAGAGTCGCGCGGCGGTGAAATCCACCGGCGCCGGGGCCGGCGGCGCCATGCGTTCCAGGGCTTCGGCTATGCGGATGAGCAGGGGCGAGAGGGCGTGATCCATGACTTGGCTGCTTAACCCTCGGGCTCGCATTGCAAAAGGGGGCGCCAGCGCATAGCTTCCGCCGACTTGAAGAGGGGCCGACGCACCGGGCCCTTGACCGCTTGCCGGAGAGGCTATGTTCGCCACGCCCGCCTTCGCCCAGACCGCCGGCGCCGCCGCCGCTGGGCCCCAGGACATGATCCTTCAGTTCCTGCCGCTGATCCTGCTCGTCGTCCTGTTCTATTTCCTGATGATCCGTCCGCAGCAGCGGCGGATGAAGGCGCACCAGAAGATGGTCGCCGAACTCAAGCGCGGCGACCAGGTCGTCCTGGCCAGCGGCATGCTGGGCAAGGTGGTCCGCGTCGAGGACAAGGAAGTCGGCCTTGAAATCGCCACCGGCGTCACCGTCAAGGTGGTCCGGACGATGATTTCCGAGGTCCGGGTCCGGGGTGAGCCCGCGCCGGCCAACGATTCCAAGTCCTGACTGATCCTGCGCCAGCATAAGGGCGGCCTCGCCTCATGATGACTCTGTCGCGCTGGAAGATCATCGCCGTCGTTCTGGCGGCGATCTTCGGCGTCCTCTTCTCCGCCCCGAACCTGCTGCCGCAGCAGACCCTGGCCTCCATGCCGGCGTTTTTCCCACGCCAGCAACTGAACCTGGGTCTCGACCTGCAGGGGGGATCGCACCTCCTGCTTGAGGTGGACACCGACGCCCTGCGCGCCGAGCGCCTGGTCAACACCGTCGAGGACACCCGGGTCACCCTGACCGCGGAGCGCATCGCCTTCTCCGACCTGCGCGAGCAGGGCGGCGAGATCACGCTGCGGATCACCGACCCGGCCCGCCGCAGCGCCGCCGCCACAGCCCTGCGCACCGCCCTGGGGACGCCGCTCGCCGGCACCACCGGCGGCTCCGACATCACGGTGAACAATGAGGGCGAGGCGGGGCTGCGCATCAGCTTCGTCGAGGCGGCCATGGACGCCGAGGCGGGCAAGGCCGTCGAGCAGTCCATCGAAATCATCCGCCGCCGCATCGACGAACTGGGCACCAAGGAGCCCACCATCATCCGCCAGGGCGTCGATCGGATCGTCGTCCAGGCGCCGGGCGAGAGCGACCCTGAGCGGCTGAAGAACGTCATTGGCCAGACCGCCAAGCTGACCTTCCAGATGGTCGACGAGTCCGCCGACCTGGCCGCCGCCGCCGAGGGCCGCGCCCCGCCCGGCTCCGAGGTGCTGCCCAGCGAGGACGGCCTGACCCCGTTCATCGTGGTCCGCCGTCGCGCCCTGGTCTCGGGCGAGATGCTCACCGACGCCAGCCAGGGTTTCGATTCCCAGACCGGCGAGGCCGTCGTCAATTTCCGCTTCAACAGCATGGGGGCCCGCCGGTTCGGCGAGGCCACCGCCCAGAGCATCGGCCAGCGCTTCGCCATCGTCCTCGATGGTAAGGTGATTTCCGCCCCGGTGATCCGCAGCGCCATCACCGGCGGC
The DNA here is from genome assembly GCA_964515365.1 of uncultured Phenylobacterium sp. Lineage (GTDB taxonomy): Bacteria > Pseudomonadota > Alphaproteobacteria > Caulobacterales > Caulobacteraceae > Phenylobacterium. The sequence goes on along the minus strand of CAZERE010000015.1, from coordinate 7,795 downwards.
AGCGGCATGATCAGCGGCAGCTTCACGCCCGAGAGCGCCAATGACCTGGCCGTGCTGCTGCGAGCCGGCGCCCTGCCGGCGCCGCTGACGGTCGAGGAACAGCGCACGGTCGGGGCTGAACTCGGCGCCGACGCCGTTCGCGCCGGCCAGATCTCCACCGGCATCGGCTTTGTGACCATCCTGGTCTTCATGGTGGTCGCCTATGGCGGCCTGTTCGGCGGCATCTCGGTGGTGGCCCTCCTGGTCAACGCCCTGCTGATCTTCGCCATCATGTCGGTGACCCAGGCGACCCTGACGCTTCCGGGCATCGCCGGTCTGATCCTGACGCTCGCCGTCGCCGTGGACGCCAATGTGCTGATCTATGAGCGGATGCGTGATGAGATTAGAGCCGGGCGAACCGCCATCGCGGCGATGGACGCCGGCTTCTCCAAGGCTATGAGCAGCATCATCGACGCCAACGTGACCACCATCCTGGCGGCGCTGATCATGTTCCAGTTCGGCTCCGGGCCCGTCCGGGGCTTCGCCTGGACGCTGTCGATCGGCGTCGTCACCTCGGTCTTCACCGCCGTTCTCGTCACCCAGGTCCTGCTGGCCCTGTGGTTCCGGGCCGCACGGCCCAAGACCCTGCCGATCGTCTGAGGTTACGAACCATGTGGCCCCTGATCAAAATCCTGCCCGTCAAGACGAACTTCCGGTTCGTGACCTTCGCCAGATATGCCGGCGTCGCCTCCCTTCTGGCGGCGATCGCCTCCCTGTTCCTGGCGCTCTATCCGCTGACCCCGCCCTGCGGCGGCATGAACTGCGGCATCGACTTTACCGGCGGCACCCTGCTGGAGATCTCCACCGCGCCGCAGGAGGTCGACCTCTCGGTCGTGCGCGCGGAGCTTGGCGCCATGGACCTGGGCGACGTCCAGGTGCAGGCCTTCGGCGCCCCGACATCGGCCCTCGTCAGATTCCAGACGCCCGAAGGCGAGAGCGCGGAGCAGGCCATCAGCGAGGTGAAGGCCGCACTGACCGCCTCGCTGGGCGAGGTGGTCTTCGCCAAGACCGAGGTGGTCGGTCCCAAGGTGTCGGGCGAGCTCTTCCAGAGCGGCCTTCTGGCGCTTGGCGTCGCGATCGGCCTGATGATGCTCTACATCTGGTTCCGGTTCGAACTGCAGTTTGGGATCGGCGCGGTCGTGGGCCTGTTCCACGACGTCATCCTGGCGTTCGGCTTCATCGCCCTGTTCGACCTGGAATTCTCGCTGACCACCATCGCGGCCATCCTGACCATCATCGGCTATTCGATGAACGACACCGTCGTGGTGTTCGACCGCCTGCGGGAGAACCTGCGCAAGTACAAGGTCATGCCGTTGGCGGAGGTCATCGACCTGACGATCAACGAGACGCTGTCGCGCACCGTGATCACCGGCCTGACCGCCATCCTGGCCCTGACCGGCCTGGCCCTGTTCGGCGGCCCGACCCTGTTCGCCTTCTCGGTGATCATGATCTTCGGCGTCGTCATCGGCACCTATTCGTCCATCTATGTGGCCGCCCCGGTCATTCTGCTTTGGGGCGTCAAGCGGGGCGAGGACGAGGCCGAACCTCTGCCCGTCCGCTCCTAGGCCGTGGCCCGGGACGCGCCCAGCCTGGACAGTTTCGGACCCGGCGGCTTCCGGGTGTCCGGAGTCTGGCGGCCGGGGTCCCTGCTGATCGTGTCCGATATCGCGGCGGCCTGGCCCGTCAGCCGGCTCGCCGATGTCACGCCCGATTCCCTCTATCCGGTGTTCGCCGCAGGCGCCCGGGATGTGGAGTTCCTGCTCCTGGGAACCGGCGCGGCCAACGCCCTGCCGCCGCGGCCCCTGCGCGATCTGCTGCAGAAGGGCGGGATCGGCCTGGAGTTCATGGACACCCCCGCGGCGGCGCGGATGTACAATGTGCTGACCGCCGAGGGCCGCCGTCTGGCCTGCGCCCTGATTGCGGTTTGATCGCGCCGACTCCCCGTCGGCGCCCGCATCAAGGGACTGGACTTGCGCCGCCCGAAGCGCGGCTATAGGCCAGGACCAAGAAAACGGGGAAAACGTCGATGCAGGGCCTGCTGTCCAACTTCCGCAATACGATGATCGTGAGCCTGCTGCTCTCGGTCGTCATGATCGTCGGCTACATGGTGCACAATCGCGGCGCCGACGTGATCTTCGTCCAGGCGGTGTTCCGCTGGATGCACCTGGTCTTTGGCATCCTGTGGATCGGGCTGCTCTACTATTTCAACTTCGTCCAGATCCGGAAGATGCCCGACATCCCGGCCGAGATGAAGCCGGCCATCTCCAAGCATATCGCGCCTGAGGCGCTGTTCTGGTTCCGCTGGGCGGCGCTGTTCACCCTGGTCTCGGGCCTGGCCCTGGCCTGGAGCCGCGGCTTCCTGCTCGAGGCCCTGAGCCTGGGCGCGGCCAGCGGCTTCGTCGTGCCGCAGCACACCTTCATCGGCGTCGGCATGTGGCTGGCCATCATCATGTTCCTGAACGTCTGGCTGTTCATCTGGCCGAACCAGAAGGTCGCGCTCGGCATGGTCGAGGCCGACGATGCGGCCAAGGCCAAGGCCGGCCGCACCGCCATGCTGTTCTCGCGCACCAACACGCTGCTCTCGCTGCCGATGCTGGTGACCATGGCCATGAACCAGACCATCTTCGGCTGACCGCCAAAACGGGGTAAGTCTCTAAGGACCCGCCGTCTTGGCGGGTCCTTTTGTTTTTGGAGCCCCATGAGCGAGGATGCTTCGCCTCCGGCGCAGGACCTGGACGCCCTGGTCCTGGCGGTGGACCCCGACCGTTGGCTGGCCAGCCGGCTGATCGCCGAGCCGCAGGCCCGTGCCGACGTGGTCGCCCTCTACGCCTTCGACCATGAGCTGGCCCGGGCGCCGAAGGTGGCCTCCAACGCCCTGCTGGGGGAGATCCGCCTGGCCTGGTGGCGGGAGGTGCTGGACGAGGCCTATGAGGGCCGGCCGGTGCGCCACCATCCCACCGCCCAGGCCCTGGCGCAGGTGATCGCCCGACGCCGCCTTCCTCGGGCCGACCTGGAGCTGATGATCGACGCGCGCTATCGCGAATTGGACCCCACGCCGATGACGCCGGAAGAGGCCGTGCTCTGGGCGCGGGAGACCGGCGGCGCCGTCGCGCGACTGGCGGCGCAGATCCTCGATCCCGAGGCCAGTCCCATGGCCGCCGAGGCGGCCGGCGCGGCCTGGGCCTTGTCGCGGCGGCGGCTGGCCGGCGAGATGCAGGGCGACGGCGATGCGATTTCGAGCCTTCGCGACCAGGCGCGAGGCCTCAGCGTGGCGGCCTTTCCCGCCGGCGCCCAGGCGGCGCTCTCCAGGGTCTATGCGACCGGCCGAGAGCCCTCGGCCCTGGGCAAGCGCTGGCGCATCACCCTGGCGGCGCTGACCGGCCGGGTCTGAGCTACTCGGCGGCCAGGGCCGGCTGGCCGATCCAGGCGTCCAGGTCGGCCAGGGCGCGCTCGCCGACCATCCGCTTCTTGGTCCGGCCCCGTTCCTTGGACCCTAACCTGCGACCCTCGGCGTCCCGCTTGGGGCTCTCCAGGGGCGGGATCAGGCCGTAATTGATGTTCATCGGCTGGAAGGATCCGGCGCCGCCATCCAGGTGACCGCCGGTGATGTGGCCGATCAGGGCGCCGAGCGCCGTCGTCGGCGGCGGCGGGGCCAGCGGGCGGCCCAGTCGCTCGGCGGCTGCGAAACGGCCGGCCAGCAGGCCCACCGCGGCGCTCTCCACATAGCCCTCGACCCCGGTCACCTGGCCGGCGAACCGCAGGCGGGGATCGACCTTCAGCCGCAGGGCGCCGTCCAGCAGGCGGGGGCTGTTGATGAAGGTGTTGCGGTGCAGGCCGCCCAGGCGGGCGAAGACCGCCTTTTCCAGGCCGGGGATCATCCGGAAGATCTCGGTCTGGGCGCCGTGCTTCAGCTTGGTCTGGAAGCCCACCATGTTCCAAAGGGTGCCCAGCGCATTGTCCTGGCGCAGCTGGACCACCGCATAGGCCTTTTCGTCGGGCTTGTGGGCGTTGGTCAGGCCGACGGGCTTCATGGGGCCGTGGCGCAGGGTCTCGCGGCCGCGCTCGGCCATGACCTCGATGGGCAGGCAGCCATCGAAATAGGGGACGTGCTCCCAGTCCTTGAACTCGGACTTGGGGCCGGCCAGCAGGGCGTCGATGAAGGCCTCGTACTGGTCCTTGTCCATGGGGCAGTTGATATAGGCCGCCGCATCGCCGCCCGGGCCGACCTTGTCGTAGCGGGACTGGCGCCAGCAGACGTCCATGTTCACCGACTCCACCGTCACGATGGGGGCGATGGCGTCGAAGAAGGAAAGGGCGCCTTCACCGGTCAGGTCGAGGATCGCCTGCGACAGGGCCGGCGAGGTGAGCGGGCCGGTGGCGATGATCACATTGTCCCAGTCGGCGGGGGGAAGGCCGGCGACCTCGCCCCGGTCGATGGTGACCTTGGGGTGGGCCACGAGCCGCGCGGTCACGGCGTCGGCGAACCCGTCGCGGTCGACCGCCAGGGCGCCGCCGGCCGGCACCTGATGGGCGTCGCCACAGGACATGATGATGGAGTCCAGCCGGCGCATCTCGGCGTGGAGCAGGCCGACGGCGTTGCCGGCCCAGTCATCGGCCCGGAAGGAGTTGGAACAGACCAGCTCGGCGAGCTTGTCGGTGTGGTGGGCGTCGGTGCCGCGCACGGGGCGCATTTCGTGCAGGACGACGGGGGCGCCGGCCTGGGCGATCTGCCAGGCGGCTTCGGAACCGGCGAGGCCGCCACCGATGACATGGATAGGAGAGAGGCTCATGGGCGTTCCATTAGCAACGATCTGCGCACTTCGCGAGCCGGCCCTTGCGGGCGGGCGGGGCGCGCGCCTAGTTTCTCCGCCGATGGTCGGCGACTCCAGGCGCTTCAAGCCTTTGGCGCGCCGGTCGGGGAGCTGAGATGAGCGACTTTTCTTCGGGTGATGCGGCCTTCGAGGGCTTCCGGCTGACGCGGGAGGAGCCGCGGGTCGTGCTGATCTGGGCCCTGTTCCACCTGATCGTCTCCTTCGTGAGCGCCACGGCCCTGATCCTGCTGGGGGGCGACTCCCTGCTGCAGGCCGAGAACGCCGCCGACATGACGACCGAGGAACTGGCGGTCTTCATGCGCGACATGGCGCCGGCCTATCTGACCCTGGCGCCCATCGGCCTGTTCGTCGTCTCGGTGGCGGCTGCGGCAGTCTATCGGATTCACCTGCGCCCCGAGGAAGCGGCCGAACGCGGCTATCTGCGCTTTGGCGCCGACGAAATCCGGCTGATCGGCCTGACCCTCATCTACTATCTGCTGACCATCGGCGGCGTATTGGCGCTTTCGCTGCTGGCGGCCATCGGCGCAGGGCTCGCCTCCCTGGCGGGACAGGGGGCCATGGCCCTGGTCGGGGGCGGCATGCTGCTCTTCTTCGGCGGGCTGTGGCTCTATGTGCTGGTGCGCCTGTCCCTGGCGCCGGTTCTGACCTTCGATCAGCAAAGGCTGGTGGTGTTCGGCTCCTGGAGCCTGACCCGGGGCCACTTTTGGCGGATGTTCGGCGCCTACCTGCTGGCGGTGATGTCGATCATCGTCGTCAGCCTCTTAGCCATGGTGATCTTCGCGGCCCTGGCCGGCATCGCCACGGTGGCGACGGGGGGCAGCATGTCGTCGGTGGGCGAGGCCTTCCAGCCCGACTTCAGCTCGTTCAGCGCCTATGTCTCGGTCCAGACCGTGCTCTATCTGATGTTCAACGCCGTCCTCACGGCCATCTACTATCCGGTGATCCTGGCGCCGCAGGTGATGGCCTATCAGGCCTTCCGTCCCGCGCCGGAGGCGCGAGACGGCGACATCATGCTCTAGGCGGCTCAGGCCTGGGCGCTCGGGCGGGCGCTGACCCGCTGATGCCAGGCGGCGAGATTGGCGTAGTTGGGGTCCATCTCCAGGCCGATCCAGGTGGCGAAGTCCACGGCCGACAGGGCGCAGATGTCAGCGATCGTGAAGTCGTGGCCGGCGATGAAGTCCCGGCAGGCCAGCTCCCGGTCCAGCCACTTCTGAGCCCCGGCATAGGTCTCGCGGTTCGACTCGCCGAAGTCCTTGAACTGGGTCAGCAGGGCGGCGGTATAGGGGTGGGCGTGGCGCCAGTAGTTGCCGATAGGCGTCATCAGCACGAACTCGACCCGGCGAACCCACATGTCCACATGGGCCTTCTCCAGGGCCGTGCGGCCAAACAGCGGCGGCTCTGGGTTCGTCTCCTCGAAATAGCGGCAGATGGCGACGGTCTCGGAAATGGTCGCCCCGTCGTCCAGTTCCAGGGTCGGGATCTGGCCGAGCGAGTTCTTGGCCCGATAGTCCGACGACTTGTGCTCGCGCTTGCGCATATCGACCGTGGTTTCCGGCAGGTCGATGCCCTTTTCCGCCAGGAAAATGCGGACACGGCGGGGGTTCGGCGCCGGCATGGGCGCGCCGTAGAGGATCATGGGTCAGCTCCAAATCGCTTAAACGAATGGAGCGACGCTATTTCGAACAGGCGTTTACGGAAACCCTGACGTTGCGTCAGCCAAGCGCCGGGAGGTCGCGGGCGAGGCCGGACATGACCGCCGCCTCCCAGTCTGCAGGCCAGACCGCGCCGGTCGCCTGGGCGACGCGGCGGGCGCGGGGCAGGAAACGGTCGCGCAGGTCGCGATTGGCGGCCAGCAGTTCGGCCTCGATCGCCCGCGGCGGGACTAGGGCCTCCAGCTCGGCGATCTGGTCGGCGGTCAGGAAGGGATAGAGTTTCTTGGCGCCGCCACGCTCGGCGGGACCTATGCCAGTCTCTTCCAGCATCAGTTCGATCAACAGGCGACGCAGATGGCCGACGCCGTCCTGCATCACCACCCATTCCCGCCGTCCCACCGGCACCGGGGCGAGGGAGAGGACGCGCAGGAATTCGGTGACGAGGCCCTCGACGCGTCGCGCGACAGCCGCCGGATCGGACGGGGCCGCGGGGCGCTCAACCGGGCCCTGGCGGGCGTCGCCGAACAGCAGCTTCACGGCCGCAGCGGTCTGGCGGGCGAACTCTTCGGGCGTCGAGAGCACCAGGTCGAACCGCTGTAATTCGGGCGTGGTCCCATTCACCAGCCGCCCGAACTGGCTCAGGCGCAGGGCTGTGGCCGGCAGGGGGCCGTCCGGGGCCATCAGATCGCCGAGCAGGCCTGGGATGTCGCCGGCCCCCACCACCAGGGTGATGTCGACATCGCTCCAGGCGTCGCCCCGGCCGGCCCCCAGGCTGCCGGTCAGCCAGGCCGAACCGATGCGCTCGTCGGATCGCAGCGCCGTCTCAAGCGCCTCCAGAAGGGATTGCTGGTCCGGCGTCACGGCGAGGGCTCTCCGGGGTTCAGGCGCTCTTGCGGCGGGCCAGGCGGCGTTGTTCGTGGCGGTCGAGGACGTCCTTGAGGTAGCGGCCGGTCCAGCTGGCCGGCTGGGCGGCCACGGCCTCGGGCGTGCCCACCGCGACGATCTCGCCGCCGCCGTCGCCGCCCTCGGGGCCGAAGTCCAGCAGCCAGTCGGCGGTCTTGATGACGTCGAGATTGTGCTCGATGACCACGATCGTATTGCCCTGGTCCACCAGCTCGTGGAGCACGTCCAGAAAGCGCGGGATCCGCACCCCCTGCCCCCGGAACGACGTCTTCCCCTCCAGGTCCACGAACCGGTATCCGGCGTCCAGCTCCCGAACCCTGCTCCACTGCAGGCCCGATGCCCGGCCCGTTCCGTCTGTCGTGCGGTCCA
>CAZERE010000014.1:41420-42386 GCA_964515365.1 uncultured Phenylobacterium sp. | reverse complement strand
CCTCTGACATGGTCCCGGGCAGTCCAGGCCGGCTCAATCGGCGTGCGCCGTAGCATGTTCCCACCGGCGAGGCCAGCAGGCAGCAGACGCCGAAAACCCGCCCTCAGATCATCGCCATGCCACCATTCACATGCAGGGTCTGACCGGTGACATAGGCGGCCTCGGCGCTGGCCAGATAGACGCAGGAGGCGGCGATTTCGTCGCCCGTGCCCAGGCGGCCCGCCGGAATTGTCGAGAGAATCTGGCCCTTCTGGGCCTCGTTCAGCGCCTCGGTCATCGGGCTTTCGATGAAGCCGGGGGCGATGCAGTTGACGGTGATTCCCCGGCTGGCGACCTCCTGGGCTAGCGCCTTGGAGAAGCCGATCATCCCCGCTTTTGAGGCCGCATAGTTGGTCTGGCCGGGATTGCCCATCACGCCGACCACCGAGGTGATGCCGATGATTCGCCCGTAGCGGCGCTTCATCATCCCTTTCACAGCTGCGCGACTGAGCCGGAAATAGGACTCCAGGTTCACCCGGATGACCGAATCCCAGTCCTCGTCCTTCATCCGCATCAGCAGGCCGTCTCTCGTGATGCCGGCGTTGGCGACCAGGATATCCAGGGGCGCGCCCGCGGCGGCCTCGGCCTTGGCCACCAGTCCATCGACGGAAGCAGCGTCCGACAGATTGGCCGAGGCGATGCTGACCCGCTCCTTGAGGTCTCCGGCGAGCTCTTCGAGCACGGCCTCGCGGGTGCCCGACAGGGTCACGTGGGCGCCCTGGGCGTGCAGGGCGCGGGCGAGCGCGGCGCCGATGCCTCCCGTGGCGCCGGTCACCAGGGCGGTCTTTCCAGTCAGATCGAACATCTAAGGCGCCTCCATGGCGGTTTCAGCTCAGAGGGACTTGGCGAAGGCTTCGAGGTCGGCGGGCGCGTTCAGCGGCGTCGCCTCGGCGTCCGGCGCGATGCGCTTGACCATGCCCGACAGCA
>CAZERE010000014.1:0-41410 GCA_964515365.1 uncultured Phenylobacterium sp. | reverse complement strand
CCGGTCTCCACCAGCCAGGCGATGCTCTCGCGCCAGCGCACCCGGCCGGTCACCTGCTCCACCAACAGGCGGCGGATCTCCTCGGGATCGTGAACGGGGCGGGCTGTGACATTGGCCACCAGCGGCGCGCGGGGCGAGACAATGGTCGCGGCCGCCAGGGCCTCGGCCATCTCATCGGCGGCCGGCTGCATCAGCGGACAGTGGAAGGGGGCCGAGACGTTCAGCGGAATGGCGCGGGCGCCCAGTTCCTTGGCCTTCTCGACCGCGCGGTCGACGGCGGCCTTGGCGCCGGAGATCACCACATTGCCCTGGTTGTTGTCGTTGGCCACGACGCAGACGCCGACCTCGGCGCCGGCGGCCGCGGCGGCCTCGGCCAGGGCGACATCGGTCTTGGGCCCGATCAGGGAGGCCATGGCCCCCTCGCCCACCGGCACGGCCCGCTGCATGGCCTGGCCGCGCAGCTTCAGGAGGCGGGCGGTGTCGGCCAGGCTGATGGCGCCCGCAGCCGCCAGGGCCGAATATTCGCCAAGACTGTGGCCGGCCACAAAGGCGGCCTTGTCGACGCCCAGACCAAACTCGCGCTCCAGCACCCGGGTGACCGCCAGGCTGACCGCCATCAGGGCCGGCTGGGCGTTCTCGGTCAGGGTCAGGTCGCCTTCGGGGCCATCGCGCATCAGGGCGAACAGCTTCTGCCCCAGGGCGTCATCGACCTCCTGGAAGACCTCGCGGGCCGGGGCGAAGGCGGTGGCCAGATCGACACCCATGCCGATGGCCTGACTGCCCTGGCCCGGGAAGATGAAGGCGAGGCTCATGGGCTTGCGCTCCCTATCAAGGCGGCGTCCGGCTCACGGCGCGCGCTCTGGTCGATTCCGAGCCGCGAGGGTTAGGGGATTAGTCCAAAGGCGGCAAGCGCGGGGCCTCGCCCCGGGGTGACGGGCGCGCGCCGATGAGTCAGACTCCGCAGTCTTCTCCGCCCTCAAGGCCAGCCGGGAGCCGCCTATGGACGACCGTCATCTGATCTACTTCGCCGATCCCATGTGCTCGTGGTGCTACGGGTTCTGGCCGGTGATCGCGGCGGTCCGCGCGGCCTTCGGCGAGACCCTGCCGATCCGCCTGGTCATGGGCGGCCTGCGCCCCGGCGTCGCCGAACCGATGACCGAGGCGGCCAAGCTCGAAGTTCGCGGCCACTGGGTTCATGTGGCCGAGGCCTCAGGCCAGAGCTTCAGCGATCAGGCCATGACTCAGCCGGGCTTCACCTACGACACCGACCCGGCCGCCCGGGCCGTGGTGGTGATCCGCCGCGAGCGACCGGATCTGGCCCTGGATTATCTAGGCGCCATCCAGCACGCCTTCTATGGCGAGGGCCGCGATGTCACCCAGGAGCAGGTGCTGAGCGATATCCTGGCCGAGATCGTCCCCGGCGCCGATATCGAGGCCTTCCAGATCAACTGGCGCAGCGAGGACGCCCGCAATGAGACCTGGGCCGACTATGCGATCTCACAGAAGGCCGGCGTCACCGGCTTCCCGACCCTGGTCGGCGGGCCAGACGAGTCGGGGCAGTACGGCGCCGTGACCCGGGGCTTCGCCCCCGCTCAGCAGGTGTTGCCCGTCCTGGCCGACTGGATCGGCCGCCCCATGCACTAGGGCGCGGGGGTCGCGGGCGCGGGGCCGCAGTTGAGATAGCCGCGCTCGACCATGCGCCGCATGGCCTCATAGGCTTCGGTCAGTTCCTCGAAGGCCGATCTCAGATGGGCGAGCCGCGCCACTTCGGCCGGCCCCAGGAGGTGGGAGCGCTGGCTCAAGGCCACCGCCTCGGCCACCCAGGCGGCCCGGGCGTGGGCCGCAGCGATCGCCAGGCGCTGGAACTTGGCCACATCGACGCCCCCCAGCATCTGGGCCACGACCTCGCGATTGGAGGCGAAGGCGGTGTAGTCAATCTGTTCGAGCAGGCCGCGCAGCCGGCGCTGGGCGGCCGGGTCGCTATCGTCCTGCGGCTCGAAATGGTCGGAGACGGTCCGACGGTACGAGGACGTCATTACGGAAGACATGCGCTTCCTCCCTGCCGGAATCTTAGCTGTCCGGACCCTCGCAACTTAGATCGGCTTGATTAATTTTCATTTGCCGGCGGCCCGGCGGCGCAAAGGGGGCGGCCTCGCGAAGACAAGCGCCCGGCGTCGCCGTACAACGGGGGCCAAGTTCACAGGAGCCCGCCATGTCACGTCTGCAAGGCCTTCTGGCCTCCACCCTGCCCGCCGTCGCCCTGGCCGCGGCCTTTACCACGCCGGCCCAGGCCGCCCTGGCCCCGGGCGCCCGCGCGCCGGACTTCAAGGCGTCGGCCTTTCTGGCAGGCAAGCCCCTGGCCTTCTCGCTGGCCGAGGCGCGGGCCAAGGGGCCCGTCGTGGTCTACTTCTTCCCCGCCGCCGAAACCTCCGGCTGCAACCTGGAAGCCCGGCTGTTCGCCGAGGCCGTAGACGAGTTCAAGACGAACGGCGCCACCGTCATCGGCGTGACCGCCGGCAATCTCGACCGCTTGCAGGCCTTCTCCGCCGACACCGAGAAATGCGCCGGCAAGTTCCCCGTGGCCAGCGACCCGGGCGCCAGGATCGCCAAGCAGTATGACGCCACCCTCGCCGTGCGCCCGGGCTGGTCCAGCCGGACCTCCTATGTGATCGCCCCGGACGGCAAGGTGCTGCACGCCTTCAGCGCGTCGTCGCCGAACGACCATGTCACCGAGACCCTGGGCGCGTTGAGGGCCTGGAAGCGCGCCGCCCGCTGAGGCGGCGCCTTACCCAAGCCCTTGCTCTTGGGGGGGATTTCGCGTACTAGCCCGCCTCTTCACGGATGGCGGTCTCTAGCCGGAACGCGAACAGGTCGGGATAAGCTCGACCGCCGCGCCTGAGATCCATCGCGTCTGCGGAACTTCCGCCCCAGACGCGCCGCCCTCCCCAACGGAAGAGGAACAATGGCGCTTTACGAACACGTGGTCATTTCGCGGCAGGATATTTCGCCGCAACAGGCCGAAGCCCTGAACGACCAGCTCAAGGCGATGATCGAGGAAACCGGCGGAGCCGTGGCCAAGATCGAGTACTGGGGCCTCCGCAACCTCACCTACCGCATCAAGAAGAACCGCAAGGGCCACTACTCCCTGCTGGCCATCGATGCGAAGCCCGAGGCCGTCAAGGAGATGGAGCGCCAGCTCTCCCTCAACGAAGACGTCCTGCGCTACATGACCGTCCGCGTCGAGGAACTGGACCTGGAGCTGTCTCCGGTTCTGGCCCGTCGCGACCGCGACCGTGAACCCCGCCGCGAAGATGGCCCGCGTCGTGACGGCGAAGGCCGTCGTGACGAACCGCGCCGCGACGACGCTTAAGGGGAGGATCTGGAACCATGACTGATACGCCCAACACCGACGCCGCTCCGGCCGCCGCCGCTGCGCCCCGCCGCCCCTTCTTCCGTCGCCGCAAGGTTTGCCCGTTCTCGGGCGCCGGCGCGCCGAAGATCGACTACAAGGATGTGAAGCTGCTTCAGCGCTACGTGTCCGAACGTGGCAAGATCGTGCCGTCGCGGATCACCGCCGTGTCGGCCAAGAAGCAGCGTGAACTGGCCCGCGCCATCAAGCGCGCCCGCTTCCTCGCCCTTCTTCCCTACGTCGTGAAGTAAGGGACCAGGATCATGAAGGTCATTCTGCTTGAACGCGTCGAAGGCCGTGGCGGCCTCGGCGAAGTCGTCACCGTCAAGGACGGTTACGCCCGTAACTTCCTCCTGCCCCGCCAGAAGGCTCTGCGCGCCACGACCGCCAATATGAAGGTGTTCGAGGCCCAGCGCGCCCAGATCGAAGCTCGCAACGCCGAGGCTCGCGCCGAAGCGGCCAAGTCGGGCGAAGGTCTGGACGGCAAGATCTATGTGCTGATCCGCCAGGCCGGCGAAAGCGGTCAGCTCTACGGTTCGGTCTCCGGCCGTGACGTGGCTGACGCCGTCAACGCCGAGGGCGGCAAGATCGAACGCGCCATGGTCGTGCTCGACAAGCCGATCAAGACCCTGGGCATGCACGAGGTGAAGGTCCGCCTGCACGCCGAAGTCGTCGTGACGGTGACCATGAACATCGCCCGCAGCCAGGACGAAGCCGATCGTCAGGCCCGCGGCGAAAACATCATCACCTCCCAGTTCGAGGAAGAGCGCGCGGCCGCCGAAGAAGCCGCCGCCGATCTGCTGGAAGGTGGCGCCGGTCAGATCGAAGGCGATTACGTCGAATCCTGATCTGCCAAATAGTCTGCATGATCAACGGCCCGGGGCTCGCGCTCCGGGCCGTTTTTCTTTGCCCGAAAGACGGCGGCGGGCTGTTGCAAATATGTCATTCTTTTGGCGAAGGAAGCGCACTAGCTAAAGCCCCAAGGGCCACCAAGGACCTGGGGGCGGGATCACCGCACCCCAAAACAACGGGGATCTCACATGCAATATCGTACGCTTCTTCTCGCCGCGGTTTCGGCCGCCAGCCTGACGTCGACCGCCGCCATCGCCCAGACCGCCACGACGACCGCCTCGGCTGCTGAGGTTCAGGAGATCGTGGTCACCGGCACCCGCACCACTGGCCGCAGCCGCCTGGACACCCTGGCGCCCGTCGATGTGGTCACCAGCCAGAGCCTGCAGCAGCGCGGCGTGACCGAGCTGGCCTCGGCCCTGGCCAGCACCGTGCCGTCCATCAGCTTCCCGCGGCCGTCCAACACCGACGGCACCGACGCCGTTCGCCCGGCGACCCTGCGCGGCCAGGGCCCGGACCAGACCCTGGTGCTGGTCAACGGCACGCGTCGCCATGTGAGCGCCCTGCTCAACACCAACGGCTCGGTGGGCCGCGGCTCGGCCGCCGTCGACCTGAACGCCATCCCCTCCACCGCCCTGGAGCGCATCGAAGTGCTCCGTGACGGCGCGGCCGCCCAGTACGGCTCCGACGCCATCGCCGGGGTCATCAATCTGCGCCTGCGCGAAGCCGCCAGCGGCGGCGGGCTGTCGGTGACCTACGGCCAGTACGAGACCCAGTTCGATGGCTTCTACGGCCGCGACGAGGATATCTCCGACGGCGCCACCACCACGGTGTCCGGCTGGCAGGGCCTGCCCCTGGGCGCCGACGGCTTCCTGACCCTGTCGGCGGAATATCGCGACCGGGAGAACACCAACCGCAGCGACATCGACCGTCGCGTGACCCCCAACCGCATCACCTCGCGCTTCGGCGACGCTGATGTGGAGGACGTCTCCTTCTACGCCAACGCCGGCAAGCCCCTGGGCGATGTCTGGGAAGCCTATGGCTGGTTCGGCGTGCAGGAGCGCGACGCCTCCAGCGCGGCCACCTTCCGCACCCCGACCGACGCCAACCAGAACGTGCCTTCGGTCTATCCCAACGGCTACTTGCCCAAGCTCGCCACCGACACCAGCGACCTCAGCGCGGCCCTGGGCCTGCGCGGCGAGATCGCCGGCTTCAACGCCGACTTCAACGTCGCCTACGGCAAGAACGACATCAATTTCGGCGTCCGTGACACCATCAACCCGTCCTTCGGCGCGGCCTCCCCGACCTCGTTCGAAGCCGGCGGCCTGGAATACAGCCAGACGGTGGTCTCGGCCGACTTCAGCCGCGGCGTCGATGTCGGCATGGCCGGCCCGCTGAACGTGGCCTTCGGCGTGCAGGCCCGCACCGAGACCTTCGAGATCAACCAGGGCGAGCCGGCCTCCTACAGCCGCGGTCCGATCACCAATGTCTCGTTCGGCTCGCGCGGCTTCACCGGCTTCACCCCGAGCAACGAGGTGGATGTCGATCGCGACGCCGTCGGCGTCTATGTCGATCTGGAAGGCCAGCTGACCGAGAAGTTCTCAGCGTCGGGCGCCCTGCGCTATGAGGACTATTCGGACTTCGGCTCCAACACCTCGGGCAAGATCTCGGCCCGCTATGACTTCACCCCGGCCTTCGCCCTCCGCGGGGCGGCCTCGACGGGCTTCCGCGCCCCCAGCCTGCAGCAGCAGTACTACACGGCCACCTCGATCCTCTACATCAACGGCGTGCCCTTCGAGACCGGCACCTATCCGTCGGTGAGCTCGATCGGCGCGGCGCTCGGCGGCCAGGCTCTGGATCCGGAAACCTCGCAGAACTACTCCCTGGGCCTGGTCTACCGCCGGGGCGCGTTTGAACTGACCGTCGACGCCTATCGCATCGAGGTCGAGGATCGCATCGTCCTCAGCGAGACCTTCCAGGGCTCGGCCACGGCGGCGCCCGGGACCAACGCCCGGATCATCGCCGACCTGCTGGAGCCCTTCGGCGCCACGGCCGCGCGCTTCTTCATCAATGGGGTCGATACCGAAACCAACGGCGTCGACGTGGTCGCCCGCTACCGGATCGTCGATCCGGAGGCCGGGACCTTCGACCTGACGGCGGCTGGCAACATCAACGAGTTCGAGGTCACCAAGACCCCGACCACCAGCACCTCGATCCTGCCCACCCCGACCAGCCTGTTCGGCCGCCAGGCCGTCCTGCGGTTCGAGGAAGGCACGCCCAAGCAGAAGCTCACCCTCCAGGGCGACTGGAACCGCGACGCCTGGGGCGCGACCCTGCGCACCACCTTCTACGGCTCGGTCCTGTCGCCGGGCACCCTGGCCGACGGCAGCGCCGACACCGAGACCGGCAATCGCGGCATTGTCGATTTCGAAGCCCGCCGGACCTTCCCGATGGGCGTCACCCTGGCGCTGGGCGCGGACAACCTGTTCGACGTCTATCCCCGCCAGGTCCCGCCGAACCTGAACACCACCGGCGCGGGGCCGTTCTCGTCCTTCTCGCCGTTCGGCTTCAACGGCCGGTTCGTCTATGGCCGCATGAGCGTGCGCTGGTAGGCTGACCGAACGAGCTCGAACGAAGGGGGCGGGCGCAGGTCCGCCCCCTTTTTCGTGGCTCCCGCGCGACCTTTCCACCGGCTCAGGTTTTCCTGTGCACCGTGACACTTCGCCGGGAGTCTCGAGGCCGCCATTAAGCTATCAGCAAGGCATGGCGATCGTTCCGGCTCTCGACCTGCGCATGCCGCAGGACGACACTCCTACCCCTACCCACGCGCCGGCCAATATCGAGGCCGAGCAGGCCCTGCTGGGCGCGCTGCTCTATGACAACGCGGTCTTCGAACGGCTGGGCGATCATCTGCAGGCGCGGCACTTCTTCGAGCCCTTCCATGGCCGCCTGTTCGCCGCCATCGAGACCTCGATCCGCAAGGGGCAACTGGCCGAGCCGATCCTGATCGCCGAGCAGTTCGCCCGCGATCCGGCCTTCGAGGAGCTGGGCGGCCTGCGCTACATGGCCGACCTGGTGGATCGGGCGCCGCCCTCGACCCACGTCTATGACCTGGCCCTGCGCCGGGACCTGATCCGCATCGGCCAGGAGATCGCCGCCGGCGCCCAGACCGCGGACGGCGAAACCTCGGCCCGCGACCAGATCGAAACCGCCGAACAGCAGCTCTACGCCCTGGCCGAGACCGGCGGGGTCAGCTCCGGGTTCGTCTCCTTCGCCGACGCCCTGCATGGCGCCGTGGCCATGGCCGCCGAGGCCCACGCCCGGGACGGCGGCCTGGCGGGCCTGTCCACCGGCCTGATCGATCTCGACCAGAAGATCGGCGGCATGCACCCCTCCGACTTGGTGATCCTGGCGGCGCGCCCCTCGATGGGGAAGACCTCGCTGGCCTGTAACATCGCCTTCGACGTGGCCCGCAACTATGCCTGGGAGCCCCGGCCGGACGGCACCCGCAAGACAGTCAGCGGCGGCGTCGTGGCCTTCTTCTCCCTGGAAATGTCGGCCGAGCAGCTGGCCATGCGCCTGCTGGCCGAGGCCTCGGGCGTCTCCGGCGACCGGCTGCGCAAGGGCGAGATTGACGCCATGGAGTTCGGCCGCATCCGCGACGCGGCCCTCGAGATCCAGGAGGCGCCGCTCTATATCGACGCCACCGGCGGTCTCAGCCTGGCCAAGCTGACCGCCCGCGCCCGTCGCCTGAAGCGCACCTCGGGCCTGGACCTGATCATGGTCGACTATCTCCAGCTGGTGACGGTGGGCTCCGGCTCCAGCGACAACCGGGTCCAGGAGGTCAGCGCCATCACCCAGGGCCTGAAGGCCCTGGCCAAGGAGCTGTCGGTGCCGGTGATCGCCCTGTCCCAGCTGTCGCGCCAGGTCGAGAACCGCGAGGACAAGCGGCCCCAACTCTCCGACCTTCGCGAATCCGGCTCCATCGAGCAGGACGCCGACATGGTCATGTTCATCTATCGCGAGAGCTACTACCTCAGCCGCACCGAGCCCCGGGAAGGCACCGAGGAGCATTTCAAGTGGCAGGAGCAGATGGATACGGTCAAAGGCCTGGCCGAGATCGTCATCGGCAAGCAGCGCCACGGTCCCATCGGCACGGTGAAGCTGTCGTTCAACGAAGACCTCACCAAGTTCGGCAATCTCGCGCGTGACGGCCGCTACGATCCCCACTGAGGCGCCCCGTCGCCGGCTTCGTCTTGCGCCCAGGGCTCTGGGGGTTCATGGGGGTGAAATGGCTCCGTCCTCCCGCGCCCGGCTGACTGTCGATCTCGACGCCCTGGCTCACAATTTCCATGCGATCGCCGCGGAATCCGCCGGGGCGGAAACCGCGCCCGTGGTCAAGGCCGACGGCTATGGCCTGGGCGCAGGCCCGATCGCCCAGCGCCTCTGGGCCGAAGGCGCGCGCACCTTCTTCGTCGCCCGCCTGGCCGAGGGCGAGGCGCTCAGGGCCGCCCTGGGCGCCCGCCACGCCACCATCCTCGTCCTGGACGGCTTCACGCCGGGCACGGGTCCCCGGCTGGCCGCCGCCAGCCTGACGCCGGTGCTGAGCGGCATGGGCCAGGTCTCGGCCGCCAGCGCCTTCGCCGTCAGCGCCCGCGCGCCCCTGCCCTGCGCGCTGCAGGTGGACACCGGCATGAACCGCCAGGGGATTACGGTGGCGCAGGCCGCTGCGGTCGCCCAGTCGCCGGACCGGTTGCGGGGCCTGGATATCGGCCTGGTCATGAGCCATCTGGGCTGCGGCGCCGAGCCCGACCACCCCCGCAATCGCCAGCAGCTCGCCGCCTTCCATCAGGTGCGGGCCCTGTTCCCCGAGGCCCGGGCGAGCCTTGCGGCCTCGGCGGGCGCCTTCCTGGGGCCGGACTACCGGTTCGACCTCGTCCGGCCGGGCGTCAGCCTCTATGGCGGCGGGCCGCAGGAACGTTTCGACCCGCGCCTGCGCGCCGTGGCGCGGCTGGAGGCCCCCATCCTCGACATCCGCAATCTCAATCCCGGCGACCTGATCGGTTACGGAGACACCATCGGCGTGGACTGCGCCACCCGGGTGGCCGTGGTCGGGGCCGGCTATGCCGACGGCGTGATCCGCGCCGCCCGGCGCCAGGGCCAGGCCTTCGTCGGCGGCGCCCTTCGCCGGCTCTACATCGTCGATATGGACCTGACTGTGGTCGATCTTGGCGAAGCCGATGTCCAGCTCGGCGACATGGTCGAGCTGCTGGGGCCCAACGCCCTGCTGGACGACCTCGCCCAGGCGGCCGGGAGCATCGCCCACGAGTGCCTCGTCCGCCTCAGCCCCCGGGCTGAGCGAATCTATGTGGGCGAGAAGGTCGCAGAACCCGCCTGAGCGACCCACGTCCGGGCTCCGGCGGGTTAGACTGCAGCGAATTGCGAATCAGGAGTTCTGTTTGGCCAGAGACGGCGCGGTCTATGTCTGCCAGTCGTGCGGCGCGGTGCAAGGTAAGTGGGCTGGGCAATGCCCGGCCTGCAACGCCTGGAACACCATGGTCGAGGAAAGCCAGTCCCGGCCCCCGGGCGGCCTGGTGCCGGCCAAGTCCAGCCGCGGCCAGCGAGGCCTGGCCTTCGAGACCCTGGCGGCCGAGACGCCGGCTCCGCCGCGCATTCTTACCGGGGTGGCGGAGTTCGACCGGGTCTGCGGCGGCGGCGTGGTGCCAGGCTCGGCCCTGCTGGTGGGCGGCGATCCCGGGGTGGGCAAGTCCACCCTGCTGATGCAGGTGCTGGGCCAGGCGGCCCTGCGCGGCGCCCGCTGCGCCTACATTTCCGGCGAGGAGGCTGTGGAACAGGTCCGCGCCCGCGCCCACCGGATGGGCCTGGCCCAGGCGCCGGTGCAGCTGGCGGCCGAAACCTCCCTGCGGGTCATTCTCGATGGCCTCAAGCGCGACGCCTTCGACCTGGTGGTGATCGACTCCATCCAGACCATGTGGAGCGACGCCCATGAGGCGGCGCCCGGCTCTGTCACCCAGGTCCGCGCCGCCGCCGGCGAACTGGTGCGGATGGCCAAGAAGCGGGGCGTCGCGGTGATTCTGGTGGGCCACGTCACCAAGGAAGGCGCCATCGCCGGTCCGCGGGTGATCGAGCACATGGTCGACGCCGTCCTCACCTTCGAAGGCGAGCGGGGCTATCCCTTCCGCATCCTGCGCGGGGTGAAGAACCGTTTCGGGGCCACCGACGAGATCGGCGTGTTCGAAATGGCCGACGCCGGCCTGATCGAGGTGGTCAATCCCTCGGCCCTGTTCCTCAACACGTCCGGTGAGCGCGCGGCGGGCGCAGCCGTGTTCGCCGGCATTGAGGGCTCCCGCCCCGTCCTGGTGGAGATCCAGGCCCTGGTGGCGCCCAGCGCCTACGGCACGCCGCGGCGCGCCGTGGTGGGCTGGGATTCCGGACGCCTGGCCATGGTGCTGGCGGTGCTGGAGGCCCGTTGCGGCCTTGGATTTGGCGACCGCGATGTCTATCTGAACGTCGCCGGCGGCCTGCGCGTCACCGAGCCGGCCGCAGATCTGGCGGCGGCCGCGGCGCTGGCCTCCTCGGCCCTGGAGGTCGCCCTGCCGCAGGACTGCGTGGTGTTCGGCGAGATCAGCCTGTCGGGGGATATCCGCCAGGTCAGTCGCATGGACGGCCGCATCAAGGAGGCGGCCAAGCTCGGCTTCGGCCAGGCCCTGGCTCCGGCGGAAGCCGACGCCGGCGGCGGATTGCATATAAACGGCGTGGCCCGCCTGGCCGACGCCATACGTCGCATCGGCGACGGGGACTGGAAAGGTCGCGTTTGACCCTGTTCGACATCATGGCCCTGACCCTGCTGGTGGTGTCCGGCGGCGTCGGTTTCGTCCGCGGCGCGGTGCGGGAGATGGCCACGGTCCTGGCGCTGCTGGTCGCAGCGGCCGCGGCGCTTTGGGGACTCCGGTTCTCCGGACCGCTGATGCGCGGGATGCTCGAGCCGGTCTGGGCGGCCAATGTCGCCGCCGTGCTCCTGGTGTTTGTCGTCATCTATATCGCGCTCCGCCTCATCGGCGGACGCATCGCCAATCGTGTGCAGGCCACGGATGTTCTGGGCTTTTTGGACCGTGTGATCGGGGCGGGTTTTGGCCTGGTCCGATCTCTCGTGGTCCTGGGCGCCTTCCATCTCGCCTTGATGGCCGTGGCGCCGCCGGAGCGGATTCCGCATTGGATCGCCGGTGCGGCGCTTTATCCCTTGACCCAGGCCGCCGGGCAGGTGCTGAAAGCCTTCGCGCCAAGGGGACTCGATGTTGCCGACCGGCTACGGCCGGCCATCACCGATGCGGTTCGCGACGGCGCAGGTGATCCGCCTTCGGAAGAAGGCTATGACGTCCGCGCCCGCGACGACATCGACGATCTGGTGGAGAAATCCCGATGAACCCCGTTTCCGACGCCTGGTCCTCCCCGGTTCGCGACCCGGATGACGACAGTCTCCGATTGGAGTGTGGGGTCTTCGGGGTGTTTGGCGCAGAGCAGGCGGCGGGCCTCACGGCGCTCGGGCTTCACGCCCTGCAGCACCGCGGGCAGGAGGCCTGCGGCATTGCCAGCTTCGATCGCCAGCGGTTCCACACCGAGCGCCATATGGGCCGGGTCGGCGAGGCGTTCGGCGACGCCAACCTCGCCCAGCGCCTGCCCGGCGGGGCCGCCATCGGCCACACCCGCTACTCCACGGCCGGCGGCAGCTTCATCCGCAACGTCCAGCCCATGTTCGCCGACCTGGAAAGCGGCGGCATCGCGCTGGCCCACAACGGCAACCTCACCAACTTCCTCACCCTGCGCCAGCATCTGGTGGCCGAGGGCGCCATCTTCCAGTCGACCTCGGACTCCGAGGTGATCCTCCATCTGGTGGCCCGCTCCCGCAAAGGGCGGATGACCGACCGCTTCATCGACGCCCTGTCGATGATCGAGGGCGGCTACGCCCTGGTGGCGCTCACCAACAAGAAGCTGATCGGCGTCCGCGACCCCCTGGGCATCCGCCCGCTGGTGCTGGGCAAGCTGGACAACACCCATGTCCTGGCTTCGGAAACCTGCGCCCTGGACATGATCGGCGCCCGTTTCATCCGCGACATCGAGCACGGCGAGATGGTGGTCATCGACGATAGCGGCGTCGAGAGCCTGCGCCCCTTCCCCGCCGCCCGCGCCCGGCCCTGCATCTTCGAATACGTCTATTTCGCCCGGCCCGACTCCGTCGTGAACGGCCGCTCGGTCTATGAGGTGCGCAAGCGCATGGGCCGCCGCCTGGCCCAGGAAAGCGCCCCGCCCTGCGACGTGGTGGTGCCGGTGCCCGATTCCGGCGTGCCGGCCGCCCTGGGCTACGCGCAGGAAACCGGCGTGCCCTATGAGATGGGCATCATGCGCAACCACTATGTGGGCCGCACCTTCATCCAGCCGACCCAGGGCGCCCGCGAGCTTGGCGTGCGCATGAAGCTGTCGCCCAACCGCGCCGTCCTGGCCGGCAAGCGGGTGATGCTGATCGACGACTCCATCGTCCGCGGCACCAACTCCCTGCGGGTGGTGCGGATGGTGCGCGAGGCCGGCGCCAAGGAGGTCCATCTCCGCTCCGGCTCGCCGCCGATCATGTGGCCCGACTTCTACGGCATCGACATGCCCGAGCGGCAGCAGTTGCTGGCGGCCAACAACACCATCGAAGAGATGGCCAAGATGCTGGAGGTCGACAGCCTCGGCTTCCTTTCGGTGGACGGGCTCTACTGGGCCATGGAGTCCGAGCCGCGGAACCCTGCGGCGCCGCAGTTCACCGACCACTATTTCACCGGCGACTATCCCACCCGCCTGCTGGACCGGGAGATCGCCGAAGGGCGCAACGCCGAAGACGAGCGTCAACTGACCTTCCTGGTGGACGCGTGATCGGCGCCATCCGCGGCGTCCTCGCCCGTTTCAAGATCGACCCCTACATCCTGGCCATCCTGGCCACGGTGGTCTTCGCCTCCCTCGTGCCGGCCCGCGGCCAGGCCGCCGAGGTGGTGGGCGTGGCGACCAAGATCGGCGTGGCGCTGGTCTTCTTCCTGCACGGCGCCAAGCTGTCGCCCCAGGCGGTGGTGGCCGGGATCAGCCACTGGCGGCTGCACCTGGTGGTGCTGCTGACCACCTTCGCCCTGTTCCCCCTGGCGGGCCTGCTGTTCTCGACTCTGCCTGCCTGGATCGTGCCGGCCGCCCTGGCGCCCGGCCTGATCTATCTGGGCTGCCTGCCCTCGACCATCCAGTCGGCGGTCGGCTTCACCGCCGTGGCGAGGGGCAATGTCGCCGCCGCAGTCTGCGGCGCCTCGGCCTCCAACATCCTGGGCGTGGTGATCACCCCCCTGCTGGTCGGCGTCCTGCTGAGCGCGCAAGGCGGCGGCCTCTCCTGGGGCGCCTTCGAGGCGATTCTGCTGCAGCTGCTGGTCCCGTTCATCGCCGGCCAGCTTCTGCGCCGCTGGATCGGCGGCTTCATCCAGCGCCACTCCAAGCAGGCCAGCCTGGTGGACCGGGGCTCGATCCTGCTGGTGGTCTACAACGCCTTTTCCGGCGCCGTGGCGGTCGGCATCTGGAGCCAGGTGTCCATGGGCGACCTGGCCCGCCTGGCGATCATCTGCCTCGTGCTGCTGGTCGCCTCGATGGGCTGGACCGTCTGGATCAGCCGGCGGCTGAAGTTCCCCGTCGAGGACGAGGCCACCATCCTGTTCGGCGGCTCCAACAAGAGCCTGGCGGCCGGCGCGCCCATGGCCGCGGTGCTGTTCCCCGCCGCCACGGTGGGCTTCGTGCTGCTGCCGATCATGCTCTATCACCAGTTCCAGCTGATGGCCTGCGCCGCCATCGCCGGACACTATGCGAAACGGGCGGACAGCCCCGAACAGACCAGCTAGACAGCCGCCCATGACGGACATCCCCGCCCCTTCGACCGGCCCGCTGGCCGGCCGCATCGCCCTGGTCACCGGCGCCAGCCGTGGGCTCGGCCGGGCCTCCGCCCTGGCCCTGGCCAAGGCCGGCGCGCACGTGATCGCCACCGCCCGGACGCAGGGCGGCCTCGAAGAGCTGGACGACGAGATCCGCGCCGCCACCGGCCAGCCCGCCACCCTCGTGCCCATGGATCTCGCCCAGGGCGGCGGGATCGACCAGCTGGGCCTGGCCATCCATGAGCGTCATGGTCGCCTGGACGTTCTGGTCCACGCTGCGGCCATGCTGGGAGGATTGAGCCCCGTCTCGCACATTGAGCCAAAGACCTGGGACCAGGTGGTGGCGCTCAATCTCACGGCCACCTATCGCCTGCTGCGCAGCACAGAGCGCCTGCTGAAGGCCGCGCCCGCCGGGCGGGCCCTGGTCTTCACCACAGGCCGCGTCGCCCGCCCCAAGGCCTTCTGGGGCGTCTATGGGGCCACCAAGGCGGCCACTGACCATCTGGTGCGCACCTGGGCCGATGAACTGGAGCACGGCCCGGTCCGCGCCGCCCTGATCGATCCGGGCGCCATGCGCACCAAGATGCGGGCCGAGGCCATGCCGGGGGAAGACCCCCTCAGCCTGCCGGACGCCGCCGAGATTGGGCCGCTGATCGTCGAACTGGCCCAGGCTGAACTGGGTCCGCCCGACAGCCCGGTCAGCTTCTCCGCGTGGAAGGCCGCGCAGGCGTCTTCCGCCCACTGACCGGACGGGCGCGGGTCGGCTTGGCCTTGGAGCCGCCGAAGCCTGAGCTCTTGGGCCGGGCGGGCTTGGCGGGCTTTGCGCCCACGGGCTTCTTGCCCACGGTCGGCTTCTTGTTGCCCCCCTTGCCGGCCGCCTTGACCTTGCGCGGCGCCGTGCGGGACGGACCCGAGGCGCGGGCCTCGCCGTCGGCATAGGGATTGGCGCCGGACTTGACCGTCAGCCGCACCGGCACGCCGGGCAGGTCGAAGCTCTCCCGGATCGAGTGGATCAGATAGCGCCGGTAGGAGTCCGGCAGCTGGCTGGCCCGGCTGGCGAACAACACGAAGGTCGGCGGGCGGGCCTTGGTCTGGGCGATATATTTCGGACGCACGCGACGGCCGTTGACCGCCGGGGGCGGATGGCGCTGGACGGCCATGGCCAGCCAGTCGTTGAGATCCCGCGTCTTGACCTTGGTGGACCAGTCGGTGTGGGCCTTGAACACCGCCGGCATCAGCCGGTCGATGTTGCGGCCCGTCTCGGCCGACAGGGCGATCATCGGCGCGCCGCGAACCTGGGGCAGCTTGCGCGAAACCTCTTCCTGCAGCTCCTTCAGGCGTTCCTGCGGGTCTTCCACCAGGTCCCACTTGGCCAGGACGAAGACCAGGGCGCGGCCCTCGCGCTCCACCAGGTCGGCGATCTGCAGGTCCTGGATCTCCAGGGGATGGGTCGCGTCCATCACCAGCAACACGACCTCGGCGAAGGTGATCGCCCGGATCGTGTCGTGGGTGGAGAGCTTTTCGAGTTTCTGCTGGACCTTAGCCTTGCGGCGCAGGCCGGCGGTGTCCACCAGGCGGATGGCCCGGTCGTCCCAGACCCAGTCCACCGGGATGGAGTCCCGCGTAATCCCGGCCTCAGGGCCGGTCAGCAGGCGCTCTTCGCCGATCAGTCGGTTGACCAGGGTGGACTTGCCAGCGTTGGGCCGGCCGACGATGGCCAGCTGGACCGGCTTTTCGCCGCCTTCATCCTCATCCTCGCCGGCCTCAGGCGCAATGGCGACCACGGCGGCATAGAGATCAGCCATCCCCTCGCCGTGCTCGGCCGAGACGGGGATGGGTTCGCCGAAGCCCAGGCGGAACGCATCGAGCGTTCCATCGTCGCCCTGGCGACCCTCGGCCTTGTTGGCCAGCAGGATCACCGGCTTGCTGGATTTGCGCAGCAACTCGCCGAACACCACGTCCATCGGCGCGACGCCTTCACGGGAATCCATCACGAAGAGGATCAGATCAGCCTCTTCGATGGCCAGTTCGGTCTGGCGGCGCATGCGCGCCTCGAGGCTCTCGTCGGTGACGTCCTCGAACCCGGCGGTGTCGATCAGTTCCAGGTCGATGTCGCCCAGGCGTCCGGTGGCGAACTTCCGGTCGCGGGTGACGCCGGGCAGGTCGTCGACAATGGCGAGCTTGCGCCCGGCCAGACGGTTGAACAGCGTCGACTTGCCCACATTCGGACGGCCGACGATCGCGATCTTGAGCGGCATAGGCGCTCCCTGGCGCGCTGGAACCCGGCCCGACCCAAGGGTCGAACCGGGTGGAGAATGGAATGATGTGACGCCTGCAGCCCGGCGACGCAACCGTCGCCTTGGGCGACCGGCCTAACGCAGGGCGATCAGTTGGGCGTTGTCGGTCGCCACATAGATCATCCCGCCGACGGCGATGGGATCAACCAGGACCGAGCCGCCGAGGTTCAGCCTGCGCTCGACTTCGCCGGTCTTGGGGTTGAGCACGGCCATTTCGCCGGACGACGAAGCGACCACCAGCTTGTTGGACGCCAGCAAGGGGCTGGTCCACAGGGGCTTGGGGGCGATCGTGCCGCCGATCCCGAAGATGCCTCCGGTCTTGCGCTGTTCGACGTCCTCGTTGAGATCGCGGATCCAGTAGACCTGACCGCTTTCGCGGGAGATGCAGATCACCTCGCCGGCCTTGGAGACGACGAACACCACGTCGCCCGCAGGCCAGGGGGTGGTCACGCCGGTGACCGGCAGGGTCCAGCGGGGCGCGCCGGTGCGCAGATCGACGGCGGCGAAGGCGCCCGAGTGGCTGACGGCGTAGACGTCGCCGCGATAGATGACCGGCCGTCCGACGATGTCGCGGATTTCCGACAGGGCGTTGGTGCGGCTGGCCCGCGAGAGGCCTTCGTTCCACAGGTCGTTGCCGTTGCCGCTGCGAAGCGCCACCAGCTCGCCGGAGCTGAACGAGGCCACCACGGTGTCGCCGGATACGGCGGGACTGGAGGCGCCGAGGATACGGGCCGGCTCGCTGAGCGCCTGATAGGTCCAGCTCGGGGCGCCGGTGGCGGCGTCGTAGGTCAGAAGGGTGTTGTCGATGGCCACCGCCATCACGCGCCCGGCGGTCACGGTCGGCGCCGCGTGGATCGGCTGTTCGGTCTCGCTGCGCCACTCGACGGCGCCCGTGGCGGCGTCCAGACGGGCCATGAACCGATAGCCCGAGGTCACGTAGAGCTTGCCGTCGGCCAAGGCGAGGCCGCCGCCGAAGCCTTCGCGCTCGTCGCGCCGGGTGGGTTCGAGGTTGGAGTCCCACACCACCTGGCCGGACTTGGCGTCGATCGCCGACACCGTAGCCCCGCCATCCATCACATAGATGCGGCCGTCGGCGGCCACCAGCGGGGCCATGACGTGGTGACCGCGGCCGGAGCCCTGGCCGAAGCCGCGACGCCAGGCGACATCGAAGGCCACCGGCGCCTCGATATGCTCAGGCGCCTGCTCCAGATTGCCGCCGGGAAGCGGCCAGGCCGTGCGGCTGTAGGGGGTCGGCAGGAAGAAATCGGCGCCACGCAGGGTGTCCGACACGGTCAGGGTGTCGTCGAAGGCGATGACCGAGACGCGCTCGCCTTCGCCCGCGACCTCCTGCGGCCCGTCGTCCTGACCAAAGGGGTTGAGACGGTTGATGGTCGAGCAGCCGCTGAGCGCGACCGTGCCGGCCAGCAGCACGGCGACCATCGGGAGACGGGAAGAGATCATTGCGAAGCGGAACCTTGCTGCTGCGAAGCCTCATCGGAGGCCGCATCGTCAGAATCGGTGTCGGGAAGCGCGGCGGCGGCCTTGACCACCGCGGCCAGGGCGGTCGCCGAACCGGAGTCGATCATCGCCCGGGCGGCCTGGGCCCGCTGACGGGCCAGGTCCGAAGCGCCGGGCATAAGGGCGATCACCCCGAAGTCTGTGCGCGCATCGTCCATCTCGCCCCCCATCAACTTGGCGAAGGCCAGGGCCTCCAGCGCCTGGGCGCGGTAGGGCCGACCTTCTTCGGTCAGAGGCTGCAGGCGCGCCTTCATGTCCTCCAGGGGCGCGGTATCGAGGAGGGCGAAGGCGGATTTGAGGCGGGCGGCGTCGGCCAGGATCGGATCCGGCGCGGCCTCGGCGGCCTTGTCGAACAGCTCGACGGCCTCAGCGGTCTTGCCTTCGTTGATGCGCAGGCCCGCCTGCTGCATCAGGGCCATGGCCGCATAGCCCTTGGCGTTCCCCTCGGCGACCTCGGCGAAGCGCTGCTCGGCCTTGCCCATGTCGCCCGCCGCAAAGGCCTCGACACCTTCGGCATAGGTTTCTGAGGCCTCGCTGATGCTCCGGCTCTGCCAGGCTCCCCAGCCCCAGATCGCCAGGGCGATGACGAGGGCGAGAACAAGGGCGCCAAGCACCCAGGGAAGCGCGCGCAGGGCGAGCGTCTTGTAGCGGTCGGCGCGGAGTTGCTCCTCGACCTCTTCAAAAACGTCAGTCACGAATGGGGTACTCCGCGCTCAGGCGACGAAACAGAGGCGGCGAACCTATAGTGCAAGAGGTCCCGCCGCAACGGCGTGGCCAAGCCCTTGATCGCGGCGCTGATCAAGGGCTTTGGCGAGATCCGACTAAACGGCCTTGGCGAAGTAGATTTCCGCAGGCCCGGGGAAGCGTCTGGCCCGGACATCCTGCGCATAGGCGTCCACCGCCCGCAGGATTTCCCCGCGCAGGTCGGCGTAGCGCCGCACGAATTTCGGCGTCCAGTCGAACAGGCCCAGCATGTCGTCGGTGACCAGGATCTGGCCATCGCAGCCGGCCGAGGCGCCGATGCCGATGGTGGGCACGGACACCGCCTCGGTGATCTCCCGCGCCAGGCCCTCGGCCACGCCCTCGACCACCAGGGCGAAGGCCCCGGCGGCGGCCGTCGCCTTGGCCTCCTCCAGGATCCGGGCCCGCTCGTCGGCGTCCTTGCCCTTGGCCTTGAAACCCCCGTCCACCAGCACGGCCTGGGGCCGCAGGCCCACATGGCCCATCACCGGCACGCCGCGCTTGACCAGATAGTCGATGGTGTCGGCCACGGTGGGGCCGGACTCGACCTTCACCGCCTGGGCGCCGGTCTCCTTCATCAGCCGTGCGGCGTTGGCGTAGGCCTCCTGCGCCGAACCCTCATAGGAGCCGAAGGGCATGTCGATCACGACCATGGCCCGGCGTGAGCCCCGCATCACCGCCTGGCCATGCAGGATCATCATCTCCAGGGTGACGCCCACGGTGTTGGGCAGGCCATGGACGACCATGCCCACCGAGTCACCCACCAGCAGCAGGTCACAGGCCTCGTCCAGCAGTTCGGCCATGGGCGCGGTATAGGCGGTGAGGCAGACGACGGGCGTCTTTCCCTTCCGCTCGGCGATGTCGGGCGCCGCGAGGCGTCGCACGGTCTCCTGGCGTTGAGCGGACAGGTCAGATCTCCTCGATGATGCGGGTGAGCACGAAGCCCAGGGCGAGAACCGCCAGGCCGGCGGCCACCCATATGGTCTCCACCCCCGCCGGGCGGCTGAACAGCCAGTCGGCCTGGGGCGCGATCTGCCGGACGCCCGTGGTCAGCACCCGCGCCGACTCGCTGGAGGCGGCCTCGGCGCGGCTGAAGAGGTTGGACATGATGAGCTGGCTGGCGCCGATGACGCCGCCGACGACGCCGGCCGAGCCGATCAGGAGGCGCCGCGCCGCCCAGCCGCGGTCCAGGCGTCGTTGCACCCGGTCGGCGAAACTCTCGGCGTCGGAGACCTCCGGCGCGCGGGCGAACATCCGCTCCAGGGCGCGCTCGAATTCTACCTCAGCCATTGTCGCGGCGTCCCTCAACAGACTGATCCTCCGGCGCCAGGCGCGCCCTGAGTTTATCCAGACCACGTTTGACATGGGATTTGACCGTTCCCAACGGCAGGTTCAAGGCCTCAGCCGCCTCAGCATGAGACAGCCCGGCCCCATAGCAGAGGCTGACGCAGAAGCGTTCGCCCTCGGTCAGGCCTTTCAGGGCCTCGTCCAGGTCCATCCGTCCGCCCGGATCGGGATGGGGCGCAGGGGCGTCATCGTCGGCGCTGACCGCGGTCAGGTCGCGCAGGCGCTTGGCCCGCTGCATGCGCCGCATGCAGGCGCGGGCGGCGATCTTTTTCACCCAGCCGGCGAAGGCGCCCTCCCCGCGGAAGTCCGAGATCGATTCAAACGCCGAGATGAAGGCGTCCTGGGCCAGGTCGTCGGCCTCGCTCGCGCTGGCGCCCATCCTGCGCAGGAGACCGCGAACGGCCGAACCGTGACGCCGGACGAGTTCGCCAAAGGCCTGCCGGTCGCCGGCCGCCGCCAGGCTGGCCAGCTCGACGTCGTGCAGACTTGAGAGTCGGTGTCGTTCGGCGCGCGACATGGCTTTTCCCCGGCGCGCGCGATCAGGACCTGTCCTTGGCCACGAACGACATGATCACAAAGGCCAGGCCGATGAAGCCGGGGAAGGCCGCAATACCCATGAAGATGTAGGTGGCGTCCGGTTCTTCGAACCCCAGGGCGTAGCCGAACGCGGCCAGGCCGACGGCGACCCCCAGCCAGATGATGCCCGTCCGAAGGTCCCGCGAAGACGAGGGCTTGGGCTTCACCTTCACATCCTGGGTCAATGCCTGGATGAGTTCTGGAGGCAGTTGCTGGCCCTTGTCGTAGGCCGCCTGGATCGTCTTGTGGAGCGCGGTTCGCTCCCGAGCCTTCAGGTAGCGAGGCACAACCACGATGGCCACGATCGCGCCGAACACGATCGCAGTCGTAAAGACACTGGAGATGATGCCAGCAATGGCGACGTCCATGAGGATTTTCCTGTTTAGCGCAGCGGATGCTCTAGACCCGTTCGATCATAAGTGGCCTCGGCCGTCCTTCACAGATGCAAGCGCGGCCATGAAATCTTGGTCATGAATCCTTGGCCTCCAGGGCAATGGCGAGCCTCGCCGCCCGGTCCGCGACCGCCCGGCTGGGCCGCAGCGCGCATAAAAAATCATCAACCCGCGCTCGTCGAAGCGATTCCGCCCCGCCCTCTCAACCGCGGCGTTTACACCGCAGGATTTCTATGGTGCGCTCGCTCATCCTGATGGTTTTCGAACCTATTTGATCATTTTGATTTGATTTCCTGCGCCCAATACCGCGGGTCGGTCAATTGAACGCAAGACCTCAGGGGGGACGACAACCGATCGGCGGGGCCTCGAAGGCGCCGGCGGTCAGCAGTGAAACCACTTGGGGGATGACCACATGGCCGCCAGCCGCACCCGATCTTTGACCGCAATCCTGCTCGCCACCGCCATGTGCCTGCCGGGCCTGGCCGCCCAGGCCGCTGCGCCGCCGGAGATGAAGGCCGCCGCCGTCGCCGGCGTCGAGGAGCGGGCCAAGCTGGCCCAGGAGATGGTGGATTCCATCTACAGCTTCGCCGAACCAGGGTTCCAGGAGTTCCGCACCTCGGAATATGTCACCGACATCCTGGAAAAGAACGGCTTCAAGATTGAACGCGGCGTCGCCGGCATCCCCACCGCCTGGACCGCCACCTGGGGTTCGGGCGGCCCCAAGATCGCCCTGGGCAGCGACATCGACGCCCTCCTCGGCCTGTCCCAGGTCCCGGGCTCGGCCGAGATCAAGCCGCAGGTGCCCGGCGCGCCGGGCCATGGCGAGGGCCACAATTCCGGCATGCCCATGATGGTGGTCGCCGCCCTGGCGGCCAAGGAGGTCATGGAGGCCAACAACATCCCAGGCCAACTCATGCTGTGGCCCGGCGTCGCCGAAGAGCTTCTGGCCACCAAGGCCTTCTATGTCCGCGAGGGCCTGTTCGACGACGTGGACGCCAGCATCTTCAGCCATGTCAGCCGCGACTTCTCCACCGGCTGGGGACCGGCCGGCAACAACGGCATGGTGTCGGTGGAATACACGTTCCACGGCAAGACCGCCCACGCGGCCGGCGCGCCCTGGGCCGGTCGCAGCGCTCTCGACGCCGTGGAGCTGATGAACGCGGCCTGGAACATGCGCCGCGAACACCTGCCGGTGACCCAGCGTTCCCACTATGTGATCACCAATGGCGGCGGCCAGCCCAACATCGTGCCCGGCGAAGCCAGCGTCTGGTATTACTTCCGCGAGCAGAACTTCGAGACCATTCGCGGCCTCTACGAGATCGGCAACCGCATCTCCGAAGCCGCCGCCATGGCCACCGACACCACGGTCGAGCGCCGCCTGCTGGGCTACGCCGCGCCGAACTACGGCAACAAGCCCCTGGCCGAAGCCGCCTACGCCAACATCCAGGCCGTCGGCATGCCCCAGTGGACCGCGGCCGACCAAGCCTTCGCCCGCGCCACGCAGGAGGCCAACCATCTGACGGTGGAGCCGCTGGCGACGGAGGTGTCCCCGCTGTCCACGCCCGACGGCCGCGGTCCGTCCATGGGCGGCGGCTCGGACGATATCGGCGACATCATGTGGACCGTGCCGACCATCACCGTGCGCTACCCCTCGAACATCCCCAACACCATCGGCCACCATGTGACCGCCGCCATCGGCATGGCGACGCCGATCGCGCACAAGGGCGTGGTGGTCGGGGCCAAGGCCGTGGCGATGACGGTGCTGGATCTGGTGACGACGCCGAGCCTGGTCACTGAGGCCAAGGACTACTTCCAGAACGTCCAGCTGAAGGATCAGAAGTACGATCCCGTCCTCACGGCCGAGGACACGCCTGGCGTTCACCTCAACACCAATATCATGGCTCAGATGCGGCCGAAGATGGAGCCGTTCTACTACGACCCATCCAAGTACGACACGTATCTGGAACAACTTGGGATCGCCTACCCCAATCTGCCGGCGAACTGAACGTCCCAAGACCTGCGTCTCGCGTTGATCCCCTTGGCGCGAGACGCCTCATATCGAGAAGGGCCGGCGAAACCGGCCCTTCTTTTTTGAGTCCCAGGCGTCTACCGCCCTCGACCCCGGTTTTACTCAACGCCCTTCGGGGCGATCCTGGAACACGATGGGCGGGGTCGACCGGCTGGTGACCTCGCGGATGACGAAGCTGCTGCGGATCCGCGAGACGTGGGGCAGCATGGACAGCTCCCGGCGATAGACCCGGTCATAGTCCTCGAAGGACTCGACGTTCAGCATGATCAGGAAGTCGGTGTCTCCGGAAACAAAGCCGCAATAGGAGACCGAGGGGCATTTCACCACCTCGCGTTCGAACTCGTTGAGCGCGCGCTCGGCTTGAGAACTCAGCTCGATCGCCACAAAGACCACCACACTGAACCCAAGCATCGGCAGGTTCAGGTCAGCCGAGTAGCTGAGCACCGCCTGGCGTTCCTCGAGTATCTTTCGCCGCCGCGCCACGGCTGTGCTCGAGAGATTGATCTTCTCACCCAGCCACACGTCGGAAGCCCGGCCATCGATCGACAGCTCTCTTAGAATTTGGAAGTCGATGGCGTCCAAGCCAACGTGTTCGAATTTCGACATGCAATCCCCGTTTCACTGCGCAATTCAGCGGCAGAACCACGAATTGAGCATAAGATTCCTATATTCAAATGTGGTCCACCAGCAATCGAAACTAATCTGTCCCTGCTGAGACAGCGACCAGCGGGTGCAGATGGGTGTCGGCAGCTCTGGTCGCAAGAAACCGACGCATTGGAACAAATATAACTGGGGGTAGTCTCCATGTGTGGTCGATTTTACAGAAGGTCCGCCCGCCCACTATGGCGCGGCGAGTCCGATTTTTCGAATGGCGGCTTCCTCTGGCGTAGCAGTCCATGAGCCCTGATACGCATCTGCGACGTCCCTAGGACGCAGGCGCGCGCAGAAAACAGCCCCCAGACGTCTGCCGGATCGCCTCCCCGATCCGGCGCGCAGGGGACTCCGACCGATCCGAAACAACAGGCGAGCCGGGCCACCCGGCGCGCTTGGCAGGCGCTCGCCTCACTGGAGGGGCGAGCGTGACGGCCCCTCACGTCGCCTGCGGCGGGTGGACGCCAAGCTAGAAGAGTTGAGAACCGCAATGAGCCAACTGTCACTCTCCCGCCCGTCTCGCCGTCTCCGCCACTATGCCCTGGCCACGGCCAGCGCCGCAGCCCTGATGGCCCAGGCGGCGCCCACCCTCGCCCAGACCGCGCCCAGCGCCGAACTGGAAGAAGTCGTCGTCACCGGGTCGCGCATCGTTCGCGACGGCTATGACGCGCCGACCCCGGTGAACGTGCTGGGCTCAGCTGAAATTCTCGCCGAGGCGCCGGCCAATATCGCCGACTTCGTCAACACCCTGCCGTCGGTGGCGGGCTCGGTGACCGCCTCCAGTTCGTCGGGCTCGCTGAGCAACGGCCAGGCCGGCATCAGCGCGCTCAATCTGCGGGCCCTGGGCACAGGTCGGACGCTGGTCCTGTTTGACGGACAGCGCTCGGTGGTCTCCGCCGCCACCGGCCAGGTGGACACCAACACCTTCCCGCAATCTCTGATCTCCCGGGTCGAAGTGGTGACCGGGGGCGCCTCGTCAGCCTACGGGTCGGACGCCGTCGGGGGCGTCGTGAACTTCATTCTCGACAAGACCTATACCGGCCTGAAGATGACGGCCGAATACGGCGAAACCACCTATGGCGACGGGGAAAACTGGAAGTACAACTTCACCGCCGGCTCGCCGTTCGCCGACGGCAGGGGCCATATCCTGCTCAGCGCCGAAACCGTCAGCCAGGAGGGGATTCACGGGGTCAGCCGCGATTGGAACAAGACCGGGCATTTCGCGATCCGCAATCCCAACACCGCGGCCGATCAGCCCTTCTATGTGGTCGCCGACAATGTGGGCATATCCTCGTACACGCCCGGCGGCCTGATCACGTCTGGCCCCCTGCGGGGCACCTATTTCGGGGTCAATGGCTCGGTCAACCAGCTGGCCTATGGCCAGGTGTCGGGCCAGTGGATGATCGGCGGCGACTGGGAATACACCTCCAGTCTGAACGGCACCAACTCCCTGCTGCCGGACGAGGACCGCGACAGCTTCTTCGGCCGGATCAGCTACGAGCTGACCCCGAACATCAACGTCTTCGCCCAGGCTTCGTATGCCTACTATGAAGGCCTGAGCTACTACATCCAGCCGACCAATACCGGCATCACCATCCGCTCCGACAACGCCTTCCTGCCCGCCTCGGTGCGCAGCCAGATGGCGAGCCTGGGCCTGACCTCTTTCGTCATGGGATCGAGCAATGACGACCTGCCGAAGTCGGGCAGCAACAACATCCGCGAGACCTCGCGCTATGTCGTCGGCGCCGACGGCGACTTCAGCCTGCTGGGCCGCGACTTTGGCTGGGACGCCTATTATCAGCATGGGATCACCGAAACCCAGGAAGAGCTGACGCCGACCTGGAACAACGCCAATCTCGCGCTCGCCACGGACGCGGTGGTCAATCCCGCCACCGGCCAGATCGTCTGCCGCTCGACCCTGACCAACCCGACCAACGGCTGCGTGCCGCTGAACCGTTTCGGGATCGGCGTCGCCAGCCAGGAGGCCATCGACTATGTGCTGGGCCAGCCCCTGCGCAACCAGGAGTTCGTCCAGGACGTGGTGGCGGTGAACTTCACCACCGACTTCGCCGGATGGGCCGGCCCGATCGACATCGCCTTCGGCGCGGAATGGCGCAACGAAACCATGGATGGCGAGGTCGAGGCCCAGTACCAGTCCGGCTGGAAGTACGGGAACTACAAGGTCACCACCGGCGAGTATGACGTCGTCGAGGGCTATATCGAGACCCTGGTCCCGATCTTCGAGGGTCTCGATTTCAACGGCGCGGCCCGCTACACCCGCTACAGCACCTCCGGCGGCGTCACCACCTGGAAGGCTGGCCTGACCTACACGCCCATCCCGGACATCACCCTGCGCGCCTCGGCGTCCCGCGATATCCGGGCGGCGAACATGAGCGAGCTGTTCGACGCCGGCACCGCCCGCAGTAACGCGGTCTCCATCAACGGCGTGTCCACCGCCTTCGTCCAGAACCTGCAGGGCAATGTCGATGTCCAGCCGGAGGTGGCCGATGGTCTCGGCCTGGGCGTCGTGTTCCAGCCCAGCTTCCTGCCGGGCTTCGCCGCATCGGTCGACTACTATGAGATCAAGGTCGAGGGGGTGATCGACTTCGTCACCGCCCAGCAATCCGCCGACTTCTGCTTCCTCAATAACGTCCAGCGCTACTGCAACAATCTCCGCTACGAGAACGGGCAGCTGGCCTTCATCGATCTGTACTACGAGAACCTGAACAGCCTGAGCGCCAAGGGCGTGGACATCGAGGCCTCCTACCGGACCTCGCTCGACGCCTTCATCCCCAGCGCGGCCGGCGAGCTCAGCCTGCGGGCCATGGCGACCCACTACATGGAGAACGTCACGGACAACGGCGTCACCGCCATCGATCTGGCGGGCTCCAATGTGGGTTCGACGCCGGACTGGGTCTACCGGATCACGGCGGCCTACAACCTCGATCCCGTGACCTTCAATGTCACGGCCCGCGGGGTCAGCGACGGGGTCATCAGCAACGCCTATACCGAATGCACGAGCGCCTGCCCGACGCTGACCCCGCCCTACTACACGATCAACGACAACCACATCGACGGCGCCCTCTATTTCGACGCCTCGGCGACCTACGCCTTCGACGTCGGCCAAAGCGCGGCCAGTGGCGAGGCCTATATCTCGATCAAGAACCTCTTCAACAACGAGCCGCCGCTGACGGCCAACCCGGCCGCCCTGGGGGCGGAAAACACGGTCGGCTATCTGCAGACCAATCGCAGCCTCTATGACGTCCTGGGCCGCACCTTCCGGGTCGGCATGCGGTTGGCCTTCTAAGCCCTCCGGCCGCATCCTGGCGCGCGGCGCGTCGGTCCCCGGACCGGCGCGCCGTCGCTGTTTTGAGGCGACGGGCGTCCCGGCTTGGCTATAACCGGTAGCGACGGCGTGGCGCTCCGCATCGCCCAAGCCAAGGCCCGCGATGAGACATCTGAAACGCTACCTGCCCCTGGCCGTGCTGCTGATCGGCGTGGCGGCGGTGTTCGCCAGCGGCGTGACCCGCCACCTCAATCTCGAAGCGCTGCAGGCCAACGAGGCCGCCCTGCGCGCCGTGGTCGCCGACAACCTGATCGTCGCCCTGGCGGCCTTCATCGGGATCTACGCCCTCTCCACGGCGCTCAGCGTCCCCGGCGCCGTCATCCTCACCCTAGCGGGCGGATACCTCTTCGGGACCTGGGTCGGCGGCGCCGCCACCGTGGTCGGGGCGACCCTGGGCGCGGTCGCCGTCTTCTATGCGGTGCGCACATCCCTGGGCGCAGCCCTGCGGGACAAGGCCGAATCCTCCGGCGGCCGGCTCAAGGCGATCATCGACGGCGTCGAGGCCGGCGCCTTCGGCTACATCCTGACCCTGCGGCTGATCCCGCTGGCGCCCTTCTGGCTGGTCAATGTGGCCGCGGCCCTGGCCCACGCCCCGCTGCGGGCCTACGCCCTGGCCACGCTGATCGGCATCATGCCCGCCACCTTCATCTATAGCGGCATCGGCGCTGGCGTCGGCGAACTGCTGGCGCGGGATGAGGCGCCGGACCTCGGCGTGATCTTCCAGCCGGCCATCTTCCTGCCCCTCGTCGCCCTGGGCCTCCTGTCCCTTGGCGCCACCCTCTTCCAGCGCCGGCGCGCCCGGTTGGGGAAACCCCTATGAGCCAAGCTCTCAAGGCCGACATGGTCGTCATCGGCGCCGGTTCCGGCGGTCTCTCGGTGGCCGCCGGCGCGGCGCAGCTCGGCCTCAAGGTCGTGCTGTTCGAAAAGGGCGAGATGGGCGGCGACTGCCTCAACTATGGCTGCGTCCCCTCCAAGGCCCTGATCGCCGCGGCCACGGCGGCCCACGAGCTGCGGACCTCG
This sequence comes from uncultured Phenylobacterium sp., assembly GCA_964515365.1. Classification (GTDB taxonomy): domain Bacteria; phylum Pseudomonadota; class Alphaproteobacteria; order Caulobacterales; family Caulobacteraceae; genus Phenylobacterium. The sequence goes on along the minus strand of CAZERE010000014.1, from coordinate 13,279 downwards.
AGCCATCTGGGAGTCAGCGCGGCCGAGGTCGCCATCGACTTCCCCGAGGTCATGGCCCATGTGCGCGCGGCCATCGCCACCATCGCGCCCCACGACAGCCAGGAACGGTTCGAAGGCCTCGGCGTCCAGGTGGTGCGCGAGGCCGCACGGTTCATCGACCGGCGCACCGTGGCCAGCGACAGCGTCACGGTCCGCGCGCGCAAGATCATCATCGCCACCGGCTCCCGGGCGGCGGTCCCCGATATTCCGGGCCTGTCGGAGGTCCCCTTCCTCACCAACGAGACCCTGTTCGACCTGGAGGCCCTGCCCGCGCGGCTGGTCATTCTCGGGGGCGGGCCGATCGGCGTGGAGCTGGGCCAGGCCTTCCGCCGCCTGGGCTCCGAGGTGGTGATCGTCGAGGCCGACCGGCTGCTCGGGCGCGAAGACCCGTCCGCCGCCGCCGCGGTCCTGGACCAGCTCACCGCCGATGGCGTCACCCTCATGGCCGGCCGCAAGGCGGTGCGGGTCGAGCCGGGTCCGACCCTCATCGTCGAGGGCGCGGCCGGCGAGGAGAAGGTCGCCGGGTCTCACCTGCTGATCGCTGTCGGCCGCCAGCCGTCCCTGGACGGCCTCGACCTCGAAAAGGCCGGCGTCGATCGCAACGCCCGCGGCGTGGTGACCGACAGGAGCCTGCGCACCAGCAACCGCCGCATCTACGCCGTCGGCGACGCCGCCGGCCGCGGCCAGTTCACCCACCTGGCCGGCGCCCATGCGGGCCTGGTAGTCCGCCGGGCCATCTTCGGCCTGCCGGTGAACGCCGAGACCCTGCAGGTTCCCCGCGTCACCTATGCCGATCCCGAGCTGGCGGCCATCGGCCTCAGCGAAGCCGAGGCGCGCAAGGCGCACGGGGACGATATCCGCGTGGAGATCGTCGAGCTCGCCGGCAACGACCGGGCCATCGCCGAGGGGGATGTGCGCGGCTTTGGCAAGCTGATCACCACGGCCAAGGGCAAGATCCTCGGGGTGACCCTGGTCGGGCGCCACGCGGGCGATCACATCCAGCTCTGGGCCCTGGCCATGTCCGCGGGCCTGAAGCTCAGCCAGGTCACCGGCATGATCGCCCCCTATCCGACCCGGGGGGAGGTCAACAAGCGGCTGGCCGGCCAGTGGTACACGCCCGCCCTCTTCTCCAGCCGCACCCGCAAGGTCGTCGCCCTGCTCAAGCACCTGGCCTGAGCCGCCCGGCCTGGGCGACAAACCCTAGGTCCAGGCGGCGCTTCAGCCAGAGAGCAGCGCGACCTTGAGTCCACAGGCCGCCGCGCATGGCCAAGCCGGTCCCATCCCCCAGGTCCATGATCGATAACCAGCGGACCTGGGGTCGGTAGGGCTTGAGCGGCGCATCCGTCGCCCTGGCGATCAGGTTGGCCAGCAGGACCGGCGCGGCCCGCACGCCGAACACGCCGGCCATCGGCCGCTCGGCCCCGTCGATCACGGCGCAGTCGCCGGCGGCGAACACCCGGTCATGGGCCGGCGACTGCATCTGAGGCGACACCCGCAGACGCCCGTCAGCCCCGACCGGCAGGCCCAGCGCGCCGATCAGCAGCGGCGCCTCCAGGCCGGCGGCCAGCACCAGGGCGTCGCAAGGGAGGATGCGCCCGTCCTCCAGCTTGCAGGCGGACGACGCCCGAGCGACCACCTCTCCCGGCTCGAAGACGACGCCCCGCCGTTCGAGCGCCTGTCTCAGATGTCGGCCGGCGCGCCCTGGCGCCCAGGATGCGGCGGCGTCGCCCACCACACGGATGCGCGGCGTCACTCTATGGCGCGCCGCCAGACCTGCCAGGACCGCGGCGACCTCGAAACCGGTCTGGCCGGCGCCGGCGATGACCACCTGCGGCGACTCCCACTGGCGGGTCATCTCCGCCTCCAGCCAGGACTTGAACGCGAACAGATTGGCCAGGGGTTTGACCGGCCAGACCCCCGGCTGGCGGGCCAGGCCGCGCGGATCGCGCGAGACGCTGCCGATGTTGAAGGAGATGAGATCAAAGGCCTGCGGCGCGCCCTCGGCCAGGCTCAGACGCCGACCGGCAAGATTGACGGCGCTGACCTGCGTCGGATGGTGTTCCACGCGGGCGGTCTTCGCCAAGGCGGCCACGTCGAGGCCCGCCGCCTCCCCCTCGATCGCGCCTGACAACACCCCCGTCGCGAGGCCGGAATAGTCGAACCGCCCAGGCGCGACGAGCACCGGCTCCAGGCCCGCGGCGCGCAATCTTCCGGCATGGGTCAACAGGTGCAGATGGGCGTGACCCGCACCGACCAGGGCGAGCCGCACGATCGTCGCCCTTGGCCTTGCGTCAGTCCTCGCCGAGACGCTCTTCGACAGCGTCGAGATAGTCTTCGACCCGCTCGGCATTGGCGCCGAGGTCGCTCAGGCCCACCCGCGAGGTCGAACGCATGTCGATCAGGCTGCCGCCGCCCGGCGCCGGACGAACCCGTACGGCCACGTCGTCCTTGAACCCGAACCAGAAGGTCTCCGCCGTGGCCTCGAGCGCCCCGGCCGCGGGATCGGCGCCGACCAGGGTCCAGCCCTGGGCCTCGACCTCGGCCTGGGCCGCGGCGAAGGCGTCGGCGGGCGTGGCCGCCACCGTCAGGGTGCGAACCTCGGGATAGGCCTCGCGGCCCACCTGCCCCAGGGTCTTGCCCTGAAGGGGGGCGAAGCGCGGCCCCTGATAGGCCGGCAGGCTGGTGATCGGGGCCGAAAGCTGCGCCACCGGATTGGCGCCCTCGCCTTCGCGGACCGCCAGCAGCGCCGGCGAATAGGCCGGCGGGTCATCGATATTGGTCGCCACATCGTGGATCGGCGGAATGTCGGCCGACTGGCTGCGCACCCAGAACAGATAGCCGAGGCCCAGCAGGGGAATGAGCAGGGCGACCAGGGCGGCGCGCCAGCCCGCACGCGGCGCCCGCGCCAGGGTGACGATCAAGGCGACCAGGGCCAGGATGGCCGTCCCGATCAGGATTCGCGGGCCCCACTGGACGATCATCACCCCGAGACCGATCCGCCAGGACCAGAGGTTGAACTTGGAGCCCAGGGCTGCGGCCACGAACCAGACCGGAACCAACAGCGACAGGGTCAGCGCGATTCGCGCCAGCATCGTTCTCATCAGCCCAGCCCTTGATCGAATGGCGAAGGCGCAACCGTTCCACGAACCTGCGCCATAGGCTAGTGGCGCATTTGAAACCGGCGGGCCATGTGGTTCGAATAGGTCTAGCAAGGACTTGGAATTTCAGCCCGCCAGGAGCCCCATGACCCGCACCGCGACTTCGCCTTTCGCCACCCATCGTGGCCTGGCCTCGCCCGGGCGTTTCGTCGATCCGGCGATCACGGCGGACGGATCGGTGCGCGCCACTGTGCCGCTGACCGCCCTGGAAACCCTGTGGTTCAATACGGGCACGCTCTGCAACATCACCTGCGCCAACTGCTACATCGAGAGTTCGCCGACCAACGACGCCCTGACCTATCTGAGGGCTGATGACGTGGCCCGGTATCTGGACGAGATCGCCCGCACGGGGCTGGCGACGCGGGAAATCGGCTTCACCGGCGGCGAGCCGTTCATGAACCCGGACATCCTGGCCATGCTGGAACAGGCCCTGGCCGCCGGCTTCCAGGTGCTGGTGCTGACCAACGCCATGCGGCCGATGACCCGCTGGGGCCAGCGGCTGGCGGATCTCGCCGACGCCTATCGCGAACAGCTGACCTTCCGGGTCAGCCTCGATCATCACACCCAGGCCCTGCACGACGCCGAGCGCGGCCAGGGGTCCTGGGACCGGGCCTGGGAGGGGCTGGACTGGCTGCGGGACCAGGGCCTTCGTATCGCCATTGCAGGACGGCGGCTGATCGACGAGCCGGAATCGGCGGCCCGCAGCGCCTATGGCGCCCTGTTCGCCGCCCGGGGCCTGAATGTGGCGGCCGACAATCCCGGCGCCCTGGTGATGTTTCCCGAGATGGAGGCTGACGCCGAAGTTCCCGAGATTACCGAGGCTTGCTGGGGAATACTCAACCGAAATCCTGGCGAGATGATGTGCGCCACCAGCCGCATGGTGGTGCGCCGCAAGGGCGCGGCGGAGGCGGCCGTCGTCGCCTGCACCCTGACCCCCTACGATCCGCAGTTCGAACTAGGCCAGACCTTGGAGCGGGCGACCGTCGCGGTGCCCCTCAACCATCCCTTCTGCGCCCAGTTCTGCGTGCTGGGCGGGGCGAGCTGCAGCGCCGGATGAGCGACCTGACCGACCTTGCGGTCGTCATCCCCACCCTGAACGCTAGCGGCCACCTGGCGGTCACCCTTTCGGCGCTGCCGCGGGTGGGGCAGGTGATCGTCGTCGACGGCGGCTCCACGGACGACACGGCGCAGATCGCGGCGCGCCAGGGCGCCCGCCTTGTGACCTCGCCGCCCGGCCGGGGTCGGCAACTCGCAGCCGGCGCCGCGGCGGCGACCTCCCCATGGCTGCTGTTTCTGCACGCAGACACGCGCCTGGACGCTGAGGCCTGGGGGGCGGCGCGCCGCCATCTGGCCGATCCCCAGAGCCACGGCAGGGCCGGCGCCTTTCACCTGCGGCTCAATGACGACGCCTGGCAGGCGCGGGTCCTTGAATTCGGGGTCAGGCTTCGTGTGGCGATGCTGGCCCTGCCCTATGGCGACCAGGGCCTGCTGATCTCGCGCCGGCTCTATGACGAGGTGGGCGGCTTCGCGCCCCTGCCCCTGATGGAGGACGTCGACCTCGTGCGCCGTCTTGGCCGTAGACGACTGACGTCCCTCGACGGCAAGGCGACCACCTCGGCCGAGCGCTGGCGCAGGCGAGGCTGGCTGCGCCAGACCCTGACCAATCTGCGCTGCCTGAGCCTGTATCTTGCAGGCGTCGCGCCTGAACGGATCGCCAGCATCTATGGCCGCTGAGCGCGCACGGCGTCATCTGGTGATCTTCGCCCGCCAGCCCCGCTATGGCCTGGGCAAGCGGCGGCTGGCCCAGGATGTGGGCAACCTCACGGCCCTGCGGTTTTCCCGCAGCGCCCTGGCCGAGTTGATTCGCAGGCTCGGCGGGGACCCTCGCTGGACCCTCTGGCTGGCCATCACGCCAGATCGCCCCACGGCCTGGGTCCGCCACGCCCGCCCCATCGGCCAGGGCAAGGGCGATCTTGGCGCGCGCCTCACCCGCGTCGCCCGTGCGCTGCCGCCGGGGCCCGTCGTGATCCTCGGGGCCGATACGCCGGGCGTCACCCGCGCCGATGTGGCCAAGGCCTTCCGCCATCTGGGAAGCCACGCCGCCGTCCTCGGCCCCGCCCGCGATGGCGGCTACTGGCTGATCGGCCTGCGCCGGACGCCCCGCGATCCCCTGCCCTTCGCCGACATCCGCTGGTCCACCGCGCACACCCTGGCCGACACGCTGGCGAGCCTTGCGGGCCACCGGATCACCCAGCTTCAGATGCGCGAGGATGTGGACGACGGCCCGGCCCTGCGCCGCGCGCTCAGGCGCCGGCGTCTGGCCTGAACTTCCGCGGGCAGATCGCCGCCAGCTTTTCGACCCGCTCCGGCGCCCACAGGGCCGGATCGGTGATCACGGCCTGATCGAGCCCGGTGTCGATGGGCGACGGCGGTCGGACCTCCGGCAGGCCCAGGGCCAGGGCTACGATCATCTGGCGGGCCGTGTCAGCGTTGCTGAGCAGCACCTCCAGCACATTGGTCACCTCCACATGGGCGGTGGCCTCGCGCCAGCAGTCATAGTCGGTGACCATGCCGACATTGGCGTAGGGCAGCTCCGCCTCCCGCGCCAACCTCGCCTCCGGCATGGCGGTCATCCCGATCACCGAACACCCCCAGCTGCGATAAAGGTGGCTCTCGGCGCGGGTGGAAAACTGCGGCCCCTCCATGGCCAGATAGGTCCCGCCTTCCACCGTAGGCGCGCCGGCCGCCCGCGCGGCCGCCGCCGCCGCCGCCGACAGCCGCGGACACACGGGATCGGCCATGGAGACGTGGGCCACCAGGCCCGAGCCGAAGAAGGATGCCGGCCGCGACACGGTCCGGTCGATATACTGATCCACCACCACGAAGGTCCCCGGCGGCAGGTCTTCGCGCAGGGAGCCCACGGCCGAGACCGACAGCACGTCGGTGCAGCCCGCCCGCTTGAGCACGTCGATATTGGCCCGGGCGTTCAGTTCGCCGGGCGGAATGCGATGACCGCGGCCGTGACGGGGCAGGAAGACCAGCCGCACGCCCTCCAGCTCGCCGGCGATCAGCTCATCGGACGGCTCTCCCCAGGGGGACTCGATCCTCAGGCGCTCGCGATGGCGCAGGCCGTCGAGCTCATAGAGGCCCGAACCGCCGATCACGCCCAAGGTCCACTGTTTCATCGCCATCCCCTTGATCAAGCCATCTCTGCCCTAGCCAAGGTCACCTCACCTGTCGACCACGCCTGATTTCGCCAGCGCGGCATTCTCTTCGGAACGGACTGCCGCCAAGCTTGTTGTCGCTAGTCAGGTTGTATTCTCGCGGCAGGAGGGGGCGTGGACGAGACAACACAGCCCAGCCTTGGACCCATCGCCTATTGCGGGCCGCCGCCGGCCCCCGCAGGGCTATGGGCGGACTGGAACCTCGACCCCATCCTTCTGGCCGTGATGGGGCTGTGCGCGCTGGCCTACTTCGGACGCGCCGCGCCCACCCTCGGTCAAAAGGCGGCCTTCACCGGGGGCATGGCCGTCCTGGTCGTCGCCTTTGTCTCGCCGCTTTGCGCCCTGAGCACCTCGCTGCTTTCGGCCCGCATCGCCCATCACATGCTGATGGTCGCGGTCGCCGCGCCGCTGCTGGCCCTCGCCCTGCCGCGGAAACTTCCCGGGGGCTGGCTCACGGGCGCGGGCCTCGCCCATATGGTCATCCTCTGGGTCTGGCATGCGCCCCTGGTCTACGCCTGGGCGCTGGACGGCGTGGCGAGCTACTGGCTGATGGAGCTCAGCCTGCTGGCCAGCGCCATGGTCTTCTGGAGCGCGGTCTGGGCGCGGAAGACCGAGCCGCCGGCCGTCATCGTCGCGCTGATCCTGACCATGGCCCAGATGGGCCTGCTGGCCGCCCTGATCACCTTCGCCCAGGCGCCCCTCTATGAACCCCACCTTCTGACCACGACGGCCTGGGGGCTGAGCCCGCTCGAGGATCAGCAACTGGCCGGCCTGATCATGTGGGCCCCGGGCGCCCTGCCCTATTTCGGCGCCGTTCTATGGCTCGCAGCGCGGTGGCTGCAGGGTCTTGAGAAAGACGAGGCCCCGGCGTGGCCTGGCTGAAATTCCTGCACATCTCGGCCCTGCTGATCTGGTGCGCCGGCCTGGTCTATCTGCCGGGGCTTCTTCTGGCGCACCGCGGCGTGACCAATCGCGAGGACTTCATCCGCATCCGCAACGCCAGCCGGTTCAGCTATAACGCCATCACCTCGCCGGCGGCCGTCGTCGCCATCGGGGCCGGCACGGCGCTGCTATTGCTGGCGCCGGGCGTGCTGCAGGGGTGGATGTTCGTGAAGCTGGCCCTCGTCGGCCTGCTCGTCATGGCCCACGTCCAGTATGGGTTCGTCCTGTCGGCCCTGTCGGACAAGGGCTCGAAACCCCCGCGCCTGCGGCTCCTGGCGGTCTGGACCCTGGTGTTCGGGGCCATGACCGCCATCCTGTGGCTGGTGCTTGAAAAGCCCTTCCTGGGCGTCAGCGCCCTGCCGGCCTGGCTGCTGGAGCCGGGCGGCCTTCAGTCGCTGCTGTCGGACACGCCGATCTGATGCTCGAACACCAGCTTTCCGCCGTGCCAGCCGGCCAGGCCGACGAACACCAGGCCAAGGCCCGACAGGAACAGGCCCCAGGGCAACACGGCCGCTTCGCGATCAAACAGGCGCAGGCCCCAGTTGGCGGCGATGACGCTCAGCAGCATCATCGCGGCGACCGCATGGCTCCAGGGCTCGGCGCTGCGCCGGATACCCCGCGAGACCAGCAGCTCGGCTGTGCCGCTGAGGGCGGCCGTCGCGCCCATGGCGAAGCCCCATCCGCTCGTCCAGAGGCCGACCCGGGCGAAGAAGGGATCGGCCGACCACCAGTAGAAGAGATCGGCGCCCAGGGTGGCGCAGACCAGGGCGATCGGAAACGTCACGAGCATGACGTGGATCGGGTGGCCGGCGAGCTGGATGCTCGACTGCACTCTTTCCTCAAAGGGGTCTCGCGACCGGTCCTGCGCCAAGATGGTTTCCTCCGCGGCTTTCACAGGACCCGAACGCCGCGGCCCCGGCAAGGGTTCGGTCTGACGGCGACGCTTTTGCTGACCGGCTGCGACACGCCGCTTTCCACCCTGGCGCCGGCCGGCGACTCCGCGAGCGCGATTGCGGTCCTCTGGTGGGTGATGCTGGTCGGGGCGACGATCATCTTCGTCGGCGTCCTGGGGGCGGCGCTCTATCCCCTGATCCGCCGGCGCGCGGCCGTCGCGCTCCCCGAAAGGGCCCTGCTGGTGGGGGGTGGGCTGGTCTTCCCCGCCGTCGTGCTGCTGGCCCTGCTGGTTTCCGCCCTGCTGGTGGGCGACCGGCTGAGCCCGCGCGGGGAGCCGGAGATCCTGAAGGTCGAGGCCGTGGCCGAGCGCTGGGCCTGGACCTTCCACTATCCCGACGGGCGCGCCCCGACGCAGGACATCCTGCATGTGCCGGCCGGCCCGCCGTTCGAGGTCCACGTCACCAGCCGCGACGTCATCCACAGCTTCTGGCTGCCCCGCCTTGGCGGCAAGATCGACGCCATCCCCGGTCAGGTGAACGTCATCCGCCTGCAGGTCGCCGAGCCCGGCGTCTACCGCGGCCAGTGCGCCGAGTTCTGCGGCGTCGGCCACGCCGCCATGAGCTTCACCCTCCAGGCCCACGACCCGGAAGACATCCCATGACAGACGCCCGCCATCCGCCGGCGCCGGGCATGTCCGCCATCGCCCGGCACAAGGCCCTGGAGCGCATCTGGGGCACGCCCAAGGGCTGGGGCGCGCTGTCGGCGGTCAACCATTCCACCGTCGGCCTGCGCTTCATCATCACCGCCTTCGCCTTCTTCCTGATCGGCGGCGTGCTCGCCATGCTGATCCGCGCGCAGCTGGCGGGGCCTGAGACCGACTTCCTGAGCGCAGCGGCCTACGGTCAGGTCTTCACCATGCACGGCACGGTGATGATGTTCCTGTTCGCCATCCCGCTGATCGAGGGCCTGGCCCTCTACATGCTGCCCAAGCTGCTGGGCGCCCGGGACCTGGCCTTCCCGCGGCTCAGCGCCTTTGGCTACTGGTGCTACCTGTTCGGCGGTTCGATGCTGATCCTGGCCCTGCTGGCGGGTGTGGCGCCCGACAGCGGCTGGTTCATGTACACGCCGCTCTCCTCCAAGCCGTTTTCGCCCGGCATCAATTCCGATGTCTGGCTGGTGGGGGTGACCTTCGTCGAGGTCTCGGCGGTCTGCGCGGCGGTGGAGTTCATGACCACCGTTCTGAAGATGCGCACCGGCGGCATGGCCCTGCATCGCATGCCGATCATGGTCTGGTACCTGTGGGTGACCGCGGCGATGATGCTGTTCGGCTTCCCGCCGCTGATCCTGGGCAGCGTCCTGCTGGAGATGGAGCGGGCCTTCGACTGGCCGTTCTTCGATCCGACCCGCGGCGGCAGCCCACTGCTTTGGCAGCACCTGTTCTGGCTGTTCGGCCACCCCGAGGTCTACATCATCTTCCTGCCCGGAGCCGGCATCATCTCGACCATCCTGCCGGTGTTCACCGGCCGGAAGCTGGTGGGCTATTCCTGGATCGTGGTGGCGCTGATCGCGCTGGGCTTCATCAGCTTCGGCATCTGGGCTCACCACATGTTCGCGACGGGCATTCCGCACCTGTCGCTGGCCTTCTTCTCGGCCGCCAGCACCCTGGTGGTGATCCCGACGGCGGTGCAGATCTTCGCCTGGCTGGCGACCCTGCTCAGCGGTCGGCCCCGCATCACCCTGTCGATGCTCTATTTCTACGGCTTCCTCTCGACCTTCGTGATCGGCGGGCTGACCGGGGTGATGGTCGCCGTCGTGCCGTTCGACTGGCAGGCCCATGACACCCACTTTGTGGTCGCCCACCTGCACTATGTGCTGGTCGGCGGCTTCATCTTCCCGGTGCTGGCGGCGATCTATTACTGGCTGCCGCACATGACCGGCCGCAAGCACCTGGAGGGGCTGGGGCGCACCGCCTTCGCCCTGATCTTCCTGGGCTTCAACGCCGCCTTCCTGCCCATGCATCTGACCGGCCTGCTGGGCATGCCGCGGCGAGTCTACACCTATGGCGGCGACCTGGGCTGGAACCTGCTCAACCTGGTGAGCTCGATCTCCTCCTTCGTGCTGGCCATCGGCTTCGCCCTGGTGGTGGTCGATGTGATCCAGGTGGCGCGGTTCGGACGTCGCACCCAGCGGAATCCCTGGAACGCCACGACCCTGGAATGGGCCATGCCCACGCCGCCGCCCGCCTACAATATCGGCTCGCAGCCCGAGGTCCGCGACCGCGACCCGCTTGACGAAAACCCGGATCTGCCGGCGGCCATGGCCCGGGGCGAAGGCTATCTGGGCGAACCCCGCAACGGTTGGCGCGAAACCCTCGGCGTCCACATGCTGACCGGCAAGCCCGAGCAGGTCGTGCTGCTGCCCGGCCCCACCTTCATCCCCCTCTGGACCGCGCTCGCCACCGGCCTGTTCTTCGTGAGCTTCCTCTTCAAGCTCTATCCGGTCTCGGCCCTGGCCTTCGTCCTGATCGTCGCCTGCGCCTGGCGGTGGATGTGGGACTCCGGACTCAAGGCGGACGCCGAGCCCGTCGCCATTGGGCTTGGCCAGATGGCGCCGCTGCACGCGACCACGGCCGACCCGCCCACCCTGTGGGGCATGGTCTTCACCCTAATGGCCAATGGGGTGCTCTTCGGGGCCCTGGTGTTCGGCTATCTCTTCCTCTGGGTCGTGGCCCCCAACTGGCCCCCGCCGGAGCTGCTGGTCCGCGAGCCGGTGACGCCCCTCCTGCTGATCGTCGCCGCGGCGGGCGGCCTCTGGGCGGTGAGATGGGCTGGCCGCGCCAACGCCGGTGGCGAGGCCGGGACGAGCCAGACCGCCCTGCTGGTTTCCGGCCTCTCGGGCCTGCTCGCCGCAGCCGCCGCCCTGGCGGTTCCCCTGTTCACCGCGCCCTCGCCGACCGCCCACGCCTATGGGGCGGCGGTGACGTTTATCAGCGGCTACATGGCCTTCCATGGGCTGATCGCCGTCCTTCTCAGCGCCTATGCCTGGGCTCGCGTCCGATATGGTTGGGTGTCGGCCCAGCGGCGGGTCGAGTTCGCCGCCCTTCGCCTCTGGTGGCTCTATCTCGCCGCCGTCGTCGGCATCAGCCTGGCCCTGCTCCACGGCCCCGTGTGGCTGTCATGACCCCGCCCGCCCGCAGCTTCTGGCGGCTTGTCCTCCTGGTCGCCGCCTTCCTGATCTGGAGCCTCGCCTTCATCGGCCTCTACGGGGTCCACGGCGTCGCCTGCGCGGCGGGCTGGGCCAGCGTCCAGAACCCCTGGCCCCTGCGCCTGGCGCTGATCGGGCTGTGGCTGGTGATGACCTCCGCCGCCGCGGCCTTCGCCCTGTGGACCTGGAAACGTCCCCTCGAGGACCAGGCCGCCCAGCGCTTCCTGAGGAACGCCACCCTTGCAGTCGCCGTGATCGGAGTGGTGGCCACCGCCTGGCTCGGCGCGCCGCTGTTCCTGGTCCGGGTCTGCGCCTGAGGGAACCTTCACCAGATAAGCCCGTTGGCACCGTGAAGCTGAAAATCTGAAGGAGGCGAGCATGCCCACTGCCCGTGGCCCGGCCATCTGGGGCGTCATGGCGCTCGGCGTCATCTTCGCGCTCATCGGTCTTGTGCTCGCCGGCGGCGGCGCCTGGCTCCTCGCCCTGGGCGGCTCGCCCTACTACGTCCTGGCCGGCCTAGGCCTGCTCGCTTCAGGCTTCTTCCTGTTCCGACGCGATCTCACCGGGGTCTGGATCTATGTGGCCGTCTGGGCCGCCACCCTGATCTGGGCCTTGTGGGAGGTCGGACTCCATGGCTGGGCGCTGCTGCCGCGGGTCTTCGCCCCGTCGGTGCTCCTCGTCCTGGCGCTCCTGGCGATCTGGCCCCTGAGGCCTCAGCGGCAGGGCCGCACCTTCGCCCTCGGCGGCCTGGCCGCCTTCGCCGTCGTCGCCATCATCGGGGGCGTGGTGATCGGCTTCGCCAATCGCCCCGACGCCGCCCAGCCCCTGCCCCAGCAGACCGCCGCGGCCATGGCCGACCCCTCCCGGCTCCAGGTCGGGGCCGACTGGCCGGCATATGGCGGCACCTATAGCAGCCGCCGTTACTCGCCCCTGGCCCAGATCACGCCGGACAACGTCGGGCGACTGGAGCGCGCCTGGGTGTTCGAAACCGGCGACCTGCCGGCCCCGGACGCCGAGAACAAGTACGGCGCCGAGACCACGCCCCTGAAGGTCGGGAACACGCTCTATCTGTGCTCGGCGACCAACGTCCTCTTCGCCCTGGACGCCCGCACCGGACGTCAGATCTGGCGCCATGATCCGGGCGTCAGCGACGACTGGATTCCCTACACGGCCGCCTGCCGGGGGGTGGTCTACTACGCCACGCCCGAGGCTGATCCGGCGACGCCGTGCGCCACCCGCATCATCGAGGGCACGCTGGACGGCCGCCTCATCGCCGTCGACGCCCGCACAGGCGCGCCCTGCGCCGGCTTCGGCCAGAACGGCCAGGCCGACATCAAGGTCGGCATGGGCGAGATCGTCCCCGGCATGGTCTCGATCACGTCTCCGCCGGTCGTCGTGCAGGGCGTCATCGTCACGGGCCACCAGGTGCTCGATGGCCAGAAGCTGTCGGCCCCGTCCGGCGTGATCCAGGGTTTCGACGTCGTCACGGGCGAGCATCGCTGGGCGTGGGACATGACGCGGCCCGACCTCACCGGACGCCCGGCCGAGGGCGACACCTATACCCGCGGCACCCCCAACATGTGGACGATCGCCACCGGCGACGAGGCCCTGGGCCTGGTCTATCTGCCCATGGGCAACGCGGCGGTGGACTATTGGTCAGGCGATCGCACCGCCGCCGAGAACCGCTATTCCACGTCTCTGGTGGCCCTGGACGTCAATACCGGCCGGCCCGCCCGGTCGTTCCAGACGGTGCGGATGGACGTGTGGGACTATGACCGGGGCTCGCCGGCGACCCTGGGGGCCTATCCCACCGCAGGC
>CAZERE010000013.1:0-43043 GCA_964515365.1 uncultured Phenylobacterium sp. | reverse complement strand
TGGTCTCCATCTCATAGGAGAAGCTGGCGTCGTTCAGGCGCAGGCGGCCGATGGCCGCGCGCAGGTCCTCGAAGTCGTTGGCGTCCACCGGGAAGAGGCCGCAGAACACCACCGGCTGGGCCTCGCGGAAGCCGGTCAGGGCCTGGGCGGTCGGGCGCTTTTCGTCGGTGATGGTGTCGCCGACGGCGGCGTCGGCGACTTCCTTGATCTGGGCGGTGATGAAGCCGATCTCGCCGGGGCCGAGCTCATCGGTCTCGGTCTGTTTGGGCAGGAAGACGCCGATCCGGTCCACCTGATAGGTGGAGCCGTTCTGCATCATCTTCACCTTCTGGCCGGCCTTCAGCGTGCCGTCGATGACCCGAACCAGGACGATGACGCCCAGATAGGCGTCGTACCAGGCGTCGACCAGCAGGGCCTTCAGCGGCGCCTCGCGGTCGCCCTTGGGCGCCGGCAGGCGGGTGACGATGGCCTCCAGCAGGTCGCTAATGCCGACGCCGGTCTTGGCCGAGCAGAGGATGGCCTCGCTGGCGTCGATGCCGATGACGTCCTCGATCTGCTCGCGCACCCGCTCGGGCTCGGCGGCGGGCAGGTCGATCTTGTTCAGGACCGGGACGATCTCGTGGTTGTTGTCGATGGCCTGATAGACATTGGCCAGGGTCTGGGCCTCGACCCCTTGGCTTGAGTCCACCACCAGGATCGACCCTTCGCAGGCGGCGAGCGAGCGGCTGACCTCATAGGCGAAGTCCACGTGGCCCGGGGTGTCCATCAGGTTCAGGACATAGGTCTCCCCGTCCTTGGCCTTGTAGTTCAGGCGCACCGTCTGGGCCTTGATGGTGATGCCCCGTTCGCGCTCGATCTCCATGGAGTCGAGCACCTGCTCCTTCATCTCACGCTGGGTGAGGCCCCCGGTCTCCTGGATGAGCCGGTCGGACAGGGTGGATTTGCCGTGGTCGATGTGAGCCACGATGGAGAAGTTGCGGATGCGCGAGAGCGGGGTCGACATGGCCCGCCTCTAGCACACCTGTGAAATTCCGCGAGGGGTCGAAGGGCCTCAGTCGCCCATGCCAAGCGTCTGGGCCCGGGCGCTGACCCGCGCCACCACGTGTTCCTGATAGGCCGGCCGCGCGCGGAGTCGTTCGTACCAGGCCTCCATAGCCGGCAGGTCCGGACGCGCCAGGGCCTCCGGAATGCGAAACCAGCGATGGACGATGACGCCCAGGGCGAGGTCGGCGACGGTGAACTGCTCGCCCATGACGAAGGTCCGGTCCTTCAGCTGGGTGTCGAGCACGGCGAACGTTTCCGCCGCGCTCGCAATGGTCTTGGCCATTTCGGCGGGGTCAGGGGTCTGGCGGCGATAGGCGGTGCGCACCGGGCCGATCGCCCGGCCAGGGGCGGCGGACCAGTCCATCCAGGCCTCGGCCTGCCAGCGCGCCGCCTCTTCGGCGGGCCAGAGCCCCGCGTCGAGACAGGTCGTGGCCAGCCAGCGGATGATGGTGTTGGATTCCCACAGGCTGAAGCCGTCGTCGCGGGTGATCGCCGGAATGCGGCCGTGCGGGCTGAGCGCGCGGTAGGCCGGGTCGTCCCCGCCGCCGAAGGCGCCGCCCCAGTCGAGCCGCTTGCAGGACAGGGCCGTCTCGCCCAGCGCCCACATGACCCGCGCCGTCGCCGATGAATCCGCCCGTCCCCAGACCGTCAGCATGCCGCTCTCCCGCACCGCGGAGCCAAGGCTGGCCCGATCCTGCGACATGCGTTTGTCCACCGCCTGTCCCGGCGCTCGACAAGGCCAGAGCCTGTCGTTCCGCTTGGCGCGCGAAGGCGCTGGACGGAACCTGCAAAGCGAATGACCTTCACCCTCGCGCTAGGGAGAGGCTTGCAAAATGAACGGCTTGTGGGACTCGATCGCCTACTTCTTCGACTCCAACGCCCTGAACCCCCACGGCATCTGTCTGATGTGGCGGCCAGAGCTGATCTGGACCCATGCGGTCTCCGACATCCTGATCGGGATCGCCTACTTCTCCATCCCGTTGGCGCTGGGGGTCTTCCTCTGGCATCGCCGCGACGTGAGGTTCAGCTGGGCGATCTGGATGTTCGTCGGCTTCATCATGCTGTGCGGCGTCACCCACTTCATGATGGTCTGGACCCTCTGGAATCCCGACTATGGGATCGAGGCCCTGATCAAGGCCAGCACGGCGGCGGTCTCGGTGGTCACCGCCTTCGCCCTGTGGCCGCTGCTGCCGCGGGTCATCGCCCTGCCCTCGCCCATGGAGCTGGAACGCCGCATCGCCGAACGGGACGCCGCGCTCGCCGAACTGCGGGCGGCCATGGACACCATGGTGGAGATGCGCGAGCACGAAGCCCGCCAGAAGCTGCTGCTGGACGAACTGAACCACCGGGTGAAGAACACGCTGGCCTCGGTCCAGTCGATCGCCGTGCAGACGCTCAGCCGCGAGGCCGAGCCCGAAGCGGCCAAGGCCACCTTCGTCGAGCGGCTGATGGCGCTCTCCTCGACCCACAACCTGCTGGTCAAGCGAAGCTGGGAAGGCGCCTCCTTCCATGATCTCGTCCAGGCCAGCCTGGACCATTACGGCCAACCCTTCACCCTGGAGGGGCCCGACCTGGCCATGGCCCCCAACACCGCCGTCAGCCTGGGCATGGCCCTGCATGAACTGGCCACCAATGCGCTGAAGTACGGGGCATGGTCCAACGGCGGCCAGGTGCAGATCTCGACCCGGCTGGACGAGGGAACGAGCGAGACGGCGATCGTCTGGCGCGAAAGCGGCGGCCCCACCGTAGCCGCCCCAGGCCGTCGAGGTTTCGGCTCTCGCCTTCTGGAACAGGGGGTCGCCGGCGAGCTCGGGGGCGCCGTCCGCCTGGACTTCAGCGGCGAAGGCCTGACCTGCACGATCCGCACGCCCATCGGCCGAGCGCTGCATCCCGACGACTGGACCTTCCCCACCGCCGCCCTGGCCTGAGGCGGATCGACTGAAGTGAACGCCCTGGATGCAGCCGGACCTGCCGGGGCGCCCTTTCGGGAGCCTCAGCCCCGGCAGGGCGGAGCCGTCGCGCCGGCGCGGCGTTTCAGATGGGCCTTGTCGTCCAGGGCGTGCCACCATCGCCGCCCGGTCGGAGATTCTTGATGTTCAGATCCCTTAGCGTCCTCGTGCTCGCCGCCCTGGTGAGCGGCCTTCTGGCGGGGGCGGCCATCCACGCTGTGGAGACCCCCGTCCTCGTGGCGGGCGCGGAAACCGTCCAGGCCGTGGGCGTGCTGTGGTTGAACGCCCTGCGCATGACCATCGTGCCCCTGGTCTTCTCCCTGCTGGTGACCGGCGTGGCCTCGGCCGCCGACGCTGCGGCTACCGGCCGGCTGGCCGGCCGGGCCTTCATGATTTTCGCCGCCGTGCTGGTGGTCGCCGCCCTCTATGGCGCCGGCGCCATCAGCGGCCTGCTGGCCCTGTGGCCGGTGGACCCCGCCAGCGGCGCGGCGCTCACCGGCGCCGTCCAGGGCGGTTCGGTGCCGGCCTCGACGACCGGCTTCCGGGAATGGCTGCCGACCCTGGCGCCCGCCAATCCGATCCGCGCGGCGGCCGACGACGCCATCCTGCAGATCGTGGTGTTCGGCCTGGTGTTCGGCTTCGCCGCCACCCGACTGCGCTATGACCTGCGCACGCCGCTCATCGGCTTCTTCCAGGCGGTGGCCGAGACCATGATCGTCATCGTCCGCTGGGTGCTGGTCGCCGCCCCGATCGGCGTCTTCGCCCTGGCCCTGGGGATCGGCCTGCGCACCGGCCTCGACGCCGCCGGCGCGCTGACCCAGTACGTCCTGATGGTCTCTGCCGTGACCATCGGCGCGCTCATCCTGCCCTATGGCCTCGTGGCGGTGCTGCGCGGCCATGACCTCGCCCGCTTCGCCCGGGCCTGCGCGCCGGTCCAGGCCCTGGCCTTCAGCACCCAGAGCTCGCTCGCCTGCCTGCCGGCCATGGTGGAGCGCACCCGCGACGAACTGGCCGCCCCGGCCCAGGTGACCGGCGTGGTCCTGCCCCTGGCGGTGGCCGTCTTCCGCATGACCAGCCCGGTGGCCAACCTGGCCGTGGCCTTCTTCATCATCCATCTCTACGGCCTGGAGCCCGGCGCCGGGCAGATCGCCGCGGCCATCGCGGTTTCGCTGGCGGTCAGCGTCGGCGCCGTGGGCCTGCCGGGACAGATCTCCTTCTTCGCCAGCATGGCCCCCATCTGCCTGGCCTTAGGCGCGCCGGTGGAGATCCTGGCCATTCTGCTGGCCGTCGAGGTGATCCCCGACATCTTCCGCACCGTGGGCAATGTGACGGCCGACATGGCCGTGGCCGCGGTGGTGCGGCCGCCGGAGGAGCCCGCCCCCGCCGCCCAGGCCGCCTCCGAAGCCGCCTAAGGGACGCATCCCGGCCGGGGTCTGGCGCGTAGTCTGTGGGACGCCCCGCAAGGAGACCCCCGTGCCCCTCTGGCAGATTCTGACCCTGAACGCCCTGGTGCTGCTGGCCGCCTATGGCCTGCTGTGGGGGATCGCCCTGCGGCTGCGCGATGTGAGCTTCATCGACGCCTGGTGGCCCACCGGCATGGCCCTGCTCGCCTGGACCAGCCTCGTCTTCAGCGGCGGCTCGGGCCTCCACGGCTGGCTCCTGGCCCTGATCGCCACGGCCTGGGCGGCGCGTCTGGGCGGCCATCTCTTCCGTCGCTGGCGGAGCCACGGCGCCGACCGCCGCTATGAGGAGATGCTCGCCGACGGCCGCGAAAAGCATGGCTGGGGCTTTCCGGCCGCCGCGGCCATCCTGGTCTTCGCCCCGCAGGCGCCGCTGCAGTACATCGTGGCCCTGCCGGTCCAGCTGGGCCAGATCGAGACCCCGGCGTCGTTTGGCCTGCTGGCCATGGCGGGCGTCGCGCTCGCCCTGTTCGGCCTGGCCTTCGAGGCCATCGGCGATGCGCAACTGGCCCGGTTCAAGGGCGATCCCGCCAATAAGGGCAAGGTGCTCGACACCGGCCTGTGGCGCTATACGCGCCATCCCAACTATTTCGGCGACGCCTGCCTCTGGTGGGGCCTCTATCTGATCGCCGCCGAGACCGGCCTGGGGGCCTGGTCGGTCCTCGGCCCCATCCTCATCACCCTGCTGCTGACCAAGGGCAGCGGCGCGCCGACGGTGGAAAAGGGCATGGAGAACCGCCGCCCCGAATACGCCGCCTATATCCGCCGCACCTCGGGCTTCATCCCCTGGCCCCCGCGCGAGGCCTGAGCGCCCTTCATTGCCACGACCGCCGCGAGCCGCTTAGCTGCCCCCAACGAAAAGACACAGGGAGGCTTCGAGGCTCATGGCGCAGAATCTGGGACGAACGGTGGGGCGGATTCTCGTCGGCCTCGCCCTCGCCGGTTGGGCGGGCGCCACAGCGGCTGAGCCGACGCGCACCAGCCATCAGGTCGCGGGCCTTGAAGCGCCGGCGGAAATTCTGGTCGACCAGTGGGGCGTCTCCCACATCTATGCCGCCAGCGTCCGCGACGCCTTCTTCCTGCAGGGCTACAATGTCGCCCGCGATCGGCTGTGGCAGATCGACCTGTGGCGCAAGCGGGGGCTGGGCCTGCTGGCCAAGGACTTCGGCCCTGACTTCGCCGCCCAGGACCGGGCCGCCCGGCTCTTCCTCTATCGCGGCGACATGGCCGCCGAATGGGCCGCCTATGGGCCCCAGGCCCAGGGCTATGCCCAGGCCTTCACCGCCGGGATCAACGCCTATGTGGGCGAGATCCGGGCCGGCGCGCGGCCCCTGCCCGAGGAATTCCAGATCACCGGGACCACCCCCGACCTCTGGCGCCCGGACGAGGTGGTCCGCATCCGCAGCCATGGCCTGACCCGCAACGCCGCCGCCGAGGTCGAGCGGGCGCAAATCACCTGTGCCGCCGGGCTGGAGGCCAACGCCCTGAACCGGAAGCTGGAGCCCGCCCACGATCTGTCGGTCCCCGACGGTC
Source organism: uncultured Phenylobacterium sp. (assembly GCA_964515365.1). Lineage (GTDB taxonomy): Bacteria > Pseudomonadota > Alphaproteobacteria > Caulobacterales > Caulobacteraceae > Phenylobacterium. The sequence goes on along the minus strand of CAZERE010000013.1, from coordinate 37,057 downwards.
TGGATCCCTGCACGATCCCCGCCGGCGTGCTGGCCGACTACCGGCTGGCCACCAAAGGCGTCGAGTTCACCGCCGGTCAGGTGGTCGCCCACGCCGAGGACATCCCGGCCGACGCCATCGGCTCCAACAACTGGACCGTCGCGCCGGCGCGCACCGCGACCGGGCGGCCGATCCTGGCCAACGACCCGCACCGGGCCCATGGCGTGCCCTCCCTGCGCTACATCGTCCATATGGAGGCGCCCGGCTTCTCGGCCATTGGGGCCGGCGAGCCCGCCCTGCCCGGGGTCTCCATCGGCCATAACGGGACCATCGCCTTTGGCCTGACCATCTTCCCGGCCGACCAGGAGGATCTCTATGTCTATGAGACCGATCCGGAAGACCCGAACCGCTATCGCTATGGCGACGGCTGGGCGGCGATGGAGGTGGTCACCGAGACCCTCGAGGTCAAAGGCCAGGCGCCGCGCGCCGTCGAACTGAAGTTCACCCGTCATGGTCCGGTGGTGTTCGCCGACCCCGCGCAGCGCCGCGCCTACGCCGTGCGCAGCGTCTGGAGCGATCCGGGGACCTCGGCCTATTTCGGTTCGTCCGACTACATGACGGCGCAGAACTGGGACGAGTTTTCCGGCGCCATGAGCCGGTTCGGCACGCCCAGCGAAAACCAGGTCTATGCCGACACCGCCGGCAATATCGGTTGGATCGCCGCGGGCCGCGTGCCCGTGCGCCAGGGTTGGGACGGGCTCATGCCCGTGCCCGGCGACGGGCGCTATGAGTGGGCGGGCTATATGGCCGCAAGCGACCTGCCCAGCCGCTACAATCCCGAGACCGGCTGGCTGGCCTCGGCCAACCAGTTCAACCTGCCCGCCGACTATCCGGCCGAGCGCCAGATCAGCTTCGAGTGGAGCAATCGCGCGCGGATGGCCCGCATCTCCCAGGTGCTGGAGGCTGACCGCGACCTCACCCTGGCCGAGGCCATGGCGCTGCAGACCGATCCGACCAATGTAACGGCCGCGACCCTCATTCCCCTGCTGAGCGACATCCCCGCGCCCGCGCCGGACCTGGCCGCCGCCATCGCCCTGCTGCAGGCCTGGGACGGCCAGACCGTGGCCGACAGCGCCGCGGCCGCCCTCTATGAGGTCTGGCTGTTCAAGCATCTGGGCCGCGCCACCGTGCGGGCCGCCGCGCCGGCCGAAGTCCAGGCCCTGATCGGCAACGGCGACCAGCCGGCCATCAGCGACTTCCTGACCGCCGCCGCGCCGGCCGAACGGGCGCCGATCCTGGCCGCCAGCCTGACGGCGGCCCTGAACGAGGTCCGCGAAAAGCTCGGCCCCGACCCTGCGGCCTGGACCTGGGGCGGCCTGCATCACGCGCGCTTCGAGCACGCCCTGGCGCCGCGGCTTTCGGCGGACGCCGCCGAGCGGCTGGCGGTCGGCCCTGCCCCCATGGCCGGGACCATGCTGAGCCCGCTGGCGGCCACCTGGCGGCCCAGCGACTATCGGGTGGTGTCCGGCGCCTCGTTCCGTATGGTCCTGGATGTCGGCGCCTGGGACAACAGCGTGGCGATCAACACGCCCGGCCAGTCCGGCGACCCGGCCAGCCCGCACTATCGCGACCTCTTCCCCCTGTGGGTGAAGGGCGACTACGTGCCGCTGCTCTACAGCCGGCCGGCCATCGAGGCGGCGACGCAGACCGTGCTGACCCTGACGCCGGCGCCCTAGAGCGGCAGGTGGGCGATGACCTTCGGCGTCAGATAGGCGTCGACGCCCTCCATGCCGCCCTCGCGCCCATAGCCGCTCTCCTTGACGCCGCCGAAGGGCGCCTCGGGGCCGCCGACGGCGAAGGTGTTGAGGCCGACCATGCCGGCCTCCAGGTTGCGGCCGAGCCAGGCGGCGGTCTCCTGCGAGCGGGTGAAGGCGTAGGCGGCCAGGCCATAGGCCGTGCCATTGGCCCTCGCCATCGCCTCGTCCCGATCGGTGAAGGGGGCCAGGATGGCGATGGGGCCGAAGGGCTCTTCGTGCAGGATCGCGGCGGTCTCCGGCGCGTCGGTCAGGACGGTGGGGCGATAGAAGTAGCCGCGATTGCCCAGCCGCTCGCCGCCGGTGCGCACCTGGGCGCCGGCCTCGACCGCGCCGGTGACCGCCGCCTCCACCGCCGCCAGCCGGCGGTCGTGGGCCAGGGGCCCCATCTCGGTGCGCGGGTCCAGGCCATCGCCCACCACCAGCTTTTCGGCCCCGGCCACGAAGGCCTCGACCACCTGGTCGTAGATCTTCGCCTCCACATAGAAGCGGGTGGGCGAGATGCAGACCTGACCGGCGTTGCGGAACTTGCCCTGGACCAGGGTCTGGGCGACGTCGATGGGGTCCATGTCGGCGAAGACCATCACCGGGGCGTGGCCGCCAAGCTCCATGGTGCAGGGCTTCATGTGCCGCGCGGCCTGCTGCGCCAACAGCTTGCCCACCGGGACGGAGCCCGTGAACGACACCTTGCGGATGACCGGCGAGGCGATCAGGTGCGCGGAAATCTCCGCCGGGCGTCCGAAGACCAGGTTCAGCACGCCGGCTGGAAGGCCTGCGTCGGCCAGGGCCTGGGCCAGCGCGATACAGCCGCCCGGCGCATCCTCCGGACCTTTCAGGATCATCGAGCAGCCGGCCGCCAGCGCGCTGCCGATCTTGCCCGCCGCCTGGGAGGCTGGGAAGTTCCACGGGGTGAAGGCCGCCACCGGGCCGACGGGATGGCGGGTCACCGTCCACATCAGGCCTGGATGATTGGCGGGGATCACCCGGCCATAGGCGCGGCGGCCCTCTTCGGCCGCCCATTCGAAGTGCCGGGCGCAGCCCTCGATCTCCATCCGCGCCTGGCCGAGCGGCTTGCCCTGTTCGCGGGTGAGGTCGCGGGCGATGGGGTCCAGCCGCTGGCGGATCAGCGCCGCTGCGCCCCGCAGCACCTCGGACCGGTGCAGCGGCGTGGTGTGGCGCCAGGTCTCGAAAGCGGCCTGCGCCACGGCCAGGGCCTCGTCCAGATCGGCCGCCGTGGCCACCGCATGGCGGCTGACGACGCTCTCGTCGGCGGGGTTCAGAACGTCCAGCCATTCGCCGCCGCCGCCGGGGCGCCAGGTTCCGCCGATGAACAGCGGCCGGTCGCAGACCTCGGTCTGCCTCGCGACGATCAACGGACAGCCGCCTTGGACTTGGCCTCGGCCTCGGCTTCGGCGGCGGCCTCAGCCGCCTTCTCGGTCTGATACTCGTTCACCGCCTTCCGCTTGAACGGGTTCTCCTTGTGGATCGGGAAGTCGATCTTCAGCTCGCCGCGGACGATCTTCTTGCGTAGGTGCTTGGCGCCGTGGACGCTGAAGCCCGCCAGATGGTCGCCGGCCACGATGCGGGTGTAGCGGGAGGGATTTTCCGCCGACACGAACTGCGGCAGCGGCTCGACCACCACATCATAGTCGACGGCGAAGAACAGCGGCATGGAGAAGCGCTCCTTGCCGGTGTTCACCACCCGGTGCTGGGTCGCCTTGAACCGCCCATTGGTCCAGCCCTCCAGCAGGTCGCCGATATTGACGATGAAGGCGCCCTCGATCGGCGGGGCGGCGACCCATTCATCGGCGGCGTTCATCACCTGCAGCCCCGGTCCGCCGGTATGCAGGATGGTGAAGCACTCGAAGTCCGAATGCGCCCCGATGCCCAGATGGTCGTTGTCCATGGGCCGGTCATTGGGCGGATAGTGCAGCAGCCGCAGCTGGGAGGGCGTCTTCTTCGTCCGCTCCAGGAAGAATTCCGGGTCCAGGTCGAGCCGCAGGGCGAAGGCTTCGAACAGCCGCTCGCCCACCTGACGCACGGCGTCGTAATAGGCTATCACCTCTTCGCGGAAGCCGGGGATCCAGTCCGGCCACTGGTTGGGCACCAGCATCAGGTTGCCGGCCTTGAAGTCGGGGTCCTCCTCGTCGATCTCGATGGCCAGGTCGAAGGCCGCGTGCAGGCGCGGCTTGGTCAGATAGTCGTGCTCGGGGCTGGGCTCCACCAGCCGGTAGAGCTCCGGATCACCGTCATCATCCTCGTCGGAGATCGGCACCCAGCCGCGGGTGCCGGGCGAATGGCGGATGTGGACCTTTTCCCGCAGCTCACGCGGCGAATAGTGGAATTGCCGGGACAGGTCGTAGGTGCGGTCGATCAGCGACTGCGGCACCCCGTGGTTCCGGATGTAGAAAAAGCCCACCGTCTCGCAGGCCCGGCCGATCTCGGCCACCGCGGCGGCCTTGGCCTCAGGGTCGTCGCCCGCCAGGGCGGCGATGTCGATCACGGGAATTTCGGAGAAGGCGAGAAGCTTGGCTCCCATCTCGCCGACGGCTGGGGTCTGGTCGCCGGTGCTCATCGTGAACGCTCCATGGCAGAGCGGACAGGCTTCGGCGCCTGCGCCGCCGGGCCAACCTTGTCGGAGAATCCGGCGAGGTGCGCGGGGCCTGCGGCCGATCAGGCCCGAAACCCCGCTCAGTAATACGAATTGTTCAAATCGTAGTCGGGGCGCCGGGGGGCGGCGCCCATCGTCCATGCATTTCCCACCGGCTCACAGGCGGCCTGCGCCATCGCTTGCCACGGCGGGGCCGGAGGTATCGGCTCAAGGAACCCCGGCGGGGCGGCCAGTACGGAGGCGACCATGAGCGCGACGGATCGACGGGGCGGAAAAGCGCCTTCCGGCCAGGGACTTATCGGGCGGCGGGGATTGCTCCTGGGGGCCGGCGCCGCGGGCCTGGCCCTGGCGGCGGGGTGTTCCGGCGCCGGCGGCGGCGGCGGGCGCAGCCTTCGGGTCTCGACCTATGGGGGCAATTTCGAGCAGGCGATGAGCCAGCACATCTACCCCCTGTTCACCGAGGCCACCGGCATCCGGGTGGAGTCCATGCCCCAGCCCGCAGGCCTCCAGTTCCTGCTGCAGCTCATCGAGGCCAACAAGGCCGGCCAGACCCCCATGGACCTCTGCATCAGCGCCCCGCTGGACGTCATGCGCGGCAACGCGGCGGGCCTGTGGCGGGCCTATGACGCCGCCCAGATCCCCAACCTTTCAAACCTGCCGGACTCCTATGTGACCCGCACCCCGGACGGGGTGGCGGCCGTCGGCGCGGTCGGCTGGTTCTTCACCATGGTCACCAATCCGCAGACCATCTCGCCCACCCCCACCAGCTGGACCGAGCTGTGGGCGCCTGGGCGCCGCAACGCCTGGGGCCTGGCCGGGACCGGGGCCGGGCCGATGTACGAGGTCACCGCGGCGACCTATTTCGATGGCCCCGAGATGCTCAACACCCAGGAGGGCATCCGCGCCTGCGTCGAGAAGATGGCCGGCCTCAAGGCCAATACCCGCCTGTGGTGGGAGAGCGAGGGCACCATGCAGACTGCGCTCGAGAACGGCGAGGTGCAGGGCGGAGTCTATTTCGCCGATGTGGCCGAGACCCTGATCCAGAGCGGCGCCCCCCTGGAGGTGGTCTTCCCCCAGGAAGGTCCGGTGATCGACTTCGGCAGCTGGTGCCAGCCCTCGGCCTCGACCAAGACCGCCGAGGCCCATGAGTTCATCAACTTCATGCTGACCCCGGAGGCGCAGAATCTGATCGCCTCGCGCATGAACGCCCCGCCCCTGATCCGCCCCGACCTGCTGACCCTGGACGACGCCGTGCGCGCCAAGGTGACCAGCCCCACCACCCCCATCGCCACCAATCTGGAGGCCCGGCGGCTGCACATGGACTTCATGGTCCAGGAATTCAGCCAGATGCTGGCGAGCTAGGGGGCGGCGATGTTCGGACTGGAGCTGCGCGACCTCACCAAGGCCTATGGCGACCATCTGGCCGCCGAGCATGTCAGCCTCTCCATTCCGCACGGGGAGTTCGTCTGTTTCCTGGGCCCGTCGGGCTGCGGCAAGACCACCGTCCTGCGGATGATCGCCGGGCTGGAGACGCCGACCTCCGGGGCCATCCTGCTGAACGGCAAGGAGATCACCAATCAGGCGGCCAATGGCCGGCAGTTCGGCATGGTCTTCCAGTCCCTAGCCCTGTTTCCCCACCTGAATGTCGGCGAGAACATCGCGTTTGCCCTGCGCCTGCGCGGCGTCGACGCCCGGCGGCGCAAGGAACGGGTGGCCGAACTGCTTGATCTGGTCCGCCTGCCGGGCCTGCAGACCCGCGCCATCAGCCAGCTTTCCGGCGGGCAGCGCCAGCGGGTGGCCATCGCCCGGGCCCTGGCCCAGGAGCCGCCGGTCTTCCTTTTGGATGAGCCCTTCTCGGCCCTGGACGCCAAGCTGCGCGAGGAGATGCAGAATGAGCTGCGCGCCCTGCAGCAGCGGCTGAAGATCACCACCATCCTGGTCACCCACGACCAGCGCGAGGCCATGACCATGGCCGACACCATCGTCGTCATGGGCGAGGGCCAGATCCAGCAGCACGGCCCGCCGGTGTCGATCTACAAGCGCCCGGCCAACCGCTTCGTCGCCGACTTCATTGGCGCCAGCAACCTGCTGCCGGTGCAGATTCTGGACGGGCAGACCGTGACCTATGGGGCCACCGCCTTGCGGGTCGGCGCCACCTGCGGCGTCGGCGGGGCGCCGGCCACCCTGGCCATCCGGCCGGAGGACGTGGTGATCACCCGGGCGGCCGGGGGCGGCTGCAACGAGGTCGCCGGGGTCATCAGCCAGGTGCGCGACATGGGCGCCTATGTGGAGTTCCGGGTCGCCTGCGAGGGCCTGGACATCCTTGGCGTCGCCGCGCCCCGGGACTGGATCGGCGCAGGCCTGGGGGAGGCCGCCCATGTGCGCCTGCCCGTCGACTCCTGCCAGGTGCTGGCGAAATGACCGCAGCCGATATCGGGCTTACGGCGCCGGCCGGCGATCTGCCGGCCAAGCCCCGCTGGATCCTCGCCGGCCTGCTCACCGGCCCGGCGCTCTACATCCTGATCATGGCCATCGTGCCGGCCTTCCTCATGGTGCAGCTCAGTCTGGCGCATCGGGAGGTCGGGGGGCTGTGGTCGCCCGGGTTCGAACTCACCCAGTACCGGCAACTGGCGACGCCGCTGTTCGCCAGGATCATGGGCTTCTCGCTGCTGCTGGCCCTGACGGGGGCGCTGATCTGCGTCAGCCTGGCCTTTCCGGCCGCCTATTTCATCACCCGCATGCGCCGCCGGGCGCAGGTGACGTGGCTGGTCTTCCTGCTGGGGTCCCTGTCGCTCTCCGAAGTGCTGATCGTCTTCGCCTTCCAGGTGCTGTTGTCCACCAGCGGGACCCTGGCCGGGGCTTTGAGCTCGGTGGGCCTGCTGGCGCCGGGGGGCTCGCTCTATCCCAACTTCCCCGCCGTCCTGACCTGCCTGGTCTATCTGCTGCTGCCCTATGTGATCCTGTTCTTCTATCCGGCGCTCTCGCAGCTGGACCCCGAGGTGGAGCAGGCGGCAGCCACCATGGGGGCCTCGCGGGTCTCGACCTTCGCCCGCGTCGTCCTGCCGATGATGCGGGGGCAGATCCTGACCGGCGTGCTGCTGGTGGTGATCTTCACCTTCGGCGCCTATCTGACGCCCCTGGTCCTCGGTCGGCCGCCCCAGTGGACCATCGCCATCCACATCAACAACGCCGCCATGGGCGCCGGGAACCTGCCGCTTGCCGCGGCCTACGCCGTGGCGGTGGTGGCCTTCATGGTGGCGCTGCTGGTCCTGACGCGGCTCCTGTCGCGCCGCCGGGAGGCCGAGGCATGAGCCTGGATCCCGGAGCGATCCTGCGCAGGGGGTTTCTCGGCCTCCTCGCCCTCTTCCTGGCCGCGCCCCTGATCGTGGTGCTGTCGGTGTCGTTCAACGCCACCCGGCGGATGAGCTTCCCACCGACCGAGTTCAGCCTGCGCTGGTACGGCGAATTCTTCGGCGACTATGCCTGGATGGCGTCCTTGGAGCGGTCCCTGACCATTGCGGGCCTGGCGGCCCTGGTCTCGGTCATGGTCGCCCTGCCGATCACCTATGCGATCTGGCGCTATCAGGCCAAGGCCGCCGCCTTCCTGGCCGGGATCGGCGGCGCCCTGTTCCTGATCCCCGGCGTGGTCGCGGCCCTGATGCTGTCGGCCTTCTGGGGGGTCACCGGCCATGTGGGGCGGCTGGAGAATGTGGTGCTCAGCCACGCCATCGTCCTGCTGGGCATTCCCCTGTCCCTGCTGATGGTCGGCTTCCGCACCATCGACCAGGCCCAGGTGGAGGCCGCCTACACCATGGGCGCCCGGGATTCCGACGCCTTCCGCATGGTCGTGCGCCCGGCCATGACGCCCTACATCCTCTGCGCCTTCGTGTTCGTCTTTGTACTGAGCATCAATGAATATCTGATCGCCTATATGGTCGCCGGCTTCACGGTCCAGACCCTGCCGATCAAGATCTTCGCCAATATGCGGCAGGGCTATGAGCCCACCATGTGCGTGGCCGCGGTGATCTTCATGGTGATGGGCTTTTCGGCCTTCGCCCTGATGTCCAGGGTCGCCGACCTGCCCCGTCTGATGGGCCGCACCCGCCCGCTGGAGGCCTGAGACCATGAGCGCCAAAGTCCCTCCCGAAGTCACCGGCGTCTGGCGGCGCGAGCTGATCACCGCGCCGGGGGGCTACCGCGACGAGACCACCCGGGTCTTCTGGGTGCAGGCCGACAGCTGGTACGGCGACGTCCGGTTGAAGATCGACATTCCCCGCAAAGCAGGGGCCACAAGCTTCGCCGACTTCAGCGACGCCGAACTGGTCGAGCTGGCCAAGGCCCAGGGCTTCGCGGGCCAACTGACCGTGACGCCGGAGATGTGCGCCTGGCGCCGCGACCTGGACTTCCAGCCGCCGGGGCCGATCCCCGACGAGGGGACCTGGCGGATCGAGGGCGACATCCTCATCGAAGGCGGCATCCATGCGGATTACGAGGAGATCTGGCGCCTGGAGCCGCAGAGCCAGGGCCTGCGCGCCGCCTTCGGGCTCGGCGACGGCCAGGGCCTGCTGGTCGTCGCCGGCGACCACTTCCTGATGATGCGGGCGCGCAAGACGCCCCTGCCGCCCGGGGAGTCGCTGCTAGCCCTGGTAGAGGCCGCCCTGGCCAGGGGCCAGCGGGACGAGGCCTTCGCCCTGCTGGACATGCCGATCTGCTATGGCCGCATCGGCCAGGACTGGCGGGTCGTCCATTCCACCCTGCCCTGGCTCGAGGGCCGCCCGCTCTGGACGCGGCCGCCTCGGTTCGATTCCGAGGCCGGCCAGCTTCTGGACGGCGGCGCCAGGCCCTGGATCCTGCTGGAGCTCCAGGATCCCGAAGGGGACCTGCCGGGCCTGTTCGCCCTGGCCACGGTCGCCGGTTCGTCGTTATGAAGGCGCCCTTGCCCGTCAGCCCATCCATTCGCCAGGTCCGCCTTGTGTCCAACGCCCCGCGAAAAGCCGCCAACGCCGTCGCCGGCTCGCAGCTCGCCCGTATCGGGGTGAGCCTGCCTGGGCCGCTGCTGGCCCAGGTGGACGACATGGTCGCCGAGCGGGGCCTGCCGGGGCGCTCCCAGCTGATCGCCGAACTGATCCGCCACGAGGTGGCCGAGGTGGATCGCGACAGCGGCGAGGAGGTGCGGGCCGGCACCATCACGCTGATCTACCGCGCCGACAGCGGCCGGGTGCGCCACGCCCTGGCCCGGGTCCAGGGGGAGTTCGTCAAGGAGGTCATCTCCTCCCAGCACGTCTTCCTGGAGGATGATCAATCCCTGGAGGTGCTCCTGGTCCAGGGCTCCGGCGAGCGGCTGCAGCAGCTGTGCGACCGGCTGCGCGGGGTCCGCGCCGTCCAGCAGCTGAAGCTGGTGACCACCACCTCGCTCCTCCCGCCCCTGCACGCCCATGGCGGCGCCGAAGACGAGCAGGCCGCCAATCTCCGCCGCGCCAGCCGCTAGGGCATGAGCGCGTTTCATCCGCAAAACCGGATTCCCCTTTTGCGGAACGCGCTCTAGGCGTCCTCCGGCAGGACCAGTTCGCCCCGCGCCCGCCGGGCCTTCAGATAGGCGAAGGTGCGCGCGGTCTGGGCGAACAGGTGCTCGCCCGAGATCAGCCGGCCATAGCGGGCCGGGCGGTCGGCGGTGACCAGCCGGGCATCGGGCTCGACCACCGTGTCGAAGTCGCAGGTGGCGAAGAAGGGGAAGCTGTAGCGCTCCTCGGCGACCTTGCGCACCCGATGGCTGGTGGCGGTGAACACCCCGTTAGTCCAGGCCTCCAGCATGTCGCCGATATTGATCACGAAACAGCCTGGCCGCGGCGGCGCGTCGATCCATTCGCCGGCGCCGTTGCGCACCTCCAGCCCCGGCGCGGTGCCCCGCAGGATGGTGAAGAACTCATAGTCGGTGTGGGCGCCGATCCCCTCCCGATCCTCGGCCGTGGGATCGTAGGGATAGTGGATCATCCGCAACTGGCTCGGCGGCCGTTGGCGGTGAGGTTCGAAGTGATCCTCTGGCAGATCAAGCGCCAGGGCGAAGCCGCGGAAGAGCCGCCGCGCCAGTTCGGAAACCGCCGCATAATAGGCGCTGGCCGCCTCGCGAAAGCCCGGCTGGTCCGGCCAGAGATTGGGTCCCAGCATCGGCGCCTCCGCCGCGGCGCCCGGCAGGTCGAGATTGAGGTCGTAGGCCTCCTTGCGGTCGATGGTCCCGCCGGGAAACACCTCCTCGCCCTCCGGCACATAACCGCTGTGGTTTTCCGACCGGCCGATATAGCTGGCCATCTTGGCGTCCATGGGCTGGGCGAAGAAGGCCTTGGCCGCGGCCAGGACGTGTTCGAAGAGCTGTTCGTCCAGGCCATGGCCGGACACATAGAGGAAGCCCACCTCCCGGGCGGCGGCGCCCATCTGCTCGGCGACGGCGCGTCGGGCGGCCGGGTCTGGCGCGCTCAAGCCCGTGATATCGATCACCGGAATGCTGTCGAAGTCCGCCTTCATTCCCGCCTCCTGGTCAGCCTCCAGGCTTCCTGGGTGTGATTACGTTCCTTGGATTTCGTAATAACTCGGCGGACGCAAGCCTCGCCGTGAACTCGGGCCTCGGCTGCACGGGAAAGAGGCGCCCGAGGCAATCGGCGCCCGGGATTCAGGCGTCAGCCCGCCCACAAAATCCCTCCGGCCCAAGGCCATTGGAATATTACGAATTCTTCTGAATGTAATACTGAAGGGGACGCGCCAAGGCGGCGCGGCCACGGATGGAAGGGGAGTCCGAATGAAGTGGGTCAACGGATTACGCGCCTTGGCGATTGCGGCCGCAAGCAGCCTGGCGCTGGCGGCTTGCGGTCAGAACGCCGAGGAGAGCGCCAAGGCGCCGGACGCGGTTGAAGAGTACACCATCGGCTGGACCATCTATGCCGGCTGGATGCCCTGGCCCTATGCCGAGCAGGCCGGCATCGTGAAGAAGTGGTCGGACAAGTACGGCGTCAACATCAAGCTCGTTCAGGTGAACGACTATGTGGAATCCCTGAACCAGTACACCGCCGGCACCCTGGATGGGGTGACGTCCACCAATATGGACGCCCTGACCATTCCCGCCGCCGCCGGCAAGGACACCACCGTGGTGATCGTCGGCGACTATTCCAACGGCAATGACGGCATCATCCTGAAGAACGGGTCGAGCCTGGCCGACATCAAGGGCCGCTCGGTCAACCTCGTGGAGAACTCGGTCTCGCATTACCTCCTGGCCCGCGGGCTGGAGAGCGCGGGCCTGGCCCTGACCGCCGTCTCGGTGGTCAACACCTCTGACGCCGACATGGTCGCCGCCTTCACCGCCCCGCAGACCACCGCCGTCGTGCCCTGGAACCCGCAGCTGGCCGAGATCAAGAAGCAGCCCGGCGCGGTGGAAGTGTTCAACTCCACCGAAATCCCCGGCGAGATCCTCGACATGATGATCGTCTCCACCGAGGTGCTGGCGGCCAATCCCAACCTGGGCAAGGCCCTGGCCGGCATCTGGTACGAGACCATGGCCCTGATGAACGCCGACACGCCCGAGGGCCAAGCCGCCCGCGAAGCCATGGCCCAGATCTCGGGCACCGACCTCGCCGGATATGAGGGTCAGCTCGAAACCACCTTCATGTACTACACCCCCCAGGCGGCCCTGGCGGCCATGACCGGTCCCGACATCGTGTCGGCCAATGACAAGGTCCGTCAGTTCAGCTTCCAGGCCGGCCTGTTCGGTCAGGGCGCCCGCTCGGTGGACGACATCGGCATCAGCTTCCCGGGCGACAGGATCCTGGGCAACGCCGAGAATGTCATGCTGCGCTTCGATCCGACCTATACCCAGATGGCGGTGGACGGCGCCCTCTAGGCCCGACCACCCTGAAGAGAGCCCTGCGTAACCGCGTACCCCTGATCGAGGTGACCGCCCCATGCGTCGACTGCTGAACGCCAGGCCGCGTGGCGGCGGTCGCCTCCTTCTGGGCTTGCTGCCCATCGCCATCCTGGTGCTGCTCTATCTGGTGGCGTCCCAGGCCCGCCATGCGGAAAATCCCCGCGACAAGATCCTGCCGACCCCGGCCGCCATGGCGCAGTCCATGGAGATCATGGCCCTGCAGGAGGACCCTCGCACCGGCGAGATCCCCCTGGTGGCCGACACCAAGGCCAGCCTCACCCGGCTGGGGATCGCCGTCGGCGCGGCGGCCGCCACCACCCTGGTTCCATCGGCCTCCTGCCCTATGCGCGGGCCGGTCTCGGGCCGCTGGTGGCGACGATCTCGGTGATCCCGCCCATTGCGGTCCTGCCCATACTGTTCATCGTCTTCGGCCTGGGCGAGACCGCCAAGATCGTCCTGATCTTCGTCGGCATCACGCCCTTCATGGTCCGCGACCTTGCCTCCCATGTGGCCGCCATTCCCGAGGAGCAGATCGTCAAGGCCCAGACGCTGGGCGCCTCCACCTGGCTGGTGGCCCTGCAGGTCGCCCTGCCCCAGGCTATGCCCCGGCTGATCGACAGCGTGCGATTCTCCCTGGGCCCGGCCTGGGTGTTCCTGATCTCCGCCGAGGCCATCGCCTCGGATGTGGGGCTCGGCTACCGCATCTTCCTCGTTCGTCGGTACCTGGCCATGGACATCATCCTGCCCTACGTCGCCTGGATCTCGCTGCTGGCGGTGATCATCGATCTGGCCCTGCTGACCTGGAGCCGCACGGCCTTCCGCTGGGCGCACGCGCCGGGGGGCCGCCGATGACCCCGGTTCTTTCGTTCCGCAACGTCTGGGTCGAGTACGGCGACCATGTGGTGCTGGAAAAGGTCAGCCTGGACGTGGCGCCCGGCGCCTTCGTCTCCATCGTCGGCCCCTCCGGCGCCGGCAAGAGCACCTTCCTGCGGCTGGCCCTTGGCCAGGAGGCGCCCAGCCGCGGCGAGATCTTGCTGGACGGCGCCCCCATTCCGCCTGAGCCCGGCCCCGACCGCGGCGTGGTCTTCCAGCGCTATTCGGTCTTTCCGCACATGACCGTGCTGCAGAACGTGATGTTCGGCGCCCGCTGCGATCAGGCGCCGCTTACGGGCCTGCTCATGGGCTCCGCGCGGCGCCAGGCCAAGGCCGAGGCCATGGCCATCCTCGACCAGGTCGGCCTCTCCGCCTCACTCAAGGCCTTCCCCCGGGCGCTGTCGGGCGGCATGCAGCAGCGCCTGGCCATCGCCCAGGCCCTGATCACCAAACCCCGCATCCTGCTGCTGGACGAACCCTTCGGCGCGCTGGATCCCGGCGTGCGCCTGGACATGCACGAGCTGATCACCGGGCTTTGGCGCGAACATGGGCTGACCATCCTGATGGTCACCCACGACATCAAGGAGGCCTTCAAGCTGGGCACCCGGGTGATCGCCGTGGACAAGCGCCGCCACGACCCCCACGCGCCGCACCGCTATGGGTCGACGGCGGTCTACGACTTCCCGCTGGACGACAAGCTGAAGACCGCGATCCCCAAGGAGATCGCGGTGATGACGGGCGAAGCCTAGGTCTGACCTAGGCCAGGCTGGCGATATAGGCGCGCCAGCCGCCCAGATGGGTGATGTCTGTGGCGCCCGCGAGCGCCCGGGGTTCGGCGACGAAGCCCTTCACCGTGGTCCCATCCTCCAGGCTCACCGTGCCGATGGCCAGCGGCGCCGGCACCTCGGCGGTGAAGCTGCCGAAACCGGCCATATCCAGCTCATAGACCTCGACCTCGATGGCCGCGCCGTCGTCCTCCCCCACATGGATCAGGGCGGGCTTCGGCGGCGTCGTCTCCGCCATCGCATAGAGCCGGTAGGCGGGCGCCGTGCGGGTGCGGGCCACCAGCCGGGCGTCGCGGGAGGTCAGCTGCCAGTGCAGGGGCATCCCGGCCAGATGGGCGCCGACGACGCTCAGGCGCACGGTCTGGGGCTTGCCGGTGGTGTCGAGCTCAGGGGCGGCGGGCATGGGACGGATCTCCTCATAGCGGCGGGCGAGGTCGAGCAGGGCGGCGTCGGCCCAGGCCGGACCGATCAGGGTGACGCCAAAGCCTGTGCCATTGTCCCGATAACCGGCGGGCACGGCGATGGCGCTCATGTCGAGCAGGTTCACGAAGTTGGTGTAGAGGCCGAGATTGGCATTGAGCGCAAAGGGCTCGGCCAGCACCTCACTGATCCGGTAGATGGTCGGCGCGGTGGGCAGCAGCAGGACGTCGATGCTCTCCCACAGGGCCTGGGCCGCGCGGGCGTGGTCCTGCAGGGCGTAGAGGCCTTTGAAGGTCTCCAGGCCCGAGACGCCGAAGCCGGTCTGGACGATGGCGCGCACCACCGGGTGGACGGCGGCCGGCCGGGTTCGCAGCAGGTCCTCGATGGCGGCGGTCCGCTCGGCGACCCAGGGGCCGGCATAGAGCAGCTGCGCGGCCTCCAGCAGGGGCGCGATGTCCACCTCCACCAAGGTGGCGCCGGTGGCCGCCAGGCGGGCGATGGCCTGGTCGTAGAACCGCTCGGCCGCCTCGTCGCCCAGATAGTTGAGCTGGTCCAGGCGGGGCACGCCCATGCGGTAGGCGGCGCCCAGCACCGGCGTGGCAGGACCCGGCGGGCGGGAATAAGGATCGGCGGGATCGAAGCCGGCGGCCACGGAGTCCACCAGGGCCGCATCGGCGGCGGTCGCGGTGAAGACGGTGATGCAGTCCAGCGACCGACAGGCCGGGACGAGGCCCGCGGTGCTCCAGCGGCCCTTGGTGGGTTTGAGCCCCACCAGGCCGTTGAAGGCGGCAGGCACCCGGCCCGAGCCTGCGGTGTCGGTGCCGAGCGCGAAGGCCACCAGCCCCGCCCCCACCGCCACGGCGCTGCCCGAGCTGGAGCCGCCGCTCACATAGTCGCGGTTGAACACGCAACCCGGAATTCCGTAGGGCGTGCGGCTGCCCACCAGGCCCGTGGCGAACTGGTCGAGATTGGTCTTACCCATCATCACCGCCCCGGCCGCCTGCAGGCGGGCGACCACCGTGGCGGTTTCGTCCGGGCTGTAGGCATAGGCGGGGCAGGCTGCGGTGGTGGGCAGGCCGGCGACGTCGATATTGTCCTTCACCGCAAAGGGCACGCCGGCCAGGGGCAGGTCCTCGCCCGCGGCGATGCGGCCGTCCACCGCCCGCGCGGCGGCCAGAACGTCCTCAGGCCTAGGGCGCTCGATCCAGGCCTGGGGCTGGACCGCGTCATAGGCGGTGATCCGCGCCAGGCTGTCGCGGGCGACCTGCTCGGCGCTTTGGCGGCCGGACCGGACCTCAGAGGCGATGGCGGCGACGGACAGGCGTTCCATGGGCGTCCTCGGGCGGGCTAGGCGGGTTCGACGGCGATCATCGGCGCGCCCGGCGCAATGGCCTGGCGTTCCTGGGCGTAGACCTGCCGGACGACGCCGGCGCTGGGGCTGGTCACATCGCACTCGGTCTTCATGGCCTCGATGATGGCGATGACCGCGCCCTTCTCGACCCGGTCGCCGGGCTGGACCAGCATCTTCCAGACGCTGCCGCCCAGGGGCGCCTCCACCAGTTCGGCGCCGTCGGGCACGACGATTTCCGGCGCCTCGGCCACATCATCGGCGGCGCTGGCCAGGGCCTCGACCCGGGCGAACTCGCCCCGGCGCTCCCACTCGGCGCGCTCGGCGTCGAAGGCGGCCTCGCGGGTGGTCTGGAAGGCTTCGATGCTGCCGGCGTTGTCGGCCAGGAAGCGGCGATAGTCCGACAGGCGGAAGGTCTCCTGGTCGATCTGGATGTCCCGCCGGCCCAGGGGGAAGTCCCGGCGCCACTCGGTCAGCTCTTCGTGGCTGACGGGGAAGAAACGGATCTGGTCGAAGAACCGCAGCAGCCAGGGCTTGCCCTCGGTGAAGGCGCCCGTCTGCCGGTAGGTGTTCCAGACCTGGATGGTGCGGCCGAAGAGCGGGTAGCCGCCCGGCCCCTCCATGCCATAGGCGCACATATAGGCCCCGCCGATGCCGACCACATTGGGCGGCGTCCAGGTGCGGGCGGGGTTGTACTTGGTGGTCACCAGCCGGTGGCGCGGATCGATGGGGGTGGCCACCGGCGCGCCCAGATAGACGTCGCCCAGGCCCATCACCAGATAGCGGGCGTCGAAGACGATGCGATGGACATCGTCCTCGCTGGCCAGGCCGTTGATCCGCCGGATGAACTCGATGTTGTCCGGGCACCAGGGGGCGTCGTCGCGGACCGAGGCCATGTACTTGTCGATGGTCTCGTAGATCGCCGGGTCCTTCCACGAGAGCGGCAGGTGAACCACCCGGGAGGGGATTTCGAAGTCGTCGAGCCCCCCCAGCCGGTCCTCGGCGTCGGTGAGGGCGCGCAGCAGTTCGGCCTGCGACAGCACCCGGCTGTCATAGTGGACCTGCAGCGAACGGATGCCCGGGGTGATGTCGATGACGCCGGGCAGCGCCATGGTCTTAAGCTCGAGCATCAGGGCGTGGATGCGCAGGCGCAGCTCGAGATCCAGGACGATGGGCCCGTATTCCACCAGCAGGTGGCGGTCCCCCTGGCGGCGATAGACGGCGCGGGGCCGATGCCCGTCCGGCTCGATGACGCCGAGGATCGGGCTGTCGCTGGAGAGCACGGCCGGCGCGGGCGTCGGCGGCGTGGCCGGCGGCGGGGCGCCGGCGATCAGGGCGTCCAGGGCCTTCTCCGCCGCCACGGCCTCGTCGTCGCTGACGACGTGGAAGCTCACCGTGTCGCCGGGCGCCAGCTGACCGGCCTTCCACAGATCGGCCTGGATGATCACGAAGGGGCAGACAAACCCGCCCAGGGAGGGACCGTCCGGCCCCAGGATGATCGGCATGTCGCCGGTGAAGTCCACCGCGCCGATGGCGTAGGCGTTGTCGTGGATGTTGGAGGGATGCAATCCCGCCTCGCCGCCGTCGCGGCGGGCCCATTGCGGCTTGGGTCCGATCAGGCGCACGCCGGTGCGATTGGAGTTGTAGTGGACCTTCCACGAGGCGGTGGCGATCATCGCCACGTCGTCCTCAGTGAAGAAGTCCGGCGCCCCGTGCGGACCGGCCAGCACCCGGACCGTCCAGGCCTTGGTAAGGGATGGCTGCTGGTCCTGCGTCAGCGACGCCCGCGGCGGGCCGACCAGGCCATCGCCCACCCGCAGGACGTCGCCAGCCGCCAGGGTCCGACCTGCATGGCCGCCAAACCCCCCGAGGGTGAAGCTCGACCGGCTGCCCAGATAGGCCGGCACGTCGATCCCGCCGCGGACCAGGAGATAGGCCCGAAGCCCCGGCCCCTTCACCCGTCCGAGTTTCAGGGTCTGGCCGGCGGCGATCTGGAACGGGACGTAGGGGTAGATCGGCGCGCCATCCAGGCTCGCCTCAAGGGCCGCGCCGGCCAGGCAGACCGAGGCCGTGCGATTGAACAAAAGGGTGGGGCCAAGGGCGGTGATCTCCAGCCCCGCAGCGGTCTCCATATTGCCCAGCAGGCGGTTGCCCAGGCGGAAGGCGAGCGCGTCCATGGGCCCGGACGGCGGCACGCCCACATCCCAATAGCCCTGTCGGCCGGGATAGTCCTGGACGGTGGTCGCCGGCCCGCCGCTCAGCACACGAATGGTCTGGGGCTGGAAGGCGATGTCGGCCAACGCCCGAGTCGAGACCTGGCCCGACACGAAGGCCTCGCTGCGGGCCACCTGGCGAAGCCATTCGAGGTTGGTTTCCAGCCCGGCCAGCCGCGTGTCATCCAACGCCGCCTGCAGCGCCGCCACCGCCTGCTCGCGATCCGGCGCGGTAACGATGAGCTTGGCCAGCAGGGGGTCGTAGAAGGCGCTGACCTCGGTCCCGTCCACCACCCAGGAATCGGCGCGGACGCCCTCGGGGAAGCGAACCTCCGTCAAAACCCCGGAGCTGGGCCGGTAGTCCTGTCCCGGATCCTCGGCATAGAGCCTGGCCTGGATCGAGGCGCCGCGGGGCGCGGCTTCAAAGCCGTCCAGGAAGCCATAGTCCCCGGCCGCGCCGCGGATCATCCAGGCCACCAGGTCGACGCCGGTGACCTGCTCGGTCACCCCATGCTCCACCTGCAGACGGGTGTTCACCTCCAGGAAGAAGAAGTCGTCGCGCTCGGCGTCATAGAGGAACTCCACCGTGCCGGCCGAGCGGTAGCGGGCGGCCGAGGTCAGGCGCACGGCGGCCTCGATCAGGGCCTGCCGGGTGGCGGCCGGTAGGTGCGGCGCCGGCGTCTCCTCGATGACCTTCTGGTTGCGCCGCTGGAGGGAGCAGTCCCGCTCGCCGAGCGCGACCACATGGCCCTGGCCGTCGCCGAACACTTGAACCTCGATGTGTCGGGCCTGACGCACATAGCGCTCCAGGAAGACCCCGCCGTCGGAGAAGTTGCTGCCGGCCAGGCGGGTGACCGCGGCGAAGGCCTCGGCCACGGCGGCTTCGTCCTCGCAGACCCGCATGCCGATGCCCCCGCCCCCGGCCGTGGCCTTCAGGATCACCGGGAAGCCGATCGTCCCGGCCGCCGCCAGCGCCGCCGCAGCGTCGGTGAGCAGGTCGGTACCCGGGGCCAGCGGCACGCCCTGGGCCTGGGCCAGGTCGCGGGCCGTATGCTTGAGGCCGAAGGCGCGGATATTGTCCGGCGTCGGACCGATGAAGGCGATCCCGGCCGCCTCGCAGGCCTCGGCGAAGGCCACGTTCTCGCTCAGGAAGCCATAGCCGGGATGGATGGCCTGGGCCCCCGTCGCCCGGGCCGCAGCCAGGATGGCCTCGACGTCGAGATAGGACTGGGCGGCGGGCGCCGGCCCGATCCGCACCGCCTCGTCAGCCTGGCTGACATGCAGGGAGCCGGCGTCGGCGTCGGAAAACACCGCCACCGAGGCCACGCCCATCTCCTTGAGCGTGCGCAGGATACGGCAGGCGATGGCGCCGCGATTGGCGACGAGAACCTTGGTGAACACTGAACTGGCCCTGCTCAGGCGGCGATGATCATGCGCACCGGCGTCGGATTGAAGCCGTTGCAGGGGTTGTTGATCTGGGGGCAGTTCGAAACCACCGCCACCAGATCCATCTCGGCGCGGATGTCCACATAGAGGCCCGGCGCGGAGATGCCGTCGACGATGCCCAGCGCCCCGTCGGCCTCCACCGGTACGTTCATGAACCAGTTGATGTTGGAGACCATGTCGCGCTTGCCGCGCCCGTGGCGGGCGTTGGCCTGCAGGAAGTTCTCGACGCAGGCGTGCTGGCCCTTGGTGTGGTGGCCATAGCGGAGGGTGTTGCTCTCGCACGAGCAGGCCCCGCCGATGGTGTCGTGATAGGCCACCGAGGTGCCCAGCACCGTGGCCATCGGGTTTCCCTCGCTCGACAGCAGCACCGAACCCGTCCGCAGGAAGATGTTGCCCTGGGCGGCGATGGTGTCCTGGGCGCTGTAGCGCTCGGCGTCGTCGGCCAGCGCGTACATCAGGAAGTCCACGGCCTGATTGCCTTCCAGGTCGATGATCCGCAGCACCTCGCCCTTGCGCACCACATGATCCCAGGGGGCCAGGGCGGGCACGATCTCGTCATGCAGCACGGGGCCAGGCAGTCCGGCCAGAGCAGTGTCGGTCATGGCGCGCCCCTCTTTCTAGCGACGGAAATAGTCTTCGACGTTCAGGAAGGCCCGCAGGCCCTCCGGCGTCGCATTGCGGATCGGATCGTCCATGGGCGTCACCGGCCCGCGCCAGGCGCTGACCCGCAGCGGCGTGACGCTGTAGTCAGGGCGGGGGTCGCGGACATGGGGGCAGTTGGCCAGCACCACGATCAGGTCCATCTCCGCCCGCAGGGTCAGGCTGCGACCGGGGGCGTAGGGGCCCACCTGGGTCTCCACCGAGCCATCCGCCCCGATCTTCACGCCCTTGAACCAGTTGATGCAGGGATGGATGTCCCTGCGGCCCAGGCCGAACTTGGCGAGCGCCAGGGAAAAGCGGTCCCGGGCGTTGGGGTGCGGACCCCAGTTGTCGCCGGTCCCGTACTGGCGGGCGTTGGACGCCGCATTGGACGCCCCGCAGAAGGCGTCGTGGGTTTCGGCGCCGTCCTCCAGCAGGCTCATCATAACGCGGCCCATGTCCGAGAGCAGCAGGCGGCCTTGGCCCAGATAGGCGTTCCACTGCACCTTGACCGTGTCGGCCACATTCAGCCGCTCCACGGGGGTCTCGGCGTTGAACACCAGCATGGAGGCGCAGGCGTCGCCCTGCAGGTCGACGAGACGCAGCCGCGCGCCGCGGTTCAGGCGCTTGGCGGCGTAGCCGCCGGCTCCGATCGTCTCTTCCCAGAGCATGTCTTCGGCCGCCACCCCGGCCGGCAGGTCGCGGGCCTCGCTCGGGGGCACGGTCGGCATGGCCTCGACGCGGGCGGACCCTTGGGCGCGGGCATGGGCCTGGGCGCTCCTGGGATCGGCGGTGGACGAGGCGCTCATGCCGCGCCTCCGGCCTGGGCGGTCTTGCCCCCGCGGCCATGGGCGTGCAGCGGCGGCAGCAGGGCGCGGGTGGTGACGAGGCGGATCTGGTGCACGCCGCGGATCCGGCGCAGTTCGTCGCAGAGCATGTGCAGGCGCTCCGAGGGGCCCTGGACCAGCAGCACCTCCAGGGACTGATCGTCCTCCAGGAAGACGTGCTGGGAGGAGATGACCTCCTTCAGGAAAGAGCCCTGCGCCTGGGCGAGCGCCTGGCGCACCCGGCCGCTCTCGGCGCGGTAGATCAGGGTGATGGTGCCGGCCAGGATGGCGCCGTCGCGGCCCTCGCTGTGCTCGGCCAGTTCATGGCGAATCAGCTCGGCGATCATCTGCGAACGGCTGGGCAGGTCGCGCTCGGCCACCATGGCGTCGAGCTGGGCCAGCAGTTCGGCCGGCAGGCTGACGCTGAGGCGGGCAAGCTGGGAAATCGGTTCCACGGTCATGGGGCGATCTTGGCTCTAGTATTACGTTCGTCAATTTTCGTAATACCGATTGGGCCGCCGGTCCAGAGCCCGCCTGCGACTTGGGCGCCTGGCGGGATTCGGCGCCTAGAGTGCGGGCGCCTGCTCCGGCGGTTCGCCCTCGAACCCCGAACCCCTGGGGTGCGCCTTGTCTGGCGCGTCTTGCGCGGACAGTCGGGCGAGAGTCATTGGCGCAGGCCGATAACCTCCCTAACCTGCGCCGAACCGCCGCCTTGGGGCGGCCCAGTTTCATTATAGAGAGTCGCATGACCGATTCGCCGCCGCCGAGCCCCGCTGTCGAGGCGCCCGCCAAACGCACCCTGCTTCAACGTTGGTGGTTCGATGTCGTCCTGTGGAAGCGGATTCTGCTGGCCCTGGTCCTTGGCGTGATCGCCGGCCTGCTGCTGGGCGAGCAGGCGAACGCCATCAAATGGATCGGCGACCTGTTCGTGCGGCTGATCCGCATGATCGTCGTGCCCCTGGTCTTCGTCTCCATCGTCGCCGGCGTGGCGGGCATGGGCGACCCCCGGCGACTGGGCTCCATCGGCGCCAAGACCATCTTCCTCTACCTGCTGACCACCGCCATTGCGGTCGGGGTCGGCATGGTCATGGGCACCCTGTTTGGTCCGGGCAAGGGCGTCACCTTCGAAGGCGTCACGCCCGAGGCGGTCGGCACGGCGCCGCCGGTCAGCGAACAGCTGCTCGGCATCGTGCCCCTGAACCCCATCGAGGCCCTGGCTCGGGGCGACATCCTGGCGGTGATCTTCTTCTCCTTCCTGGTGGGCGCGGCCATCCTGGCGGTCGGCGAGAAGGCCGATCCGGTGCGCAAGCTGTTCGATTCCGGGGTGGAGATCGTCCTCTACATCACTCGCCTGGTGATGGAGACCGCCCCCTTCGGCGTCTTCGCCCTGATGGCCTGGGTCATGGGCACCGCGGGCCTGAGCGTCTTCTACAACATCTTCCTGCTGGCCGCGGCCCTGCTGCTGGGCTGCATCATCCACATCCTGCTGGTCCATGGCGGCATGCTGCGGGTGCTGGCCGGCCTGCCGATCTGGCCCTTCTTCCGCGACATTCCCGACGCGGTGATGGTCGCCTTCTCCACCTCGTCCAGCGCCGCGACCCTGCCGGTGTCGATGCGGGTGGCCGAGAAGAACCTGGGGGTCAGCCACACGGTGGCCTCCACCGCCCTGCCGCTGGGCACCACGGTCTCGATGGACGGCACCGCCCTCTATATCGGCCTGCTGGCCATGTTCACCGCCCAGGCCTTCGGCATCGAGCTGACCCTGACCCAGTACCTGCTGGCGGGCCTGACCACGATCCTGGTGTCGGTGGGCACGGCGCCCATCCCGTCGGCCTCGCTGTTCATGCTGGCCGCGGTGCTGACCACCATGGGCGTCTCGCCCGAACAGACCGCCCTGGTGGTGGGCTTCGTCCTCCCCTTCGACCGGCTGCTCGACATGACCCGCACGGTGGCCAACAACACCTCCGACCTGGCCGTGGCCGTCACGGTCGCCAAGTGGGAAGGCGAGCTGGACGAGGAGTCGTACCGCGCCAAGCCCGTCGAATGAGGCTTTGCAAGCCTCAGGGCTTGCGGCTGGGCGAGGCATGGACGAACTAGACAGTCATGCTTTCGCTCACGCCTGAACTCTTCCTGCTCGTCACGGGCGTGCTGCTGCTGACCACCGTCTTGGCCGGCACCCTGTCCAGCAGGTTCGGCGTGCCGGCCCTGATCGGGTTCCTGGCGCTCGGCATGCTGGCCGGCTCGGACGGGCCTGGCGGGATCGGCTTCGCCGACTATCAGGTGGCCCAGACCATAGGCGTGGCCTGCCTGATCTTCATCCTCTTCTCCGGGGGACTCGACACCCCCTGGAAGGCGGTGCGCCCGGTCCTGACGCCGGCCCTGGTCCTGGCCACGGTGGGGGTGGTGATCAGCGCCGGAATCGTCAGCCTGACGGCCATTCTGCTTCTGGAGTTCAGCCTCCTGCAGGGCTTCCTGCTGGGCAGCGTGGTGGCCTCCACCGATGCGGCCGCCGTCTTTGCGGTCCTGCGCAACCAGGAGACCAAGATCCGCGAGGACGTCCTGGCCCTGATCGAGCTGGAGAGCGGCTCCAACGACCCCATGGCCATCTTCCTGGTGGGCGTCGCCCTGGCCCTGATCGCCGTCCCGTCGACGCCGCTGCTGAGCTTCGTGCCCGACTTCCTGCTGCAGATGATCCTGGGCGCCGCCATCGGCCTGGCCATCGGCTACGGGTTCACCGTCATCCTGACCCGGGCCAAGCTTCGCCAGGGCGGCCTGTTCCTGGTGGTCTCCGTGGCCGCGGCCCTCCTGGCCTTCGGCCTGGCCGGCGTGCTGACGGGAAGTGGATTCCTGGCCGCCTATGTGGCCGGCGTGCTGGCGGGCAACCGGGAGTACCCCGGCCGCCGGGCGGTGTCGCAGTTCCAGGATGGCCTGGCCTGGTTGGCCCAGGTGGTGATGTTCCTCACCCTCGGCCTGGTGGTCTTCCCCCACCAGCTCCCCGGCGTCGCCCTGGATGGCCTGGCGATTACGGCGGTGCTGATGCTGGTGGCGCGGCCCGCCAGCGTCTTCATCAGCCTCGCCCCGTTCCGCCAGTTCGACTGGCGCACCAAGCTGTTCGTCTCCTGGGCGGGCCTGCGCGGCGCCGTGCCCATTGTCCTGGCCACCTTCGGCATCGTCGCCGGCGTGGACGACGCCCAGTCGATGTTCAACATCGTCTTCTTCGTCGTGCTGGCCTCCAGCGTGATCCAGGGGCCGACCATCGGCCTGCTGGCCAAGCGGCTGGGCCTGGATCGCAAGACGCCGCCCCAGGCGGCCCCGAAACCCCCCAGCAAGTCGCCCCCCGCCAGCGCCCCGACGGCCAAGCCCGAGGAGACGCCGGTATGAACCCACGCCAGGAGCTCGCCCGACTGATCGAGGGCGCACGGAACATCGTCGTCTTCACTGGCGCCGGCATCTCCACGGAGTCCGGCATCCCCGACTTCCGCAGCCCCGGCGGGGTATGGAGCAAGATGAAGCCCATCTACTTCCAGGACTTCGTGGCCAGCGAGGAGACGCGCCGCGAAGCCTGGACCCGCGCCTTCGCCGGCCGCGCCGGCTGGACGGGCCGCGAGCCCAACGCCGGCCACCACGCCGTGGCCCGTCTGGTGGCCAAGGGCCAGGTCAGCGCCGTCATCACCCAGAATGTCGACAACCTGCACCAGGCCTCGGGCGTGCCCGCCGACCGCATCATCGAGCTGCACGGCAACGCCAGCTACGCCACCTGTCTGGCCTGCGGCCTCCGCCACGAGCTGCCCCAGCTGAAGCATGAGTTCGAAACCACCGGCGACATCCCCACCTGCCGCGAGTGCGGCGAGCTGGTGAAGACCGCCACCATCTCGTTTGGCCAGGCCATGCCTGAGACGCCGATGAAGCGGGCCACGGCCGCGACGCTGTCCTGCGACCTCTTCCTGGTGCTGGGCTCGTCCCTGGTGGTCTATCCGGCCGCGGATTTTCCCCTGCTGGCCAAGCGCCGCGGCGCCGCCCTGGCCATCGTCAATCGCGAGCCCACCGACCAGGACGAGGCGGCCGACCTCGTCCTCCATGACGAGATCGGGCCCACCCTCAGCGAGATCGTGCCGATCGACAGCTAGGCCTGTTCAGGCCGCCGCGCTGGGCCGGCCCTTCACACGCTCGAACCAGCCTGGCAGCCACTTGGCTTCGGCCGGCAGGGGCTGGCCCACCTGGGTCCCGAAGGCCAGGAAGCAGAACAGCAGGATGTCGGCCAGGCTGAAGCGGTCGCCGCACACGAAGTCGCGCCCCTCCATCAGGCCGTCGAGCCAGAGAATCTTGTCCTTGGCGATGGCCTTCAGGTCCTCGGCGGCCTCGGGGCGCACCAGGCGGAAGCGGCTCTCGAACAGCGGCCGGCCCTCGGCGGCGCGGAATCCGCTGGTGAGGGGCTCGACGATATTGAGGTCGATCCGGCGGGTCCACATGCGGGTTTCGGCCCGCTCGGCAGGCGTGGCGCCGATCAGCACCGGCTGCGGGGCGATCTCTTCCAGATATTCGCAGATGGCGGTGATCTCGCAGACGACGGTTCCGTCATCCAGCTCCAGCGCCGGCATCTGGCCGGCCACATTGACCTTGTGCGCATAGGGCGGCTGGCGGTTCTCGCCCTTCATCAGGTCGACCTGCTGTTGCGGAATATCCAGGCCCTTCTCGGCCATGAACATGCGCACCACGTGTGGATTGGGCCCGACGGAATTGTAGAACTTCATGGCGGCGTCTCCCTTGGCTCTCGTCGGCGATGAGTTGAGGGGATTCACCTCGCGTCAGGTCAAGCCTGTTCCGGACAAGGCGTCGCCGGATCGTCGTCGGCGCAGGCCGCTTCCATCCGCGCATAGTGCTCACCCCGGTCGGTGGCTTCGAGCGTCGGCGCAGGCTCCGGCCGAGCATGGGTGACGACCTCGGCGCCTTCGGTGAGGGTCCGGTGGACCGGGCATTTCTCAGCGATCTCAATGATGCGCACCCTTTGGTCGGCGTCGAGCTCGCCCTCCAGGCCGATCTCGCGGACGAACCGGTCCTTGGTCGTCGCCGTGCGCGCCTCATGGGTGACCTCGACGCTGACCTTCTCCAGGGGCCAGCCCTTGCGGTCGGCATAGAGGCGGCAGGTCATGGCCGTGCAGGCGCCCAGCGCCGCGCCCAGCAGATCATAGGGGCTGGGCCCAGAGTCCATCCCGCCTACATCCACCGGCTCGTCGGCGAGGAACCGGGCCGGACCAGCCTGTATGGCGACCTGGAACTTGCCCTCCCCGGTCTCCTCCACCCGGACCGCTTCGCGGGAGACCTCCGGCGCCGCTGCAGGCGCCGTGAGATAGCGGGCCGCCCAGGCGGAGATGACGGCGGCGGCATAGTCGGAGTCGGCCTTGGCGCTCAGCAGGTGGTCGGCGTCGTCCAGGGAGATGAAGCTCTTGGGGTGGCGGGCGGCCACAAAGATCTCGGTGGCGTTGTCGATGCCCACCACCTCGTCCCGCGGCGCGTGCAGGATCAGCAGGGCCCGCTTCAGATGGGCGATCCGCTGAGCCTGATCCTGCTGCGCCAGATCGGCGATAAAGCCCGCGCCCAGCTCGAACCGGCGGCCGGCGATTTCCACCGGAACCGGCCCCGCGGCCTCGCCCGAAGACTCCACGCCCTCAATATGGCGCAGCACATGTTCGGCCGAGGCCGGGGCGTTGACCACAGCCACGGCGCGCACGGTGGGACACTGGCCCGCGGCGGCCAGGACGGCGGCGCCGCCGAAGCTGTGGCCCACCAGCACCTGAACCTCATGGCCCGCGGCGTTCATCGCCTCGACGGCGCTGACCACATCGGTGACGTCGCTGGAGAGGCCCTGCCCGAACTCGCCCTCGCTCTCGCCAAGGCCGGTGAAGTCGAAGCGCAGCACGCCGAAGCCCTTGTCGGCCAGGGCGCGGCTGATCCGCACCGCGGCGTGCGAACGCTTGTCGCAGGTGAAGCAGTGGGCGAAGACGACATAGGCCCGAGGGCTCGACGCGCCCGTCTCCAGCACGCCGGAGAGCCGTCGCCCGGACGCGTTCTCGAAGTCGAATCTAACGCCGGGCATGGGGTCTCCTGGGACTGTCGTCAGCGGTATTCAGGATTGGGATGGTCGAATCTCGCGCCGGCCTCCCAGGCCTCCGGCAGGTTGCCATAGGCCGGCAGGCCGCCTGCATCCTTGAGCATACGGGCCATGTGCATCAGGTTCCAGGCGGCGAAGGTGGTGTTGCGCTGGGTGAAGTCGTTCTGCGGTCCGCCGGAGTCCTCGTCCGCATAGGAGGGACCCGGCCCCGCTTCGCCCACCCAGCCGGCGTCGGCCTGGGGCGGAATGACATAGCCCAGGTGCTGCAGGGAATAGAGCAGGTTCATGGCGCAGTGCTTGGCGCCGTCCTCATTGCCGGTGATCACACAGCCGGCGACCCGGCCGTAATAGGCGTACTGGCCCTTGGCGTTCAACTTGCCGGAATAGCCATAGAGCCGCTCGACCACCCGGGTGCAGATCGACGACTTGTCCCCCAGCCAGATCGGCGTGCCGATCACCAGGATGTCGGCCGCCATCACCTTGGCCTGCACGTCGGGCCAGTCATCGCGGTCGAAGCCATGCTCGCGCATGTCGGGCTGCACGCCCGGCGCGATATCGAGGTCGGCGGCGCGGATCGTCTCGACGCTCACCCCGTTGGCAGCCATGACGCCCTGGCTGACCTTCATCAGGGCCTCGGTGTTGGAGGGCTCCCGTGAGGGCTTCAGGCTGCAGTTGATGAACAGCGCGGACAGATCATCATAGATGGCCATGGGCGGCGGCTCCCGTTTCGATCCAGTCCAAACGGCCCGGCTCGGAATGGCGTTCCGCCGCCCGCTAGAGCCCTAGAGCCTGATGCGATCAGACGGAACCGTCTGATCGTTGAATCAGGCTCTAAACTCCAAGTCTTGAGCGCGTTTTGATCCGATAACCGGTTCCCACCTATCGGAACGCGCTCTAGCCGCCGAGCTGGTCCACGAGATACTCGGCCGAGGACACGCGGAACTCGCCGGGCTCCTCGATGTTCAGCGACGTCACGACGCCGTCCTCGACGATCATGGAATAGCGCTGCGAGCGCTCGCCCATGCCGAACTTGGTCGCGTCCATGGTCAGGCCCACGGCCCGGGTGAAGTCGCCGCTGCCGTCGGCCAGCATCATGATGTCCTCGCCGACCGCCTGGGATTCGCCCCAGGCCTTCATGACGAAGGCGTCGTTGACCGACAGGCAGGCGATCAGGTCGACGCCCTGGCCCTTCAGGGTCTCGGCCTTGTCCACATAGCCCGGCAGGTGGCGCGCCGAGCAGGTGGGGGTGAAGGCGCCGGGCACGGCGAACAGGGCGACCTTCTTGCCCTTGAACACATCATCGGTGGAGACCGGCTTGGGGCCGTCCAGGGTGGCTTGGGTGAGGGTGACTGCGGGCAGCTTGTCGCCGACTTTGATGGTCATGGCCGTGCTCCTGAAGGGATCGCCGGAATGGGCGCTGGCCCAGCACATAACGCTTTGGTCGATCCCTTCAACCTCAGTCCGGCCGATGTGTCTTGAAAGCGCCGCGTTACACCTCAAACTATAGGCCATGGCCCATATTGATCCCGACGCCGGCCCGCACGGCGGCTACCTCTCCGGACAGCTGCTGATCGCCATGCCCGGCATCGGCGATCCGAGGTTCGAGCGCGCCGTGGTGCTGGTCTGCGCCCACGACGACGAGCACGCCATGGGTCTGACCCTCAATCGCCCGGTGGACGGGCTGATGCTGGCCGACCTGCTGGAGCGGCTGGAGATCGAAGCGACCTCGGAATCCGCACCGGCGCTTGATGAGCCGATCCTGATCGGCGGTCCGGTGGAGCGGGAGCGCGGCTTCGTACTCCATACCTCGGACTATCGCAGCGAGAGCAGCCTGCCGGTCGGCGAGGATCTCGCCTTGACCGCCACCCGCGAAGTGCTGGAGGTCCTGGCCCACGGCCAGGGACCGCGCCGCAGCGTCATGGCGCTCGGCTATGCCGGCTGGGGCGCGGGCCAGCTGGAGCAGGAACTGCGCGACAATGTCTGGCTGACCTGCGCGGCCGACGAAATCCTGCTGTTTGGCGATGATCACGACCACAAGTGGTCCCAGGCCCTGGCCAAGCTGGGGGTGGATCCCGGCCTGTTGTCGGCCGCCGCGGGTCAGGCCTAGGCGGGCCTAGCCGCGGGCCTTCACCGGCGCGGCGCCGTCCACATAGCTTTCCTTGAGATAGACCCCGGCCTCCGGGGCCGACAGCGCCGGCGCATAGCCGAAGCCCTGGCCATAGTCGCAGCCCAGGGCCAGCAGCTGGCGGGCCATGCCGGCGTTCTCCACCCCTTCGGCGACCACTTCCAGATCCAGGTCCTGGCCGAGCTTCACGACGGAGGAGACGATCTTGGCCGAGCCGGCGTCGGTGGCCATGGTCCGCACGAAATAGCGGTCGATCTTCAGGGTGTCGAAGGGCAGCCTCGTCAGATAGGAGAGCGACGAGAAGCCGGTGCCGAAATCATCCAGGGCCAGGCGCACGCCGGCCTGGCGCAGGTTGCGCAGGATCACCGCGGCCCGGTCGGGATCGCGCATGACGTCGCTCTCGGTCACCTCCAGCTTCAGGGCGCCCGGCGGCAGGCCGGTGTCGCGCAGGATCTGGATGACGTCGGGAATCAGGTCCGGGCGGTCGATCTCGCCGGTGGAAAGGTTCACCGCCACCGTCAGCTCGCCGGACGCCCGGTGGGTCTCGCGCCAGATGGCGAGCTGGCCGGCGGCCTCGCGCATCATGTGGGCGCCGAGCGCGCTCATCAGGCCCATCTCTTCGCAGAGCGGCAGGAACTGGTCGGGCGCCAGCAGGCCCCGCCTGGGGTGGCGCCAGCGGACCAGGGCCTCGAAGCCCGACAGGGCGCCGGTCGAGAGGCGCACGATCGGCTGGTAGTAGGGCATCAGTTCGCCGCGGCCGATGGCGCCGCGCAGGTCGCTCTCCAGGGCCAGGCGCGAGAGGCCGTCGCTTTCCAGGCTGCGCCCGTAGGCCGCCGCCCCGCCCCGGCCGCCGGTCTTGGCCGCCTCGACGGCCAGCTCGGCCCGGCGCAGCAGCTCGGCCGCTTCGGGGGCTTCGTCGCCGCCCTTGGCCCGCACCGCGCCCACCGAGAGGGTCGGATGGATGTCGAAGCCCGCCACGCGCAGGGGCCGCTCCAGGGCGTGGCGGAGGATTTCGCTGGTCGGGACGTCGCCCACCGGCGCCAGCACGCCGAACTCGTCCTCGCCGACGCGGGATAACAGCACCCCAGGCCGGAAGGCCGCGGCCAGGCGCGAGCCCAGGGCCGCCAGCACCAGGTCGGCGCGTCCATGCCCCCGGGCCTCGGTCAGCCGGCGCAGACGTTCGAGCACGGCCACCACCAGCTCGTAGTCCCCAGGGTGTTGCAGGTGCTCGCGCGCCCGCAGGATGAAGCTCTTGCGATCCAGCAGGCCCGTCAGATTGTCGAGATCCGACGCGGCGAACTTGGTCTCGGCGGCGACGACGCCGGCGGCGCGGACGCCCTCCTCAAGCCAGATGCCCCGCCAGATGCAGACCCCGCCGCCGCGCATGCGCAGGCGCACGGCGATCTCGGAGCCCGGCTCCTGCACCCTCAGCACCTCGTCGGCGCGGGCGCGGTCCTGGGGCAGGGCCAGGGCGCGCATGGCCGCTGACGAGCATTCGGGGGCGAGCGGGCCCAGGCCAAGGGCCCGCGAGGCTCCGGTGAAGCGGAGCTGGTCGCGCTCCGGCTCCCAATGCCACAGGGCCACATCGGCCGCGCCCAGCGCTTCCAGTGTGGTGGTGGCGTCCCAGATCCAACGGTCGCTCGGCATGGCCTCTCGAGGCCGGCGCTTGCCGGCTAAACTGAAACAGCGTCCGCCGACCGGTCGCGCCCGCCGCGGGGAGAGACCTGTCCGAACAGGACATGATCTCGCCAAACGCCGTTAATTTTCAGATAAGCCTTGGCGAACCCCTCCTCCTGGAAGCCCGCCTTGGCGAGCAATCGGCGCGAGGCGTCGTTGTGCGGCAGGCAGGCCGCCTCCAGCCGATGGAGGCCCAGGGTGTCGAAGGCGAAGCCGTTGAGCGCCCGGGCCGCGGCCAGGGTCAGGCCCCGCCGGGCGAAGCTCTGGCCGCACCAGTAACCCACCGTCCCCATCTGGGCGACGCCCCGGCGGATATTGGACAGGGTGATGCCGCCGCTCAGCGCGCCGTCGGATTCCTGGAACACGAAGAAGCTGAAGGCCACGCCGGCGTCCCGGTCGCGGGCATAGGCCGACAGGCGGCGGCGGAAGGCCACACGGGTCAGATCGTCGGCCGGCCAGGTCGGCTCCCAGGGTTGCAGAAAGGCCCGTGACGCCGCCCGCAGCTCGCGCCATTCCGCATAATCGGCGGGCCGGGGCGGGCGCAGCAGCACGCCCTCCCCCACCACCCGCAGTCCGCCTTCCGAGGCGATCCAGTCCAACAAAGCCATTTGGGAATTGCGGCCTCGAAAAGGCGCGGCGTCAAGCGTGACTGATGAACTGGGCGCGTAAGTCGCTCAAGCCTACCCGAACAAGGCCCGCGTAAAGGCCTGGGCCGCAGGGCCAGCCTGGCGGGGTCCGAGCACCGAGACCGCGGCCCGGCCGCTGGCGCACATGGCCGCCCCCAGGCGGGCGAGATCGGCCGGCCGCACGGCTTCGATCCCCGCAGCGATCTCGGCCGGCGGCAGGGGGCGGTCGAACAGCAGGAGCTGGGCGGCGGTCTGTTCGGCCCGGGCCAGGGGCGATTCCCGCATCATGAACATGGCGCCCTTCAGCTGGGCCTTGGCGCGGGCCAGTTCGGCCTCGCTGACGCTCTCGCCCAGGCCCGCGATCTCGCCGGCGGCCACCTTGGCCAGCTCGACGGCGTCCTTGGCCGCGCAGCCGGCGAAGACGCCGAGCACGCCCTGGTCGGCATAGGTCTCGCTATAGGCGTCCACCGCATAGGCCAGGCCGCGCTTTTCCCGGGCTTCCTGGAACAGGCGCGAGGCCATGCCGCCGCCGAGGATTTCGGCGAACAGGCGCAGGGCGAAATAGTCCGGATCGCTGACCCCGACGCTGGGCAACAGGAAGACCAGATTGGCCTGCTCCAGCGTCTTGGCGCTCACCGCCTCGCCGCCGGTGAAGAAGGCGGGCGGCGCGATGGGCGCGCCGGCGGCGGGCGACCGGGCGCCGCCGAAGTCCCGCTCGGCCAGGGCCAGCAGGGCGGCTTCGTCCACGGCCCCGGCGGCGCTGACCACCAGGGACTGGGGGTCGTAGAGGCAGGCCCGCCAGTCCGACAGGCTGGCCGGATCGGCGCTGGCGATCGAACCGGTAGTGCCGAGGATCGAGCGGCCCAGGGGCTGGTCGCCATAGGCGGCGGCCTGGGCCATTTCGAACACCAGGTCGTCAGGGGTGTCGGCGGCCTCGGCGATCTCCTGGCCGACCACCTGCTTTTCCCGGGCGAGGTCGCCCGCGTCCATGCGCGGCGCCAGGACCAGATCGGCCAGCACGGCCGAGCCCAGGTCGAGACCGCCCGTCAGGCAGCGCACCTGGAAGCTGGTCCGCTCATAGCCGGTGGCGGCGTTGATCTGCCCGCCCTGGGCCTCGATGGCCTCGACGATCTCCATGGCCGAGCGGGCGCCGGCGCCCTTGAAGACCATGTGTTCGAGCAGGTGGGACCAGCCCGACCGCGCCGCGTCTTCGTAGCGCGCGCCACGGCCCGCCACGACGCAGAGGGCGGCCGTCTCAAGGCCGGGGATCGGGTCGCAGACGACCCGGACGCCATTGGTCAGGCGGTGAACCGAAGCCAAACCCTAGCTCTCGGCGAAGGCGCGGACGCAGGCCTTGATGGCCTCGGCGTCGGCCGGCAGCCGGTCGAAACGCTCGGGACGCGCCGCCAGGCTCTGGGTCCAGCGCGGCAGGTCCGGCGTGACCGCGGTGGCCGCGGCGACCGCCTCGGGGAACTTGGCGGGATGGGCGGTGGACAGCACGATGATGGGGCCGGCCAGGTCCCGGGACTGGCGCAGGGCCGCCACGCCCACGGCGGGGTGCGGGTCGATGAGCTCGCCGGTCTCGTTCAGGGTCGCCAGCATGGTGCGGGCGGTCTCGTCCTCGCTGACGGCCACGCCGGTGAACAGCTCGCCCATGAAGGCCTGGGCGGCGGGCGGGATGTCGATATGGCCGGCCTCGCCAAAGGCGGTGAAGGCCCGCGCGGTCTCGACAGCCTCCCGGCGCACGGCTTCGAAATAGAGCCGCTCGAAGTTGGAGGCCGACTGGATGTCCATGGCCGGGCTCTGGGTGGCCATCACCTCGCCGCGGGCGTAGCGGCCGTCGGCGAAGGCGCGCGCGAGAATGTCGTTGGAATTGGTGGCCACCACGATGCGCTCGATGGGCAGCCCCATCTGGCGGGCGACGAAGCCGGCGAAGGCGTCGCCGAAATTGCCCGAGGGCACGCAGTAGGAGATGGCCCGTTCCGGCGCGCCTACGGCCACGGCGGTGGTGAAGTAGTAGACGCTCTGGGCCACGATCCGGGCGAAGTTGATCGAGTTGACCCCGGTGAGGTCCACCGCCTGGCGCAGGCTCTGGTCCTGGAAGGCCGCCTTCACGATGGCCTGGCAGTCGTCGAAGGTGCCCTGGACAGCGACGCAGCGGACATTGTCCTCGGTCGCGGTGGTCATGAACCGGCGCTGGACCTCGGAGATCCGGCCTTCGGGGAACAGGGCGCAGACCCGCACATGGGCTCGGCCGCGGAAGGCCTCGACGGCGGCGCCGCCGGTGTCGCCCGATGTGGCGCAGAGAATGGTCTGGACCCGGGCCTGCCCCGCCAGGACGTGCTCGTAGAGGCGGGCCAGCAACTGCATGGCCACGTCCTTGAAGGCCAGGCTCGGTCCGTGGAACAGCTCGGCCAGGAAGGCGTCCGGCCCGATCTGGACCAGGGGGACGACCGCGGCGTGGGCGAAGGTGGCGTAGGCCTCCTCGCACATGGCGTTCACCGCCTCGCGGGGGATTTCGTCACCGACGAAGCGGGCCAGGACCTCGGCGGCCACATGGGCGTAGGGCTTGCCGCGGAAGGCGGTGATCTCTTCCGGCGTGAAGGTCGGCCAGGTCTCGGGCACATAGAGCCCGCCGTCGGGGGCGAGGCCAGCCAGAACCGCGTCTACAAAGCCGACCGCCGGGGCCTGGCCCCGGGTGGAGACATACCGCATCAACTCTTCCATCTGCGCCAGAGCATGGCGGCATAGACGGCGATAAGGGCGCCCGCAAGGCCGAACCAGGTCAGGGCGTATTCCAGATGGCGGTTGGCGATCTCGCCAGGAAGGGGCGTGGGGTCCAGGGCGGCGAAGTCGGGATTGCTGGAGGTTTCGGCCAGCAGGAAGACCGGGGCCGGCGCTTCGGCGCCCAGGGCCTCGGCCATGGCCGGCACGTCGCTGCCGTACCACAGGTTCTGGGCCGGCTGATTGTCGGGGGTGACGAAGTTCGGGGCGTCCGGCTCGCGGAGCAGGCCGACCACCTCGACCGGCGTCGCGCCGCGCTCGCTGGCCACCGGCGGGCGGGCCTCCACCGTGTCGGGGACGAAGCCCCGGTCCACCAGGACGCTGCGATAGGCGCCGCCCTCCACGGGGCAGGCGGAGAACAGCCTCTGGCCGGCCTGGCCGTTCTTGAGGCCGTAGAGCTGCAGGAAGGGGGCGGTGTCGAGGCCCGGACAGGTCAGGCGCACGCGATAGAAGCCCACATCCTCCCCCTGCCCCGCGCGGGCCAGGATCTCGCCGGCCGGGACCGGCTCGGCGGTGGAGCGGGCCTCGATCTGGGCCAGCAGGTCGGACTTCCAACCCAGCCGCTGAAGCTGCCAGACGCCCAGGGCGATGAGGATGCCCAGGGCGATCAGGACCACCAGGGTCAGGCCGATGGGCAGGCGGCGGGTGGCGGTGGCGTCAGTCATCGGATCGGGCTTGGGACGCCCGGTTGGCGATCTGGGCGGCGAGCATGACCCCCTTCATGGGGCGCAGGAGCCCCAGGGAGACGATGACGGTGAGCGGCAGCCAGAGCAAAAGGTGCAGCCAGATCGGCGGCGTGAAGGCCAGCTCCACATAGAGGGCGGCGAAGGCGACGACGAAGCCGGCGATGAGAATGACGAAGACCGCCGGACCATCGCCGGAATCGGCCTTCGCCAGATCATAGCCGCAGGCCTCGCACCGAGGGGCGACCTTGAGGAAGCCCTCGAAGAGGTGGCCCTCTCCGCAGTTCGGGCACCGACCAGCGAGACCCGACAGGAGCGGATTGGGCCGCGTCATCGGCTAGTGTCCGCCCGCCCCGCCAAACACCACATAGATGAAGGCGAACAGGAAGAGCCACACCACGTCGACGAAGTGCCAGTACCAGGCGGCCGCCTCGAAGCCGAAGTGCTTCTCCGGGGTGAAGCCGCCCCGCATCAGGCGCATCAGGCAGATCAGCAGGAAGATGGTGCCGACCAGGACGTGGAAGCCATGGAAGCCCGTGGCCATGAAGAAGGACGAGCCATAGAGCCCCGAGTTCATCGCATTCTCGGAGAAGAAGTACTCGTGCGAGAGGATGTGGTGGTACTCGTAGGCCTGGATGAGGCTGAAGATCGCCCCCAGGATCACGGTCAGGATGAGGGCGAGCTTGGCGCCCTTGCGGTCGCCCTGCTGCAGCGCATGGTGCGCCCAGGTGACCGTGGTGCCCG
Organism: uncultured Phenylobacterium sp.; assembly: GCA_964515365.1. Lineage (GTDB taxonomy): Bacteria > Pseudomonadota > Alphaproteobacteria > Caulobacterales > Caulobacteraceae > Phenylobacterium. The sequence goes on along the minus strand of CAZERE010000013.1, from coordinate 1,445 downwards.
AGAGCAGCAGGGTCAGGGTGTTGACCAGGGGCAGGTTCCAGGCGGGGACCGTCTCGATGCCGGCCGGCGGCCAGGTGGCCCAGGCCTGACGGACTTCCTCGATGCTCGAAAGCGTGCGGTGCTCATGGAAGAGCGCCATTTCGAAGAAGATCCAGAACCAGGCGACGAAGAACATCACTTCGGAGGCGATGAACAGGATCATGCCGTATCGCAGACCGATGGAGACCACCGGAGTGTGATCGCCGGCGTTGGCTTCCTTGGTGACGTCGATCCACCAGGCGGTGGCCACCAGCATGATCAGGACGAAGCCGGCGGCGAACAGCCACCAGGTGCCCGCGGGCAGGCCAAACAGGCCCTTCCACCAGGTCACCAGGCCCACGGCCATGATGGTGGCGCCCAGCGAGGCCAACAGGGGCCACGGGCTGGGATTCACCAGGTGATAGTCGTGCTTGACGCCTGCTTGGGCCATCTCGGTCCTAACCCCTCATAATCTCGTACCGCCGGCCCGGCTGCTCTCTCCGCCGACGGGTGGTCTGAATGGTGCTATAGCCCCGCCGCTTGCGATCCGCCAAGAGCCGAAGCGGCCAGGTCTGTCGGGGCGTGCGTACGCGCCTGCGCCTGGGCGTCCTCGCTGGACGGATAGAAGGTGTAGGACAGGGTGATCTCGGCCTTGTTCCGGGTCTCGAAGTCCTCGGCGTATTCGGGATCGACGAAGTAGACCATGGGAAATTTGATGGTCTCGCCCGGGGCGATCGTCTGGTCCGAAAAGCAGAAGCATTCCAGCTTGCGGAAATAGGCGCCGGCGGCCTCGGGCACGACGTTATAGACCGCCCGGCCGGTGATCGGCGCATCACCGTTGTTGGTGACGTCGAAGAAGGCCAGACCCGTCTCGCCGATCTTCAGGCTCTGCGACACCTGCTCGGAGCGGAAGGTCCAGGGCAGGTTGCGGACATTGGTGTCGAACCGGATGTTCAGGGTCTGATCGAGCACCTGGGTCGGCGCCGCCTCGGCCCGGCTGACGGTGCCGTCGAAGCCGGTCACCTGGCAGAAGGCGCGATAGAGCGGCACCGACGCATAGGCCAGGCCGACCATGCCGGCGAACACGCCGACGCAGATCAGGCCCAGCCGGGCGTTGCGGCGGCTGCGGTCGACGGGCTGGGGCGCGGTCGGCTCAGAGGGGGCGGTCAAGGATGTTGGCTCCCAATCGAACGACGGTGACGAGGAAGACGAGAATGGCGAAGCTCACAAGACCCAGGGCCAGGGCGATATTGCGGCCCCGCTTGGCCTTGTGGACGTTCTGGGCCGCATCCGGGCCAGGCGCCCGCGCCTCTGCAGGGGCGGGCTGGGGGGCCTCTTGGGGCGCCTTCGGGGGCGCCTCTTGGGGAACCTGAGGATCGCTCATCATGCCGCTCCGGGGATCAGGTTCATGAAGCTCGGCGCGCCGA
>CAZERE010000012.1:31078-43240 GCA_964515365.1 uncultured Phenylobacterium sp. | reverse complement strand
CGCTGACGCCCATCCAGCTGTCGGCCGAACGGATCCGGCGCAAGTTCCGCAAGGACGTGCCCATCGCCGATCTGGAGACCTTCGACCGCTGCACCGACACCATCGTCCGCCAGGTGGGCGACATCGGCCGGATGGTCGATGAGTTCTCCGCCTTCGCCCGGATGCCCGCGCCCCGGTTCTCGCCGCAGGACCTGGCCGAGTTGGTCCGGGCCCAGGTGTTCTCGCAGCGCGTGGCTAATCCGGACATCGAGATCGAGCTGAAGGAGCCTTTGCCGGAAGCCTCGGCCATGGCCGATGGCCGCATGCTGGCCCAGGCCCTGACCAACATCCTGAAGAACGCCGCCGAGGCCGTGCACGCCCGCCTGGAGGCGACGCCCAAGCCGGCCGGACGTATCCGGGTGCGGATGGGGCTGGCCGACGACCTCGTCACCATCGAGGTGGAGGACAATGGGGTGGGCCTGCCGGAAAAGGATCGCGACCGGCTGACCGAGCCCTATGTGACGACGCGCGAGAAGGGCACGGGCCTGGGCCTGGCCATCGTCAAGCGCATCCTGGAGGACCATGGCGGCGAGCTGGTCCTGGCCGATGCGACGCGGGGCCGCGGCGCACGCGCCATTCTGCAACTCCCGGCTGGAGGCCGCCCGACGGGCGCGCCCTCGGCCTCCGATATGATGCTCGAAGGAGAGTCCCATGGCGGCTGACGTTCTGGTGGTGGACGACGAGGCCGACATCCGCGACCTGGTTGCGGGGATCCTGGCCGACGAGGGCTATGAGGTGCGCACCGCCTCGGACTCCGAGTCCGCCCTGGCGGCTGTGCGGGCCCGGCGGCCCTCCCTGCTGATCCTGGATATCTGGATGCAGGGCGGCGGCATGGACGGGCTGGAGCTGCTCGACCTGGTCAAGTCCCTCGACCCGGATCTGCCCGTGGTGATGATCTCGGGCCACGGCAATATCGAGACGGCCGTCAGCGCCATCAAGCGCGGCGCCTACGACTTCCTGGAGAAGCCCTTCAAGTCCGACCGGCTGCTGCTGGTGGTCGAACGCGCCCTTGAGGCGGCCAATCTGCGCCGAGAAAACCGCCGTCTTCGGACCCAGGCCATCATGCCCGAGGGTCTGATCGGCAAGTCCATGCCCGCCCAGCACCTGCGCCAGATGATCGCCAAGCTGGCCGCCGCCAACAGCCGCGTGCTGATCGCCGGCCCCCCCGGCTCAGGCAAGGAGACCGTGGCGCGCCTGATCCATTCCGGCAGCCCCCGGGCCAAGGGCGAGTTCGTGGCCATCAGCGCCGCCGGCATGACGCCGGAACGCATGGACGTGGAGCTCTTCGGGGTGGAAGGGGAGGCGGGCCGCCCGGGCAAGATCGGCGTGTTCGAACGCGCCCATGCCGGCACCCTCTATCTCGACGAAGTGGCCGACATGCCCCGGGAGACCCAGAGCCGCATCCTGCGGGTGCTGGTCGAACAGCGGTTCCGCAGGGTGAACGGCGACGCCGACGTCCAGGTGGATGTGCGGGTGATCTCGTCCACCTCGCGCAATCTGCGTGAAGAGATCGCCGAGGGCCGGTTCCGCGAAGACCTGTTCCACCGCCTGAACGTGGTGCCCGTGGCCGTGCCGGGCGTCTCGGAACGTCGGGAGGACATCCCCGAACTGGTGGAGAACTTCATCGAGCGCATCTGCGAGGCCAGCGGCATGCCCCGGCGCGTCCTGGCCGAGGACGCCATCGCCTCCCTGCAGGTCCGGCCCTGGCCGGGCAATCTGCGGCAGCTGCGCAATGTGGTGGAGCGGATGCTGATCCTCAGCTCCGGCGATCCGGCCGAGCCGATCACCGCCGAGATGGTGCCCTCGGACGCCCCGCCCGGGGATGGCGGTGGGATGATGGGGGCCGACAAGATCATCGCCCTGCCGCTGCGCGAGGCCCGCGAGACCTTCGAGCGGGAATATCTCAGCGCTCAGATGATGCGGTTCTCCGGCAATATTTCGCGGACCGCGGCCTTCATCGGCATGGAGCGCTCGGCCCTTCACCGCAAACTCAAGTCCCTGGGTCTTTCCGGGGCCCGTGCGCTCGAGGAGGGCGTCGAATAGTCATGGGGCGTATCGCCTATGTGAACGGCCGTTATGGCCCCCATTCCGAAGCCGCGGTCCATATCGAGGACCGGGGCTACCAGCTCGCCGATGCCGTCTATGAGGTCTGGTCGGTGTTCGACGGCAAGCTCGCCGACGCCGAGGGCCATTTTGCGCGCCTGAAGCGCAGCCTGGGCGAACTGCGGATCCCAGAGCCCATGTCGCGCGCGGCCCTGACCATCGTGCTCCGCGAGGTGCTGCGCCGGAACAAGGTGCGCGAGGGGTTGATCTATCTGCAGATCAGCCGCGGCGTCGCCCCCCGCGACCACGCCTTTCCCGACCATCCCCTGCGCCCGGCCGTGGTGATCACCGCCAAGGCCCTGGATCGGGCGGCGAGCGAGGCCAAGGCGGCGCTGGGGATCTCGGTGATCACCACGCCGGAGAACCGCTGGGGCCGCTGCGACATCAAGACCGTCGGCCTGTTGCCCAACGTCCTGGCCCGCCAGGCGGCCCGGGAGCAGGGGGCGGCCGAGGCCCTGTTCGTCGACGAGGCGGGGCTCATCACCGAGGGCGCCTCGGCCAATGCCTGGATTCTCGATCAGGCCGGCGTGCTGCGCACCCGCGATACCGGCGCCAACATCCTGCGCGGCGTCACCCGCCACACCCTGCTCGACGTGATCGCCCACGCCCAGCTGAAGGTCGAAGAGCGCCCGTTCACGCCGCAGGAGATGGCCGGCGCCAAGGAAGCCTTCATCACCGGCGCAGGCTCTCTCGTCCTGCCGGTGGTGAAGATCGACGGGCATCCGATCGGCGATGGCGAGCCGGGGCCGGTGGCGAAGCGCCTGCGGAGCCTCTATATCGAACGGGCGAAGCAGACCGCCCTCTGAACGGGCCGACCGTGATTGCACGGCGGCTCTGGGTTGGACTAGCTTGCCTTATGTGTGTGGGGGCGCGTGGCCCCTCGATCGGAGAAAAGGGCGAAAAGCCATGAGCGAAAAAAAGCAGAACCTGCAGGACACCTTCCTCAACAGCGTCCGCAAGGCCAAGACCCCCCTGACCATCTTCCTCGTCAACGGCGTCAAGCTGCAGGGCGTGGTCAGCTGGTTCGATAATTTCTGCGTGCTCCTGCGTCGCGACGGCCAGTCCCAGCTGGTCTACAAACACGCCATCTCCACCATTATGCCGGCCCAGCCCGTCCAGCTGTATGAGCCGGCGGAAGACGAGACCGATTGAGTTCCCCACCCATCGACCATGAGACGCCTGTCCAGGGCGCGCTCATCATCCATCCCGAACGTGAAGGCCGCGGCGGCGCCCGGTCCTCCCAGGCGCGTCTCGATGAGGCTGCGGGCCTTGCGCTCGCCCTCGACCTCGAGATCCGTCGCGGGATGGTCGCGCCCCTGCGCAAGCGCATGCCCGCCACCCTGTTCGGCAAGGGCAAGGTGGCCGAGATCGGCGAGCTCTGCGAAGAGCTCGAGATCGATGTCGCCGTCGTCGACGACGCCCTGACGCCGGTGCAACAGCGCAATCTGGAAAAGGCCTGGAAGGTGAAGGTCATCGACCGCACCGGCCTGATCCTGGAGATTTTCGCCCGGCGCGCCCGCACGCGGGAAGGGCGGCTTCAGGTCGAGCTGGCCAGGCTCTCCTATGAGCGCTCGCGCCTGGTCCGCACCTGGACCCACCTGGAGCGCCAGCGGGGCGGCTTCGGCGTCATGGGCGGTCCCGGCGAAACCCAGATCGAGACCGACCGCCGCCTGCTGGCCGAGAAGATCGGCCGGCTGAAAAAGGAGCTGGTGGAGGTTCGCCGCACCCGCACCCTGCAGCGCTCGGCCCGCAAGCGCCGGCCCTATCCGGTGGTGGCCCTGGTCGGCTACACCAACGCCGGCAAGTCGACCCTGTTCAACCGCCTGACCAATTCCGAGGTCATGGCTGAAGACATGCTGTTCGCCACCCTCGATCCCACCCTGCGGATGCTGAACCTGCCCGACGGCCGGCCGGCCATCCTGTCGGACACGGTGGGCTTCATCTCAGACCTGCCGCACGAACTGGTGGAGGCCTTCCGCGCCACCCTGGAGGAGGTCAAGGAAGCCGACGTCATCCTGCATGTCCGTGACATCGCCAGCCCCGAGAGCGCGGCCGAGGCGGCCGATGTTCGTGAGGTGCTGGGACGTCTCGGCGTCGGTGTGGACGAGCGCCGGGTGCGGGAGGTCTGGAACAAGATCGACCTGACCGACGCCGAAGACCGGCCGATGATCGAGGGCGACGCCCGGCGCGCCCATCCGCCGGCCCTGCTGGTGTCGGCGGTGACGGGGGAGGGGGTCACACCCCTGCTGCTGGCCGTCGCCGACCTCGTCGATGAGTCCCCGGCGGTGGAGGCCCACCTGCCGGCCGGCGAAGGCGCCGCCATCGCCTGGCTCTATCAGAACGGCCGGGTGATCGACCGACACACCGACGATGACGGCGCCGTTCGAATGGCGGTCCGGCTGACGCCCAAGGCCCTGGGCCAGTTCGAGCAGCTGTTCCCCCGGATCGACCTGGGCGCGGTCTCGCTATCGGACGAAGACCCGGTCTAGGTCCGCTCGGCCACCTTGGCGGCGTCCCACAGGGCGTCCATCTCGGCCAGATCGGATTGCTCGGCTGTCCGACCGCGCTCGGCCAACGCGGCTTCGATGAACTGGAAACGTCGGGCGAATTTGGCGTTGGTGGCGCGCAGGGCGTCCTCGGGCTCGATGTCCAGCTTGCGGGCCAGATTGGCCATGACGAACAGCACGTCGCCGATCTCGCCGCGCAGGGCGTCTGCGTCGCCCGCTTCGATCTCGGCCTCCATCTCGCCGATCTCCTCGCGCAGCTTTTCCAGCACGAAGGAGACCTCCGGCCAGTCGAAGCCCACCCGGGCGGCGCGCTTGGTCAGCTTCACGGCCCGGGTCATGGCCGGAAGGCCGGCGGGCACATCGTCCAGCAGACTGCGGTCGCGGCCCTTGCCGGCCCGCTCCTGCGCCTTCATCGCCTCCCAGGCCGCCGTCTGCGCCTCGCCGGTGGCGTAGCTTTCCTCGCCGAACACATGGGGGTGGCGGCGGATCATCTTGTCGTTGATGGCCAGGGCCACGTCCTCGAAGGCGAAGGCGCCCTGCTCTTCGGCGATCCGGGCATGGAACACCACCTGCAGCAGCAGATCCCCCAGCTCCTCCTTCAGATCGCCAAGGTCGTTCCGCTCGATGGCGTCGGCCACCTCATAGGCCTCCTCGACCGTATAGGGGGCGATGGTGGCGAAGCTCTGCGCCAGGTCCCAGGGGCAGCCGTCCGCCGGGTCGCGCAGCCGGGCCATGATGGCCAGCAGGCGTTCCAGGGGCGGCAGGTCACTGGGCGGGGCGGGTGACGGCATGGATCTCCTCGGAGGTCTTGGGCTCGGCGGCGAACTCCGGGGCGGCCTCGGCCAGGTCGCGGGCCTCGAGGGCGCTGCGGATTTCGGCGTGGCGTTCGGCGTTCAGCGGGTAGTTCAGGATGATCCAGCCGGCCAGCAGCGACAGGACCGCCGGCGCAGCCAGGAACATCACCTGCAGCCCCAGGAGGCCCGATGTGGGGCCGCCCGCCCGGGCGTCAAATCCCACAAGGTCCAGGCCCACATAGGTGATGCCGATGGCGGCCGCCGAGCCGATCTTCACCGTTCCGCTCAACAGCGCATAGAGCAGCCCCGTACGGTCGGCGCCTGAGTCCAGCCGCTCCTCGTCCCCCACATCGGCCATCATCGCCCGCAGCAGGAAGGGGCCGGCCGAATAGGGCAGGCCGATCAGGAACATCAGGCCCGCGGCGATCAGCCAGGCGCCTGGCGGGATGATCAGGGCGCCGGCGGTGACGATGGCGTAGAATACGGTCGAGACCGCCAGGGCCCGGTGCTTGCCGAGCTTGTAGGAGAGGCGCGTCCAGATGGGGCCGCCCACCAGACCGCCGATGAAATAGATCAGCAGCAGGCCGCCGGCCTCGGCCTTGTCGAAATCCTTGATGCGCTCGAAGTAGAAGAAGAACAGGGCGCCGGTGATCGCCGGCCCCGTGCCGATGGCGAGGTCGGCGGCCAGCAGGCGGCGCACGCTGTTGCGCTTGAAGAGGCCCAGATACTCCTTCAGGCCCGACCGCTGCTGGGGCCGCACGATGAAGGGCTCGGGCACCTTCCAGAGCGCCAGGAGGCCGGTCAGCGGCAGCAGCAGGATGATGAACCAGCCCATGGCCTCCACCCCCAGGGCGTGGCCGGGCACACCCAGCAGGCCGAGCAGCGGCGGCAGGGTGAGGACCAGGATCATCCCCACCACATTGCCGCCCTGCCACCAGGAATAGATTCGCGATCGCTCGTCATAGCCGGGCGACAGGACCGAGCCCCAGGACAGGTGCGCCAGGGTGGCGATGGAGAAGCCGCCATAGATGACCAGCAGCCAGAGCCACAGATAGCCGGCGCTGACGCCCGGCCGGGCCATGAACAGCATGTAGGCCGCCAGCATCAGGATCGGGATGCCGACGCCGAACCACAGCCGGAAGCGGCCATAACGGGTCCGGGTCTTGTCCATGACCCCGCCGATGAACGGGTCAAAGGCGATGTCGAGCAGCCGCACGCCCATGAAGGCGGCGCCCACGGCCGAGAGGCTCAAGCCCAACTCGTTGGCGTAGAATTCCGGAAGATAGACCACCAGGGGCAGGCCCAGGCCCGCCAGAGGCAGGCAGGGGGCGGCCAGAGCCGCGAGGGTCCAGCTCGAGCGACGCTCAGACGACATGACGGAATATCTCGCGGGGGAACTCTAACAAGGCCCGATCAGACCGCGCCCCGCTCCCGGAGGCAAGCCTGCATCACCGCAGGGCGTAGAGTTGACCGCGGCTGAGGCGATGGGCGAAGCGGTCGAAGGTCCACTGGGCGTCGCCCCACACCGCCTGGCGCCGCGCATCGGTGATGTCGGTGGCGTACCAGCTGAAGGTGACCGGCATGACCTTGCCGTCGAAGGTAATCATCTGGCCTTCGATGGCCGCGCCGCCGAGGGAGAAGCTGCGGAACGAAAGTCCTGGGCGGTCCCCCAGCTCCTTGCGGGTGGGCCGATTGGGCTTGGCGTCGGTGAGCACGAGCTCGACCCGTCCGCCGGCCATGACGCCGGTGCGGGCGAGCTCCCGGGCGACCTCGTCCCGAAGGCGATCGGCCAGCCGCTCGATCTCGGTCAGGCCGTAGGTCTCCAGGGCCTTTTCGCGGAATTCCGGGGCGATCGATACGCTGACCTCGGGAGGCTGCACGGGGTCGATCTGGTCAGCCTTGGCCAGGCCGGGCAGAACAAGGCCCGCCACGACAAGGGCGGCCAGGGCGCCAAGCGCGGTCCTGAACATGGGGACAGCCTCCGATTGAATCCCAAACGACGATGCGGCGAAACCGTGGCGCCACTGTGACGGTGGGGAAGGTTGGCGGCTATTCGACGGTGTGCAATCCCTTGGCCTCAAGAACTCGCCAAAGATCCTCGGCCGTATCGGCAAACCCGAACAGGTCGAGATCGGCGGGGGCGATCATGCCGTGTTCGACCAAGGCCTCGAAATTTATGACCTTTCGCCAATAGGCCTCGTCGAACAGGGCGATGGGGATCGGCGGGCTCTTATGGGTCTGGCGCAGGGTCAGAAGCTCGAAAAATTCGTCCAGGGTGCCGAAGCCACCGGGGAAGATCACCAGTCCGCTGGCCCGCATGGCCAGGTGCATCTTGCGCATGGCGAAATAGTGGAACCGGAAGGTCAGCTCGGGGGTGGAATAGGGGTTCGGCTCCTGCTCATGGGGCAGGGTGATGTTGAAGCCGATGGACGGCGCGCCGATGTCTGAGGCGCCGCGGTTGGCCGCCGCCATGATGCCTGGGCCGCCGCCGGTGGCGACCACATTATGCCGGCCCTTGGCGCCGTTCAGCAGCGCGCCGCCCCGCTCCGAAGCCAGGCGTCCGAAGTCCCGGGCCGCGGCGTACCAGCGGGGCTCTTCGCCGGGCCCGTCCGGCCTGACCCGGGCGCTGCCGAACACCACGATGGTCGACAGGACGCCCCACTTGCGCAGCGCCTCCTCGGCCTTGGCGTATTCCAGCAGGAAGCGTACGCCACGCATGGAATCCCCCAGCAGGAAGTCCTGGTCCAGGGCCGCCAGGCGGTAGGACGGGGAGGACATCTGGCTGGAATTGCCGTCGGGGAAGGGGGCGTCTTCGGTCATGGTCCGGTTGTGCCTGGAGTCGGATTAACGGGTCGAGGCGCCCAATCCGGGCCTAAAATGGGCAAATACAACCTCTCGTTCACCTTGCTGAACAAAAAATCCCTTGAATTGTGGGTCTTGGGTCCATTTGCTCAGGTGACACCCGCTCAAGGCCTTGGCAGTGTCCAAGGCCGATTCCCAACCTGGAGCCATCCATGAACACCTCCGACATCATCGATCGCGTCGCCGCGGCCGACGACAAGCTGACCAAGGCGCAAGCCAAGCAGATTGTGGACGGCGTTTTCGCCGCCATCCGCGACGCCGCCATCAGCGGTGAGGAAGTGTCCCTGCCGGGCTTTGGCAAGTTCAAGGTGCAGAACAAGCCGGCGCGCACGGGCCGCAACCCCCAGACCGGCGAAGCCGTCCAGATCGCCGCCTCCAAGAAGGTGTCGTTCCAGCCGGCCAAGGCCCTGAAGGACGCCGTCAACGGCTAAGGCCGAGACGATCTGAGAATACGCGGCCCCCAGGCGGGGCCGCCCGAGCGCCGTCACCATCCGGCGATCAAGGCCGGCGTCTCCGCGACGCCGGCCTTTGTCTTGTCTGGCTTCGGGTTGGACGGCGTTGAGCTAGGGTGCAAGGCCAGCAGATGGGGAGCCGGCCATATGGATCAGCAGCGCCCGCGGCCTGGACGGCTCATCCTCGCCTTTCTCGTCGCGCCCCTGGCGCCCTCGGCCTTGGTGGCGACGGCGACGATCTTTGATGGCGTGGACAATGGCGGATATGGGCGGTGGTTCGCCTTCGTCGCCGTCGTCGCCATTCCGACAGCCTTGCTGTTTGGCGTGCCGGCCTACTTCTTTCTGCGCAACCGGGTGAAGCCGCGGCTCGCCTACATCGTTCTGACCGGCGGCCTAGTCGCGACAGCGCCATGGCTGCTGCTCGTCGGCTTTGACCTCCCGTACTTCGCCAGTTCCGGCCAGCGCGTCACCATCCAGGGCGGCGCCAGAACACTTTGGGGCTGGCTCGAATGGCTCAGTTCGATCAGCTGGATCTTCGCCCTCGGCATGATCGGCGGCCTCGCCTTCTGGCTCGTCGCGCTTGGCCTTCCTGGCCGGAAACTCCATGGCTCCCCGCCGGAGCTTGATGGGTAAGGGCAGGGCGATTGGGCCTTCTTCCGCCTTCCACCTTGGCCACCGCCATGTTTTCGATGCAAGTAATGCCCCTGCTGACGCTTGATCTCACGGGTGACGGAAGGAGGGGGCGTCATGTCGTTCATTGAAACCATCGCCGATCTGGAGGCCCTCTATGGGTCGGCCAACGCCGCCTCGACGGTGAAGGTCGCCGACCATGTGACGGCGCTCTACCGTCCGTTCGTGGAGGCCTCGCCCTTCGTGGCCCTGGCGACCAGCGGGCCGGAGGGGCTGGACTGCTCGCCGCGGGGCGACCAGCCGGGCTTTGTGCGGATCGAGGCCCCGAACCGGCTGGTGATGCCCGACCGCCGCGGCAACAACCGCTGCGACAGCCTCCGCAACATCGTGCGCGATCCGCGCGCCGCCTTCCTGTTCCTGATCCCCGGTTCCGGAACCTGCCTGAGGGTCAATGGGCGCGCGCGCCTGTCGATCGACGAAGGGCTCCTGGCCAGCTTCGCCGTCGAGGGAAAACCGCCGCGCTGCGCGATCGTGCTCGAAACCCAGGCGGTCTATTTCCAGTGCGCCCGGGCCATCGTGCGCTCGCACCTGTGGGACGCCGCCCACCACGCGGCCCCGGAAAGCCTGCCGACCCCGGGCCAGATCCTGGCGGCGATGTCCGACCAGCAGGAGGGCGGCGAAGACTACGACCGCCAATGGCCCGCGCGCGCCCAGGCCAGCCTCTGGTAGCCCTCTGGACCTCAGCTCGCCGGCGTCAGGAAGGGCAGGGGCTCCAGGTCGAGGGCCTTGCGGAAGGTGTTGTGATAGTGGTGCAGCGGCGGCTCGTTGCGGCCGAACAGCACCTCGGGCAGCAGGCCTGAGGCCAGGGCGCGCTGGGTGGTTTCGGCGGTGGCGTAGTCCTCGGCGGCGACGACCCGGGTGAAGCCTTCCGAGAAGGCGATGGCGAACTCCGGGTTCTCCGCCAGCACTTCGGGCGCAAAATAGTAGCTGATCTTCGAGACCGACCGGCCGGGGTCCTCCGGGTGGGGATAGACCCGCACCACGGCGATCCGGTGGGCGCCCACATTGATCACCACGTTCGGGAACAGGAAGTAGACCGGGAAGCCGCCGTCCTCGATGCGCCACTCGGCCTCGGGCCTGTCACGCAGGCCGTCGATGGCCTTCAGGCAAAGGATCATCCGGTGGTTCCGCTCATAGCTCCGATAGGACAGCACATCCCCGTGGAAGTTGTTGGCCAGGGTGTCCTTGTGCAGCCGTTTGAAGTGGTAGGTTTCGCCGAACGTGTCGGTGGCGAGCTTCCAGTTCAGCTTCATGTCCAGGGTCTGTTCCAGGCCGACGACATAGCGGCCCCAGCCCCAGGACTCCAAATCCTCGGCGACCCCTTGGAACAGGGCCTCGGTGTCGATGACGCCCTGGGGGTCGGGATGGACCAGCAGGAAGCCCAGATGCTCGACGCAGGGCAGTTCGATCAGGCCCAGGCAGGCCCGGTCCACGGCGCCGAAATGCGTCTCCATCGGCAGGCCCACCAGCGCGCCGGCGGCGTCATAGGTCCAGGCGTGGAACGGGCAGGTGAACAGCGTCTTCCGGCCCTTGGGCGCCTGTTCGACCATCGAACCCCGGTGGCGGCAGGCGTTCAGAAAGGCGTGCGCCACGCCGTCCCGGTCGCGGGTCACCAGCACGGGGACGCCGAAGTCCTCGGTGGTCATGAAGCTGCCGGGCTCGGGCAGGTCGCCGCTCATGCCCACCACCTGGGGATGGCCGCGGAAGAACCGCGCCCATTCCTTCTTGGCCAGGTCGGGGCAGGTATAGGTCTTAGCCGGCGCGGCGCGGACGCCGCCGGCGTCGGCGTTCACGCCCTCATCGAGCTGCTGCAGGAGTTCGCGGAGGACTTCGATCTGGACGGCGTGTTTCATCGGGACTCACCTGGATCGCAAGGGTCAGAGGGCCGCATCGACGATGCGGAAGGCGGTGTGGATCTGGTTGCGCTGCGTTTCCGGGGGCAGGGCGCGCCGGCTGGAGACGCGCAGGCCCTCCAGGAGCAGCATGAGCACGGCCGAGAGGTCGGCGGCCTTCTGCGGCGGGCAGCCGGTCGTCAGAAGGCTGGCTTCGAAGGCGGCCTGCACCTTGGCCAGATGGGCGCTGGCCCGTTGGCTCAGGGCGTCATCCACCCCGGCCATCTCCAGGCTGGTGTTAACCAGGAGGCAGCCCCAGTGGGACTCGCCGTCGCCCATGCGCCCCAGGCCCATCTCGAAGAACCGCTTCAGGCCGTCCAGCGGCGGGTTCGTCTCCAGGGTCCCGTTCAGGAAGTTCAGGGTGCGCTCGGCGAACAGGTCCAGGCATTCCAGGAACAGGGCGCGCTTGTCGCCGAAGGCGGCGTAGAAGCTGCTCCGGCTGATCTCCATGGCGGCCAGGAGGTCTGAGAGCGAGGCGGCCTGATAGCCGCGGCGCCAGAACAGCAGCAGGGCGCGATCGCGGGCGAGGGTTCGGTCGAATTCCACGGGACGGGCCATGGGGGATAGTTCTGAACCGATCGGTCCCGAATTGCAACGGCCTCCCTGGGTGAGAGATGTAATGCGCCTAAGATAGATTATCGGAAATTAGAGAGGTCGGTTCCGGGCCATCCTTGACTCTGGCGTTCCCGAGGCGGCAAATAGAACAAATGAGGAACGAAGCTCCAGAGCGCGATCAGATCGCCGCCCTTCGAGCGCAGCTGGCGACCCTGGAGGGTCCTGGCGGCGGGCGGGGGCGGGCGACCTCTGAGGCTGAGGGTGAGGT
>CAZERE010000012.1:27149-31068 GCA_964515365.1 uncultured Phenylobacterium sp. | reverse complement strand
GCCGTTCAGCGCGGATTTTCAAGGGCTTCACGACCTCTATGCCGACAGCGTCGCAGACGCCGTGGCCGTTAACGCCTTCAGCCTGGGCCTGGCTTTGCGGACCGCGGCTGGTCGACCCATCGTCTGGGGGCTGCACGACCAGATGGCCAACGAGGCCGGCCGGCCCCATGGCCCGGGCCTGCAGGAAATGGGCGTCGATCCGGCGGGCCTGCTGCTCGTCCGGGTTCGCGACATGAAGGCCCTGCTGGCCGTGGGCGAAGACGCCCTGCGCAGTCCCGCCGTGGGCGCGGTGCTGCTGAGCGCCTGGGGCGAGGCCAAGGCCTTGAGCCTGACGACCAGCCGGCGGCTGGCCCTGGCGGCGGAGGCCGGCGGCGGGGCGCTGTTCCTGGCCCGGGCCGGCGCCGTCCCAGCGCCCAGCGCGGCCGAGACCCGCTGGGGGATCCGGGCTGTGGCCTCACGGCCCCTGGAGGCTGGCGCGCCGGGGCATCCATCTTTTCTGGCCACGCTGCTGCGGCGGCGCAGCGGCGGCGGCGAAACCAAGACCTGGCCCATGGAGTGGGATCGTGACCATCGATCGTTCCGCCCGCCGGCGCCGCTATCTGGCGGTCTGGTTCCCCTGGCTGCCCACAGAACGGCGCCTGCGCCAGGCGGCCGCGCGGGAGACCGCGCGGGAGACTCTGGGCCAAGACGGGTCGCCTGAAACGGCGCCGTCGCAACTGACGCCGGTCGTCCTGCCCGTTGTGCTGGTCGAGAAGATCAAGGGCGCTCTGCGTCTGGCGGCGGTGGACCCGGCTTCGGCGAAGGCTGGCCTATCGCCAGGCCTCACCCTGGCCGACGCCCGGGCGCGGGTCCCTGCCTTGCGCACCCTGCCCCATCGCCCCGAGGCCGACGCCGCCCTGCTGGCCCGGGTGCTGGAGGATTTCGACCGCTTCACCCCGATGATCGCGCTCGATCCGCCCCACGGCCTGGTGCTGGACATCACCGGCTGCGCCCATCTGTTCGGCGGCGAGCCGGGTCTGGTCGAGGCGGTGGAGAGCCGCGCCCGGCGCATCGGCCTGCAGATCCGCGCCGCCCTGGCCGATACGCCCCAGGCGGCCCGGGCCCTGGCGCGGTTTGGTCCGGCGAGGCTCTTCACCGCCCAGGCGGCCCGCGACAGCCTGCGCCGCCTGCCGGTGGCGGCCCTGGAAATGTCGGACGCCGAAGAAAGCGCCCTTCGGCGGGCGGGCCTGAAGCGGCTGGGCGACCTGGACGATCGCCCCAGGGCGCCCCTGGCGGCCCGGTTCGGCGCAGGCTTTCCCGCCCGGCTGGCGCGCATCCTCGGGGACGAGGACATCCGCATCACCCCGCACCGCGCCCCACCGCCCATCGTCGTGGACCGGGTCTTCCTCGAGCCGATCTCCAATCCCGACTATGTGGAGCAGGTCCTGGCCGACCTGCTGGACGAGGCCGCCGACCGCCTGGATCAGCTGGGCCATGGGGGGCGGGCCTTTGGCGTCGACTTCTATCGGGTCGATGGCGAGGTGCGCCGGGTCGCGGTGCGCACCGGCCGCCCGACCCGGGACCCTCCGAGCCTGGTGCGACTGTTTCGCGAACGGCTGGGCGCCCTGGCCAATCCCCTCGATCCCGGTTTCGGCTTCGACCAGATGCGGCTGTCGGTCCTGGTCACCGAAATCCTGGCGCCGACCCAGCGGGGCCTGGAAGGCGACCGGCCCACCGACGAGGATTTCAGCCGCCTGATCGACCGTTTGACCGCCAGGCTGGGGCCGCAGGCGGTGCTGCGGTTCGAGGCGGTGGGCTCGCACATTCCCGAACGCGCCGGACGCCTTGTTTCGGCCAGCGCCGGCGCGAGCCAGGCGTCGTGGCCGGAGCGGACGCCCGAGGCCCCGCCCCTGCGGCCCCTGCAGATGTTCCATCCGCCCCAGCCGGTGGAGACCCTGGCCGAGGTGCCCGACGGCTCGCCCCTGCGCTTCCGCTGGCGGCGCGTGCTGCATCAGGTGGTGCGCGCCGAGGGGCCGGAGCGGATCGCCGGCGAATGGTGGCGGGCGCCCGACCAGAAGACCCGGGACTATTACCGGGTGGAGGACAGCGAGGGCCGGCGCTTCTGGCTGTTCCGACAGGGCCTGTACGGTGAGGCGCCGGAGCCGCGCTGGTTCATCCATGGCCTCTTTCCATGACGCCCGCCTCCTCCGTGGCCTATGCCGAGCTGGCGGCCACCAGCAACTTCTCCTTCCTGCAGGGCGCCTCCCATCCCAAGGACCTGGTGCTGACCGCCCTGCTGCGCGGCCAGGTGGGGCTGGGCCTGGCCGACCGCAATACGGTGGCCGGGGTGGTGCGGGCCTGGAGCGCCCTGAACGACCTGCGTCGCGATGGCCTCGCGCCGCCGGAGAAGCTGCGGGACGGGGGATCGCCGGGCGAGGTGGCCTTCCAGGAAGACCCCCTGAACGATCCCAGCCTGTCCGACGAGATCAAGCGCCGGGCCGCAGACTTTCGCCTGATCCTGGGGGCGCGGCTGGTCTTCAATGACGGGACCCCCGACATCCTGGCCTATCCCGAAAGCCGCGAGGGCTGGGGGCGGCTGACGCGGCTTTTGAGCCTGGGGAACCGCCGGGCGCGCAAGGGCGCCTGCGAGATCGCCCTGCCCGACCTGCTGAACCATCTGGATGGCCTGCTGCTGGTCGTCATGCCCCCTGAGCGGCTGGCGGACCTGGAGACGCGCCTGCCGCGTCTGGCGCAGGCCTCGCCCGGCGCGGTCTGGCTGGCGGCGGCCATGCTGCGGCGCGGCGATGACCGCCGTCGCCTGGCGCGGCTGCAGGACCTGGCCGCCCGGACCGGGGTCCCGCTGCTGGCGGTCAATGACGTCCTCTATCACTCGGCCGAAGAGCGGGACCTGCAGGATGTGCTGACCTGCATCCGCCACGGCGTGACCATCGAGGCCGCAGGCCACCTGCTGGCGGCCAACGCCGAGCGCTGGCTGAAGAGTCCTGAGGAAATGGCCCGCCTGTTCCGCGACGCGCCGCAGGCCGTGGCCGAAACCCTCAGCCTCCTCGACCGCGTCGCCTTCGATCTTTCGGACCTCCGCTACGAGTATCCGGAGGAGCCCATCCCCCCCGGCTGGAGCCCGCAGGGCTGGCTTGAGGAGCTGGTCCGGCGGCGCACCGAGATCCGCTATCCCAAGGGGGCGCCTAAGAAGGTTCAGAATCTGCTGGCCAAGGAGCTGGCCTTCATCGGTGAGCGAAGTCTCGCCCCTTACTTCCTGACAATCCAGGACATTGTCCGGGTGGCCGAGGATAAGGGCATCCTCTGCCAGGGGCGGGGCTCGGCGGCCAATTCGGCGGTCTGCTACGTGCTCGGCATCACCTGCGTCGATCCCGCGACCCACGAACTGCTGTTCGAGCGCTTCCTGTCCTCCAACCGCAACGAGCCCCCCGATATCGACGTCGATTTCGAGCATGAGCGGCGCGAGGAGATCATCCAGCACATCTATGAGCGCTATGGCCGCCACCGGGCGGGCATCGCCGCCACGGTCATCCGCTACCGTCCCAAGAGCGCCATCCGCGAGGTGGGCAAGGCCCTGGGCCTGACCGAGGACGTCACCGCCCGCCTGGCCGCCAGCCAGTGGGGCAGCTGGGGGGCGGAGATCGGGGATCGCCATGTACAGCAGGCGGGTCTGGACCCCACCAACCCCATGATCGGCCGCGCCGTGGCCATGGCCACCCGGCTCCTGGGGTTTCCCCGTCACCTTTCCCAGCATGTGGGGGGCTTCATCCTGACCCGCGGGCGGCTGGACGATCTGGTCCCCATCGGCAATGCGGCCATGGCCGATCGCACCTTCATCGAGTGGGACAAGGACGACATCGACGAGCTCGGCCTGATGAAGGTCGATGTGCTGGCGCTCGGCATGCTGACCTGCATCCGCAAG
>CAZERE010000012.1:19239-27139 GCA_964515365.1 uncultured Phenylobacterium sp. | reverse complement strand
TACGACATGCTGTGCCAGGGCGACTCCATCGGGGTCTTTCAGGTGGAGAGCCGGGCGCAGATCAACATGCTGCCGCGGCTGAAGCCCCGGCGCCTCTATGACCTGGTGATCCAGGTGGCCATCGTCCGGCCAGGCCCCATCCAGGGGGACATGGTCCACCCCTATCTGCGTCGCCGAAGCGGTCTGGAAACGGTCGAATACGCCTCCCCCGCGCCGGAGCATGGGGAGAAGGACGAGCTGAAGAACGTCCTCGACCGCACCCTCGGCGTGCCCCTGTTCCAGGAACAGGCCATGAGCGTGGCCATGGTGGCGGCGGAATTCACTGAGGCCGAGGCCAATGGCCTGCGCAAGGCCATGGGCACCTTCCGCGGCGACGGGACCCTGCACACCTATGAGGGCCGGATGGTCAACCGGATGATCGCCCGGGGCTATGATCCGGAGTTCGCCCGGCGCGGCCTCGACCAGATCAAGGGGTTCGGCTCCTACGGCTTTCCAGAAAGCCACGCGGCCTCCTTCGCCCAGCTCGTCTATGTCTCCCTCCTGGATCAAGCGGCGCCATCCGGCGGCCTTCGCCTGCGCCCTCCTGAACAGCCAGCCCATGGGGTTCTACGCCCCGGCCCAGATCGTCCGCGACGCCCAGGAGCATGGGGTGGAGGTGCGCCCCATCGACGTGGCCTTCAGCGGCTGGGACAACCATCTGGAGGGGCCGGCCGACGCGCCCGCCCTCAGGCTCGGCCTGCGCCAGATCGACGGCTTCCGCGAGGACTGGGCCGTCGCCCTGACCGCGGCGCGCGAGGGTCCCCTCCCCGATATCGAGGTCCTGGCCAGGCGGGCCAACCTGCCGGCCGGCGCCATGCGCAAGCTGGCCGACGCCGACGCCTTCCGCTCGGCGGGGCTCGATCGGCGCCAAGCCCTGTGGGCGGTGCGCCGTCTGCCCGACGATGACCCCCTGCCCCTGTTCGCCGCGGCTCGCGCGCGGGGCGCTCGGGAGCTGGGGCCCGAGCCTGATGCGAACCTCCCCCTCATGCCCCTGGGCGAGCATGTGGCCGCCGACTACCAGACCACCCGGCTTTCCCTGAAGGCGCATCCCATGGAACTGCTCCGCCCGGTCTTCGCCGGCGAAGGGGTGCTGAGCTGCGCGGAGACGACGGCCCGGCGGGGCGGGGCTGCGGCCCGGGTGGCCGGCGTGGTGCTGGTGCGTCAGCGTCCTGGCTCAGGCAACGCCATCTTCGTCACCCTCGAAGACGAGACCGGCATCGTCAATGTGGTGCTCTGGGCGCGGATGTTCGAACAGTTCCGGCGTGAGGTGATGGCCGCCCGCCTGATGGAGGTCGAAGGCCTGGTGGAGAAGAGCTCCGAGGGCGTCGTCCATCTGGTCGCCCGGCGGGTCATCGATCGGACCGCCGAACTGTCGCGGCTTTCCGAAGACCATGAGACCGATGTCCAGCTGGCCCGGGCCGATGTGGTGGCCAACCCCCAGCCGCCCCGTCACCCCTCGCACCGTCATCCCAGGGACGTGAGAATCCTGCCGGGTTCCAGGGACTTCCATTGAGATTTTCGTCTGCTACTGAAAGACATCCGGCGCCAGGGCGGCGGCGGCGCACCGGGCGCTAGGATACCGCGTCTGGAAGGCCGATCGGTAGCTGCTGTTGAACGCCGCGTCCGCTGACAGCCGCGCGATCTGGGCGGCCTTGCCCGCCTCCACCCCCTGGAACTCTGCCAGCAGCAGCACCGGATCGCCGCCCTCCACCCGTCCGATGGCGGCGGCCAGGGTATGGGCGCCGTTGGCAGGAGCCGCTGAGGGCGGCGCAAAGCCGATGGGCCAGAAGGCCGGCCCCGGATCCTGTTCGAAGGGCAGCCAGCAGCCCAGGGTCTCGAACCGTGTGCGCACGAAGTCGCCGATGACGGCGTTGCCTTCCAAGGTCTGTTGCAGAAGCTCGCCCCCCAGGACCTTGCGGCCGGGATCCAGGATGGTGAGGTTCTCCCCGAAGGCCGCCTGGCGGGCGAAGGCCGGTACGGTTTCGGCGCCATAGGCCGCCACAGTGGCCATCGCCTCGAGGGCGTTGATCATCTGGTCCGAGGTCGCCGCCACCCGGGTCGGCGGCGGCTGAGTCTCCGGCTCAGGCTCGATGGGGGTGGGGAGCGTGATCCCCACCCGGGCCAGTTCGACCGCGTCCTCCGCAAGGCAGCGGGATTTCACCGCCGGCGCCTCTGCGAAGTCGAGGCCCGGCGGCCTCAGGGTCGGATTGGACTGGGCGATCGCCCACATGACGATGGCGGAATCGACCGCCGACAGGCCTGAGCTTTCCCGCAGCCAGCTGCGCATGGTCGGGCATTGGGCGTCGAAGGCTTCCAGCGTCTGGGCGGTCGTCAGGCCCTCGTAATTTGTCCCGGCGACCTCCCGCAGATAGGCCCGCACCGTCTTGCCCCGCCAGAGCACGTCGTCGAGGAGCTGGCTGGCGGTGCGGTCGGCGAGATCGGGATAGACATGGGCCGTGGTGTCGAAGGCCGAGCCCACCGAGATCAGCCGCACCGACATGCGCGGTTCGTTCCCGGCCTCAGGTCGCCAGTCGGCCATGGTCCGGGCTGGGGCCCCCAGATAGACGTGGACCACCTTTGCGCCCCCGGTCTGCGGATCGGCCGACCCGACCTCGAAGGTCTCGGTGTGGCCCGGCCGGATCTCGGCGGACACCTGTTCCAGGAACAGGGTCTGGGCCGGCTGGCCGAAGGCCACGGAGGCGACGCCGGCCGGGACGCCGGCCAGGGTGGAGAGAGAGCTGGCCGCGGCGAAGATTTCCTTCACCCGAGCCGCCTCGACCGACTTGGTCTTCCAGCTGATCACCTTGGCCGAGGGATTGGCCCCGCCCGTCACCACCCGCAGCAGGGGGGAGCGAACCGGCGAATTGTTGGACTCCGCACGGCAATGATTGGCGCTGGAATACCGCGTGATCTGCAGCGGCAGGACCTCGATCTGGGGCTCGGTGTTCGGCGCGCCGGGATAGGTGATCTGAACCCCTGCCCCCCAGGTGGTCTTGCGATCGCTGACGTCGCCCCAGAGCTGGTGCAGGCGCTGGCGCCAGCCGCGCTTGTCCTGACCGCAGGAGGCCGCCGCCTGGACATTGGCGGGCTCGACGACCAGCTGAACATAGCCGGCCTCTCGAGGCTTGTAGTCGGCCGCCTCGATCCGCTCGCTGCTGGGGGAGAGCTTGATGCGTTCACCCAGGAAGGGATACCAGCCCGAGGCCTCCTGAGCGCTGGCCGCGCCTCCAAGGCTGGCGGCCGCCAGCACGGCCAGCCAGGCCCGCGACGCAAAAGGTCCACAACGCATATCCACCTCCCCAGATCGACGGAGAGGATTAAGACCCGCGTTATATGGACAGTAAAGCCCTAAGCTGCGCCGCAGGCCGCCTGCACGCTGAAGTAAGTTCTAGAAGAGGTCGAGATCGCCCTCTTCCTCCTCGTGCGCCGCCCCCGGATCGCCGGTGGCCGCCGTCTGAATCCGGCGCGCCACCTCTCCAAGCGTGAGCCCCTGCAGGGCGGCCGAAAGGTCCAGGGCGCCGTCGGCCTGGGGTTGCGCGCCCAGATGATGGGCCAGGGCGCCCAGGGCCGCCAGGTGCTGGCTGAGCAGATCCACCGCGTGCAGCTCCTGCATCACCTTCATGCGTTCGTCCGGCGCGACAAGGTGCAGCAGACCGCCCAGGGCGCCGTCCAGGCGCTGGCAGGCCTCCCCAGCATGACCGAGCTCTCCGGCCAGCACAGCCAGGGCCTGGGCGGGACTCACCCAGCTACGCTCTTCGTTCACGGCGGCCATTGCGGTCATGGATATCTCCCCAGGGTCAGAACGAGGGTCGCCCAAACCCGCTTAAGGCGCGGTGAACGCGAGACGGACCATGCCTGCGACCATCTGTCCGATCACAGCGCAGTCGGCAGGACGATCTCGCCGGCGACGATGGCCTTCAGAGTCTCGAGGTAGAAGCCCGGCTCCAGGGCCGTGATGCGCTGGCTCAGGGTCTCGGCGGTGTCGCCGGCCTCTACGGGCACGCTCAGCTTCGCGATGGCGGGACCATGGTCATAGTCGCCGTCGACCACATGAATCACCGCGCCGCTTTCGGCCACGCCAGCGGCGATCACCGCCTGATGGACGCGGGCGCCATACATCCCCTCCCCGCCGAACTGCGGCAGGGGGCCTGGATGGATGTTGAGGATGCGACCCGGAAAGGCCGCCAGAACTTGTGGTCCCAGCCGACGCAGATAGCCCGACAGGATGACGAGGTCCGCGCCGGACGCGGTCAGCGCCTGAGCGAGCTGGGCGTCGGCCGCGTCGGGATCATCCCGGGTGGGGACGCAAAGACTTGTCAGGCCGGCTGCGCGGGCGGCCTCCAGGGCCGGCGCCTGGCGGTTGTTGCTGACGGCGATCACGCCTTGAGCGGCGAGTTCGCCGGCGGCGATGGCCGCCAGGATGGCGCGCATGCTGCTGCCGTTCCGCGATGCGAGGAAGCCGAGCCTAAGGGGCTGATGGGTCAAGAGACTATGGCGCCAAGCTGATGTTGAAAGCGAAGCCCGTCAAAGGCCGGTTCGACGCCCTTGGGCAGCCGCGACGCCAGGTCGGCGAAATCCAGGTCGATGTGCAGATTGGTCAGGATGGCCCGGCGAGGCGCCAGGCGTTCGATCCAGGAGAGCGCCAGATCCACATGGGCGTGGGTGGGGTGCGGCCGCCAGCGCAGGGCGTCGACGATCCAGACGTCCAGGCCCTGCAGCGCCGCGAACGAGGCCTCGGGCAGGTCCACCAGATCGCTGGAATAGGCGACGTCGCCGAACCGGTAGCCCACCGAGCGGACCGCCCCATGGTCCTGGTCGAAGGTGGCCACCGGGATCGCGCCGCTGGGGCCTTCGATCTCGAAATCCTCGCCCAGGGGCGGCAGCATCACCGGATCGCAGATGGCCGGATAGCCGCCCTCGGCCTCGAAAATATAGCCGAACCGCCGGGCCATGGTCTTCCAGGTGGCGGCGTCCATGTGACAGGGAATCCGCGCCCTCTGGCGGATGAAGAAGGCCCGCACATCGTCGATGCCGTGCACCTGGTCGGCATGGTCATGGGTCAGCAGCACGGCGTCCAGGCGCGTGACCCCGGCGCCGGCCGTCTGCAGCCGCAGGTCGGGCGCGGTGTCCACCAGCACGGTGGTCATGGGCGCCTCGGCCTCGGCCCCTACCCGCCGCACCAGCATCGAGCAGCGGGAGCGGGCGTTGCGGGGATCTGTGGGATCGCAGGCGCCCCAGTCGCCGTCGGCCCTGGGCACGCCGCCGGATGAGCCGCTGCCCAGGATGGTGAACTCCAGGGTCCCGCTCACGGACGGGGAATCCTGTCGAACAGGGCGAAGAAGGCGTCCTCGGTGCGCGCCTCGGCCTCGGCCAGGGACCAGCCGCGGATCTCCGCCAGCTTGGCCAGGACATGGGGCAGATAGGCCGGCTCGTTGCGCCGCCCGCGCTGGGGCACAGGCGCGAGATAGGGGCAGTCGGTCTCGACGATGATCCGCTCGGCGGGCATGTCGGCGATCACGTCGCGGACGTCCTGGGCGGCCTTGAAGGTGGCGATGCCCGACACCGAGAACCAGGCGCCGAGCGCCGCGGCCCGCCGGGCCAGGTCCGCGCCGCTGGTGTAGCAGTGCATCAGCATGCGGAAGGGGCCGGCGGCGTATTCCTCCTCGAGGATCGCGGCCATGACCTCGTCGGCCTCACGGGTGTGGACCACCAGGGGCAGGCCGGTCTCCCGAGCCGCCGCCACATGGGCGCGAAACACCCGCGCCTGGATGTCCCGGGGGCTGAGGTCGTAGTGGAAGTCGAGGCCGGTCTCGCCGACGCCGACCACCTTGGGATCGGCGGCCAGGTCGATCAGGGTCTGGGCCGAGAGGTCGGGGTCTTCCTTGGCCTCATGCGGGTGGGTGCCGACGGTGCACCAGATGTCGGGCGCCTCGGCCACGGCGCGCACGGCGGAAAAGCCCGAGACCTTGTCGCTGATATTGACCATCAGGGCGACGCCGGCGGCCCGGGCGCGGGCGATCACCTCGTCCCGGTCCTCGTCGAACTGGGGGGCGTGCAGATTGACGTGGCTGTCGATGAGCATGGATCAGCGGCGATCGGTCAGGCGCGGGCGGCGATCCGCAGCTCGCGAAGCACCGAAAACAGGGCGTCGGCGCGATCGAGGTTCAGGCCCTCGACCTCGCGCGGGAGGACGGTGAGCCTCTCCCATGCCTGCGCCCAGGGATCAAGGCCGCCCTGGCCCGATCTCGCCCGCTCCCGGACCAGGGTGTGGATGCGCTCGCCCAGGCGATCGAGGAAGAGGGTGAAGTTGGCCGCCCCCTCCCCGCCCCGGAACCGGTCGGAGAGCGCCAGCGCCGCGGCCTCGTCCAGGTCCGGCAGGCGCCCCAGGATCTCGCGGGCCGCATCGTCCAGCGCGATGGCGGGGCCGGCGGCCAGCGTCAGGGCCCGGCCCGGCGCCTCGCCGGACATCCGCGCCAGACGCAGGGCCTCCTCCGGATTGGCGCTGGTGTGGTCGCGCACGAAGGCCGCCGTCGCCTCAAGGCCAAGCGGCCTAAACAGCAGGCGCCGGCACCGCGACCGGATGGTGGGCAGCAGCCTTCCCGGCGAATGGGAGACGATGAAGATCACGCCGCGGGGCGGCGGCTCCTCCAGGGTCTTCAGCACGGCGTTGGCGGCGTTGACGTTCAGGTCGTCGGCCGGATCGATGATCGCCACCCGATGGGGGGCCGAGGCCGGCGACTTGGAGAAGAAGTCCGAGAGCTTGCGCGCCTCGTCCACGGGGATGGATTTGCGCAGCTTGCCGTCCTCGCCCATCCGCTCGATGACCAGCAGGTCGGGGTGCGAGCGGGCGGAGACCTGGCGGGCTATGGGATGGTCGGGGTCGACGCCCAGCACGCCGTGGCCCTTGGCCGGCGGCGCGCCCAGCAGCCGGCGGGCCGCGCGATAGGCGAAGGTCGCCTTGCCCACCCCCTCCGGCCCGGTCAGCAGCCAGGCGTGGTGCAGCCGGCCGCGGGCGCGGGCATCCTCGAAGGCGGCTTCCGACGCCTCATGCCCGGTGAGGTCAAAGACGTCCCGGGGATGGGGCGGGGCGGCGTCAGCCACGGGGGGCGGCTCCCAGGCGGTCTTCCAGGGCCGACCAGATCGACAGGCTGACGGCGTCCAGGCTCTGGGTCGCGTCGATGACGCAGCAGCGCTCCGGCTCGGCCGCGGCGATGTCCAGGAAGGCCTGGCGCAGGCGGCTGTGGAAGGCCTCGCCCTTGGACTCAAACCGCGTCTCGGCGCCCGCCCGGCTGGCGGCCCGGGCCAGGCCCGTCTCCGGCGGCAGGTCGAGGATGAGGGTCAGGTCCGGGCGCACGCCGTCCAGCACATGGGTTTCCAGGGCGGCGATGAAGGCCGGGTCGGTCCCGCCGGCGGCGCCCTGATAGGCGCGGGTGGAATCGGCGAAGCGGTCGCACAGCACCCAGGCGCCACGGGCCAGGGCCGGGCCGATCACCCGCTCCACATGGTCGCGGCGGGCGGCGTACATCAGCAGGGTCTCGGTCATGGCCGACCAGCGATCGGCCTCGCCCCGCACCAGCAGGTCGCGGATGGCCTCGGCGCCCGGCGAGCCGCCGGGCTCGCGGGTGGCCACCACCTCGTGGCCGGCGCCGGACAGGCGCTCGGTCAGGCGGCGCAGCTGGGTGGACTTGCCGCCCCCCTCCCCGCCTTCGAATGTGATGAAACGGCCCTGGCTCACGGGCTCCAAATTGGCCGTTTCGCCGCGTAAGTCCAGGGTGTCACGCTCAGTAGGGGTGGATGACCCGGGCGTCGGTGAAGCCGGCGCGGGCCACCTGGTCGCGGACGGCCCCGGCCTGGCCCTCGT
>CAZERE010000012.1:0-19229 GCA_964515365.1 uncultured Phenylobacterium sp. | reverse complement strand
CGACGCCCACCTCCAGGATCACGCGATAGAAGCCGCCGCCGGTGGGCTCCACCACCGCCTGGCCGGCATGGGCCAGCTGGCCGGCCACGTAGTCGGCCTTGGCCCGGTCGCCGAAGGCGGCGGCCTGCACCCGGTAACTGGCGGTCGGCGGCGCGGGCTCGGGCGCGGAATAGACCGGCGCAGAATAGACCGGTTCCGGCGCGATGGGCGGCAGGACCGCCGCAGGCGGCGGCGCAGGGGGCGGCGTGGTCTGGGCCAGCTGCGTATAGGGGATCGGCGCGCGCGGCAGGGCCGGCGCGGGCTCGGCCCGGGCGGTGCGCACCCCCAGATCGCCGCCGCCGCCCAGGGGCGCGCGGCCCACATAGCGGACCCGCACCTTGGCCAGGCCCTTGGACTCGTACCCCAGCTCGCGGGCCGCGGCGCGAGACAGGTCGATGATCCGGTCGCCGACGAAGGGGCCGCGGTCATTGACCCGCACGACCACCTTGCGACCGTTCTCCAGATTGGTCACCTCCACCAGGCTCGGCAGCGGCAGGGTGGTATGGGCCGCGGTCATGGCGTTCATGTCGAAGGTCTCGCCATTGGCCGTGGCCTTGGCGTGGAACTGCGACCCGTACCAGGAGGCCGTCCCCACCTTGTTGTAGCCGGGATCTTCCCGGGGCACGTACCAGACGCCGCCCACCTGATAGGGCTTGCCCACCTTGTAGGTCCCGCCGGCGCCGGTGGGCGCGCGGCCCCCCTGCGAGGCGCCGGCCTCGGGAAAGCGGCTGGCGAGCTTCGGCTTGGGCGCCGCGCAGGCCGTGAGCGCCAGGGCGCCCAGGCTGACCGCCACCAGGCCCCGCACGGCGCGGGCATCCATCCCCCGGACCAGACCCATCTTCGCCTCCTTCGCACGCGCTTGCTGACCCACGTGCTTACCGGAGTGTGAAGGCCGGGCCTTGAGACGAGGTTAAGCGGGCGGCGGCGTCCCCGGCCACGCATCAGGCGTTGGAAGCCCGCGGCGACCCCTGCTATAGGCCGCCCCTCCGGACGGGTGGCCGAGTGGTTTAAGGCAGCGGTCTTGAAAACCGCCGTGGGTGCAAGCTCACCGTGGGTTCGAATCCCACCCCGTCCGCCACGTTTTCGCTCACGCCCATCCGTCGCGACCTCATGCGAAAAGGTCGGAGCAGCTATACGGCCGCTCAATTGAGGAGTTAGTTGCTCTAGGGGCCGGGTGCCAGCGCTAGGGTGCGGCGGCGGCAGCAAGGGGAAGATGATGCCTGCGAGCGTTAAGCTGGTCGGTTGGCAGCTCGCGGCGCTCGCGATTGGAACCCTCCTGCTCCGACTTACGGGCTGGGAGGTTATCTATACGCTTGGCTATATCATCTCATTTTTCTCAATTATCCTGTTTTGGGGGAGCTTTGAAGAAAGTCGCGACACGCCGCTTTGGTTGCCGGTTGCTTTTTTTCTGATTTGGCTTCTGACTGCACCATTCATTCACTGCATGTTTGCGCTTTACGGCGCATTTTGCGATTTACACACTGCCGCGCCGGCCTGCGCTGATCTTCCTTCATGCATAGCTGACGTGATCCATCGTCACTATGGAGAAGATATTCAGAAAATGAATATCTTTTCTTTCTTGTTAGAGGGAGACGGAATTCTCGATACCGTTCTCAACGCAATCCCCTACTCCATAGGAAAGGGCGTAATTGCGCTGGCGGGGATGAATTGGGTGTCGGTGGCGATCAACCTGCTGGTGGTCTTCTGCTTCCATACCATTATTACGTTTGTGAGTTGGAGTTTGTTGAACTCTAGGTAGGTCGCTTGCCCATTTGAATATTTCGCTCCGCTTGTCTTATGACTGCGGATTCTGGGGGATGCAGGTAGCCTGCAACTGTCACGATTCCGCATGCGGTAGCGGTTGGGCGCGGTGGCCAAAGGCCACCTCAAGTGCCCAGCACCTTGCGCAGCGAGGCCTCGATCTGGCCGCCGCACCAGGCCTCGCCATAGTCGGCCTTGGCCTGCGCGGCCAGGGCGGCCAGCGGCGGCAGGTCGGCGACCCGGCGCGACAGGGCCGCCGTCATCGGGGCGGCGTCGCGCAGGATGGCGTCCAGGGCGGGAAAGCGGTCGGCCATGGTGGTCCACAGGGTGGCGGTGACCACATCGGCCACGCCCGGCGCCTCGCCGCCCAGCAGGAAGCCCGAGGTCTGCGTCAGGCCATGGCGGCGCCCGGTCTCCTCCCAGAACGACATCCATTTGCGCAGGCGAGGCTCGAACTCCGCCCAGCGGTCCCTGGTCCACATCTGGCGGCCGCCATCCAGGGTCAGCTCGTCGATGACGTCATTGGCGTCGTGGACCACCTTCATGGTCATGGCCCGGGCCGCGGGCGCCTTGGGCAGCAGGTCCAGGGTCTCCCCCAGATAGAGGATGATGGCCGGCATCTGGGCGATGGCCACATCGGCCGCCCCATCCACCAGCACCGGCGGCCCCATGAAGGGGACGGGCATGTCGGCCACGGGCCGGCCCATCAGCTCGGAAATCTCCTCGGCGCCGGCCTCGGTCCAGCTCTTGCCGGCGAAGGCCAGCACGGCGCGCACGAACTGGCCGCGGAACGGCGCGGGCCAGTAGTAGAGTTTGTAGTCGAACATCCTCGCGCTCCCTCTGACGGCGCCTACCCAACGTCGCGGGCCGACGGTCGTTCACGCGCAACTATTGCGCGGCGCGGCGCCTCAGCCCACCAGCACCGACTGCGCCCCGTCGATCCAGACCGGCGTGCCGGAGATGAAGCGCGCCCTGTCGCTGACCAGGAAGGCGACCAACTCGGCGATCTCCTCGGGCTCGGCGCCCTGCCCGTCGGTCAGGGGGATCTTGCCCTCGGGATAGTCGACGGGCTCGGCGGCCGCCGCCACCTCGCGCTTCTGCGTGTTCTCGTCGATATCGGTCTCGATCTTGCCGGGGCAGATCACATTGACCCGGATGCGATGCTTGGCCAGCTCCAGGGCCAGCATCTGGCCCATGGCCAGTTGGGCGGCCTTGGTCGCCGAATAGGCGGTGGCGCCGGCGTTGGAGAAGACCCGCGTGCCATTGATCGACGAGGTGATCAGGATGGCCCCGCCGCCGGTCGCCTTCATCAGCGGCACGCCGTGATGCAGGGTCAGAAAGGCGCCCCGCAGATTGACTCGGATCGTCTGGTCCCACTCGTCGGGCGAAATCTCGTCGATGGGCGCCCAGACCCCGTTGATGCCGGCATTGGCGAAGATCACGTCCAGCCGTCCGAAGCGCTCGGTGACCGTCTTCAATGCCGCACGCATCTCGCCGTCCTCGGCGATGTCGGCCGTGACCCCCAGGGCCGCGCCGCCGGCCGCCTCGATCTCATCGACCACCGCCTCGACCTCGTCGGCCGAGCGGCTGAGCACGACGATCCGATAGCCGTCCCGCGCCAGCCGCAAGGCCGCGGCCTTCCCGATCCCCGATCCTGCCCCGGTCACCAAGGCCACCCGTCCGCCATCGCCCATCGTCGCGCCTCCTGCTGAAGACGGCGAAACGAGCGAAGGGGCGATGGGCTCCGGCGGGCGGCGTCCGAGCAAGCCTAACCATGGTGCGCGGCGAACAGGTCTTGGCGCGTGGCGGGACAAGACCTTGCCGCGCCCTTGGCCGGCGTCGGATCGTCGGCCCCGACAGACGTCTTCTTCGCCCCTTGTCCATCATTCGACCGACGCCGCCAAATCCCTCGCCTTGAGTCGTGATGCGACCGGTTATGTCGCAGCGGCCCATGCAATGGCGTCCGGACCGGCCGGAAGCATCATCGGGCAGTCGGGGTCGGTCGCGGCGCGATAGACCGCCTCGGCGACATCGCGGGCTGTTGTCAGCGGCTCGTCGCCGGCGGCCATCATAGTGGTCATCACCTCATGCGCGAAATCGGCGTAGGGCTCGGGGAAGCCGCCGCTACCCATGACCTGGCTTCGAGCGCTGTCGCCGAATGCCGTCGAGGGCGCCCTGCCCGGCAGAACGACACGGACGCGGATGCCGAACCCGGCCAACTCCAGATCAGCTGATTCGGTCAGGGCGTTCAGCGCGGCCTTGCTGGCGCGATAGACCGACAGCAGAGGCAGGGGCTTGTAGGTCGAGCTGGACCCGACGTTGACGATGGCGCCCGAGCGCCGCTCGCGCATACCTGGCAGCACCGTCTGCATCATCTCTATGGCCCCGAACAGATTGGCGTCGAAGAGGCGCCGCGCCGTCTCCATCGGCGTGCCTTCGATAGCGTTGAGCCAGCCGATGCCGGCGTTGTTGACCAGAACGTCGACAGGGCCTGCGGCGGCGACCGCCGCGGTGATGCTGTCGGTATCGGTGACGTCCAGAGGGAGCACCCGTAGACGCCCAGCGGCAGGCAGGGTGCTAGCGGTCGGGTCGCGCATCGTGGCGACGACGTTCCAGCCCTTGTCGAGAAACTCTAGCGCGGTCTCGCGGCCGAAGCCGGTCGAACAGCCGGTGATGAGGACGGTTTGCATGGGAAACTCCTTGCGGGGGACGAAGCGAGGCTTCAAAATATGAAGCATCCTTCAGTTTCGGAATTCGCATTTGAACCGGCCCAATCCAACGCTGCTGCAGCCCCGCAAAACGCCGCAGCAGGCTCGCTCCGCCGCCACGATCGAAGCGATCCGGCAGGCGACCATTCAGGTTTTGCTGGCCGACGGCGCGGGGCGTCTGACGACCACGCGCGTCGCTGAGCGGGCAGGCGTTTCGGTTGGCACGATGTATCAGTATTACCCGCACAAGCAGGCCCTGCTGTTCGGGATCGTGGAGAAGCAGTTGCTTCTGATCGAAGAAGCGATGTGCGCCGCCTCCGACCGCCTGATGGGGGCAGGCCTGAAGACGCTCGCGGAGGGGCTGGCGGCGGCTTGGCTCGACGCCAAGATGGCCGACATAGTGTCATCGCGAGCGATCTACGGGATCGCCTCCGAGTTCGATCTTTCAGCCCCTATGGGCCGGGCGGCAAAAATGATGACGGAGATGTTCGACGCCTTGCTGGCCAACGCGCCGGACGCGCGATTTGCAGATCGGGCGTCAGTGGCGTTCATGCTGGCCGCCTTGCTGGGCGGATCGGTGCGAATGGTGATGGAGGCCGATCCATCCGATGGCAATCTGGAGCGGTTGCGTAATGAGCTTCCGCGCGCTTGCCATGCCTATCTCGTCGCAGCCCGCATCTAGCGTCCACGCTGTCCTTGGAGGCCTGCTTGAGCCGGATGTCAGGTTTCTGGCGGAGGGCTAGTGACCGCGCTTGGCGCACAACCGCCCCTCCCCCTACCCCGTATTCCTCAACCCCGCCGCGATCCCGTTGATCGTCAGGTGGATGCCGTCGTGGACGGCTTCGGTGTCTTCGCCGCGGCGCAGGCGGCTGAGGAGTTCGATCTGCAGGTGGTTCAGGGGGTCGATATAGGGCAGGCGTGAGCGGATGGTGGCGGCGAGGTCGGGGCTGTGGTCCAGCAGGGCCGACTGGCCGGTGATGGCCAGGACCGCCTCGGTCGTCCGGTCCCACTCGGCGCGGATGTCGCCGAAGACGCTGTCGGCCAGGGCGCGGTCCTCCACCAGGCCTGAGTAGCGGGCGGCGATGGCCATGTCGCCCTTGACCAGCACCATCTCCATATTGGCCGTCATCGAGGAGAAGAAGGGCCAGCTCTCCTGCAGCTCGCGCAGGTGGGCGATGGAGACGCCGGACCTGGCGACCGCCGAGCCGAAGCCGTACCAGCCCGGCAGCATGGCCCGCGACTGGGCCCAGGAAAACACCCACGGAATGGCCCGCAGGCCCTCGATGGTGCGCTTGGCCTGGCGGGAGGTCGGGCGACTGCCGATGTTCAGGTCGGCGATCTCGCTGATCGGGGTGGCGGCGAAGAAGTAGTCGACGAAGCCCGGCCGCTCGTAGACGAGCGCGCGATAGGCGGCCATGGCTTCGCGGGCCATGGCGTCCATGGCCTCTGCGTGGGGGGCGGCCTGTTCGGAGGGCGCGGGCTTGCGCAGGGAGGCCAGGATGGTGCCGGCGGCCAGGGTCTCCAGGCTCTGGCGGGCGATCTCGGGGTCGGCGTACTTGTTGGCCACCACCTCGCCCTGCTCGGTCACCCGGATGCGGCCGCCGATGGTGCCCGGCGGCTGGGCCAGCAGCGCCTCGAAGCTGGAGCCCCCGCCCCGGCCCACCGCCCCGCCGCGGCCGTGGAACAACTGCAGCCGCACACCAGCCTCGCGGGAGACGTCGGCCAGCGCGATGGAGGCCTGGTTCAGCTCCCAGGTGGAGGTGAGATAGCTGCCGTCCTTGTTGGAGTCCGAATAGCCGATCATCACCTCCTGCACGCCCACCGGCGCCACCAGCTCGGCGATCAGGGGCAGGCCAAGGTAGCGGGCCATGATGTCCGGCGCGGCCCGCAGGTCGGCGATGGTCTCGAACAGGGGCTCGGCGAAGACCTGAGTGTGGGCCGGTCCCTCTCCGGCTGCGGCCGGCGTATAGAGCCCCACCTCCTTGAGCAGCACATAGACCTCCAGCAGGTCGGAGACCGACTGGGTGTTGGAGACGATGTGGGCGCGGATGGCGTCGCGGCCATAGCGGCGCTTCAGATCGGCGGCCGCGGTCAGGATGTCGTACTCGCGTCTGGCCTCCTCGCTGTAGTCGGCGAAGGGGGTGTGCAGCAGCCGGCCGTGGGCGAGCTCGGCCAGCAGCAGGTCGCAGCGGGCGGCCTCATCCAGGGCCTCATAGTCGGGGCAGACGCCCGCTCCCTTCAGCAGCTCGGCCACCACCCGGGCGTGGACCGCGGAATTCTGGCGCAGGTCGAGGCGGGCCAGGTGGAAGCCAAAGATCTCCACCCCGCGGATCAGGTCCGGCAGGGAGCCTTGCGCAAAGGCCTCGCCATAGCTGGCGATCAGGGCGTCCTGCACCGCCTGGAGGTCGGCCTTCAGGGCGTCGGGGCCGTCATAGGGGGCGGCGGGGCCGGCAGGCGGCCTGGGCGGCGCCTCGCCGGTCAGCAGGGGATAGGTGGCCGCCAGCCGGGCATAGATGCCGGTCAGCGCCCGGCGATAGGGCTCGTCGGCCCGCTGGGGCGAGCCGTCCGGCGAGGCCTCGGCCAGGGCCAGCAGGGCCGGCGGGATGGCCTCGGGCTCGCCGCTGATGGAGAGCTCGGCGCCCAGGGCATGGATCTGGTCGAGATAGAGCCGCAGGGCCGCGCGCGACTGCCGCGCCATGGCCCGGCGCATCACCGCCTGGGTGACATTGGGATTGCCGTCCCGGTCGCCGCCGACCCAGGAGCCGACCCGCAGGAAGGAGGGCAGCCGCTCCGGGTGGCCCAGGACGTCGAGCCAGTGCTCGTAGAGCCTGGGCAGTTCGGTCAGGAAGCTGCGCTCGAAATAGGAGACCGAGGTCTCGATCTCGTCCTCCACCCCCAGCTTGACCCGCCGCAGCAGCCGGGTGCGCCAGAGGATCGACACCTGCCGCAGCAGGTCGCGGTCGAGGATCGGCCGGCCGGCCGCGCTTTCCCCCGTCTCGTCCCCCGCGTCATCCATGGCGTCGAGGATGTTGGCGATGGCCGCCTGGCGGTCGAGCACGCTTTTGCGCCGCACCTCGCTGGGATGGGCGGTGATCACCGGGGCCACCAGGGCGCCGGCCAGCAGCTCCATCACCTCGTCCACCCCGACGCCATCGGCCTGCAGGGTGCGCAGGGCGCCGGCCAGGGTGTCGGGGCGCGCGTCCCCGTCCCGGCCCCGGCGGCGCTGGATCTGGTCCTCGGCGATATTGGTGATCAGCAGGAAGCAGGCGAAGGAATGGGCGAACCGCACCGTCTCGGCGGGGCTGAGCCTGGCCAGGCGCTCATCCATCAGCCGGCCGGCCTCAAGCGTGCCCTCCCGGTGGAAGGCGACCGAGGCCTGGCGGATGTCCTCGATCTGCCGGAACACCGCCTCCCCGTCCTGGGTGCGGATGGCGTCGCCGAGGACGCGGCCCAGCAGGCGGACATTGGTGCGAAGCTTGGTCGGCAGGGACTGAGTCATGGGCAAGAGGCAAAACCCCCACTGGCCGGAAGTCAAACGGCGTCAGTCATGTTAACCCCGGGCCTGCACGCATTCGCGGGCGAGGAGCGAAAACGGCCATGGCGATGGGCGCCGCAAACCTGATGACGCCGGCCGAGCGCCGGGCCCACCGGCTGGTGCAGGTCGGACGCCTGCGCCGCATCCTGCCCATCGCCGCCATCGCCCTGCTGGTGATCTGCCTGCTGCAGGTGGTGATCGGCGGGGTTTCCCGCTCGACGTCGGACACCAGCGAGGCCGAGGTCGCCAGGATGCTGAGCCCGCGGTTTTCCGGCCGCGCGCCGGACGGCCGCCGCTTCGCCATCACCGGCGAGAGCGGGGTGCGCAGCGAGGCGGACCTGAACCAGATCGAGATCGCCGCGCCGGTCCTCACCCTGCAGGACGGCGAGCGCACCCAGAGGATGACCGCCCGGACCGGGGTCTATGACGAGGCGGCCCACACCCTGCGCCTGGTCGGCGAGGTGAAGATCGACACCGGCGCCCGCGTCCAGCTGTCGGCCGAGGAGGCGGTGGTCGACACCCGCACCGGCGCCATCAGCGGCCAGAGGGGCCTGCGGGCCCAGGCCGGGTCGCGGCAGGTCGAGGCGGAGTCCTTCGCCACGGACGAGGACGGCGACCGGATCATCCTCAAGGGCGGGGTCCGCGGGCGCCTGGAGGCGCCGCGGTGAACCGCCGCCATTGCCACGCCCGCCGGACTCGGCCACTGGCCTAGGCGATGGCCCGCCGCGAACCGCCCACCAAGGTCTGCTTCCTCTACATCGCGCAGACCCACCAGATCCTGCACAGCCTGCCCATCGCCATGGCCCTGGCCCGGGGCTGGCCGCAGTTCGAGGTGCATCTGGCGGCCACCTCCCAGGCGCAGCTGGACTATATCGAGGACGCCCTGGCCAGGCTCGGCGCCGCCCCGGTGGCGCCTGTGCTCCTCGGCCCGGCCTGGCTGCGGGCGGTTCGGCTGAAAGGCGCCACGACCCCGCCCAAGGCCGCCATGCTGATCGCCAATCTCGGCCGCTTCGCGGGCTATGGCGCGGTGGTGACGCCGGAGCGGACCACCGCCCTGATCCGCCGCCTGGCCGTGACGGGTCCGAAGCTCGTCTACACCCAGCACGGCGCCGGCGACCGCGGGGGCCCGTTCGAACCCCGGCTTCGCCTGTTCGACCTGGTCATGGCCGCCGGCCCCAAGCAGCGCGACCGGATGGTGGAAAGCGGCCTGGTGCGGCCCGAGAACTGCGCCATGGTCGGCTATCCCAAGTTCGACATGGTCGAGGCCCTGACGCCGCAGCCGCTCAAGCCCTTCGCCGACGACCGGCCGGTGGTGGTCTATAATCCCCACTTCGACCCGCGCCTCAGCTCCTGGCCCCGCTGGGGGCGCCGGGTGCTGGAGCAGTTCGCGGCGAATGACCGCTACAACCTGATCTTCGCCCCCCATATCCGCCTGGTCGACGAGGCCCCGCCGGCCACCCGCGAGGCGGTCGCCCCCTTCGCCGGTCACCCGCGCATCCATATCGACCTGGGCGGGCCGGCCGCCATCGACATGACCTATACCCGCTGCGCCGACCTCTATCTGGGCGACGTCTCCAGCCAGATCTACGAGTTCCTGCGCCAGCCCCGGCCGGCGGTGTTCCTGAACGCCCATGGCGTGGATTGGCAGGGCGATGAAAGCTATCTGCACTGGACCTACGGCCCCGTGCTCGACAGCCCCGAGGGCCTGATCGGCCAGGTTGAGGCCGCCTTCGCCAGCCACGGCGACTATCTGGCGGCGCAGCAGACTGGCTTCGCCGCCAGCTTCGACATCCAGGCCCGCCCCTCGTCCGAGCGCGCCGCCGAGGCCATCGCCCGCCTGTTGGAACCAGGGCGCGCCGCGGAATGAGCGCCGAGCCGCCCCGGGACGGCGTCCTGCGCCGGGTGCTCGCCAACACCGGGGTCCTGCTGGGCGGCCGGGCGGTCAACGCCGTGCTCAGCCTCGGCTATATGGCGCTGGCGGCCCGGTCCCTGGGGATCGGCGCCTTCGGCGTCCTGGTTCTGATCAACACCTTCGCCCAGTTCGTCAGCGACGTGGCCAAGTTCCAGGCGTGGCAGACCATCCTGCATTTCGGCGCCGCCCCCCTGGCCGAGGGCCGCCGTGCGGACTTCCAGCAGGTGGTGCGGTTCGGGCTGGTGCTGGATCTGATCAGCGTCGTCTTCGGGGTCTGCGCCGGTGCGGCGGGCGCCTGGCTGCTCGGCCCCAGCCTGGGCCTGCCGGAAGCCGCCCGCGGCCAGGCGGCCGTCTACGCGCTCAGCGTCGCGGTCCTGGCGCCCACCGCCCAGGTGGGCCTGCTTCGGCTGTTCGATCGCTTTGGCCTGCTCGCCGCCCAGGGCGCGATCAGCTCGGCCGTGCGGCTGGCCGGCGGCGCCCTTGGCATGGCGATCGATGCGCCACTGGTGTTCTTCCTGGCGGTCTGGACCCTCGGCTCCCTGGCGGCCTTCGCCTATGTGGCCGCCGCATCGGTCCTGGAGATGCGCCGCCGGGGCCTCTGGACCGGCTTTTCCTGGTCAGGCCCCCTCACCGCCGGCCTGCCCAAGGCCTGGCGGTTCGCCTGGGCCACCAACGCCTCGAGCAGCGTGGAGGTGGCCTTCACCCATGTGGCCACCCTGAGCGTAGGCGCCCTGGCCGGGGCGGCCGACGCCGGCCTCTGGCGCGTCGCCCGGCAGATCGCCGACGCCCTGGCCAAGCCCGCCCGGCTGCTGATCCCGGCCCTATATCCGGAACTCGCCAAGCTGCACGCCTCGGGGCGTCGCGGCGCCATGGGCCGGCTGGCCCTTCGGGTGGGACTGGTCGGTGGCGCGGCGGCCAGCCTGCTGCTGCTGGTGGCCGTGTTCGCCGGCGAAGCCCTGCTGGCCCTGGTGCTGGGCGCCGAGTTCGCCGCCGCCCGATCGACCATGATCTGGCAGTTGGCCGCCGCGGTGATCGGCGTCTGGGCCCTGCCGCTGGAGCCGATGCTGGTGTCCCTGGGGCGGCCAGGGGTGGTGGTCGGGGTGCGCCTGACCGTGGCGGCGGCCTTCCTGGCCGTTCTGCCGGCGGCGATCGGCGGCTATGGCCTGCCCGGCGCCGGCGCGGCCCTGGTGGGCGCGACCCTGGCCATGGCGGCGGGCATGTTGGTGCGCCTGCGGCAGATCACGGGCAGTCGCAGGTCAGACATAAAAATTCCATAAGAATGTCTTGCCGGCCTGCGGGAACCGGGCGAAAGCCAGGGTGATGATCACCCCGACCGCGCCTGGCCGCGCCCTTCGCCGCGCCGATTTTCCCACCCTGATCGAGGCCTTGGACTACGCCGCCCAGGGCGAGACGGGCCTGAACTTTCATGGCCTGCGGGGCGAGCTGGCCGAAGCCCTTTCCTATGCCGATCTTCGTAGGGCGGCCCTGGACCTGGCCGGCCGCCTCCTGGCCGCGGGCCTGACTCCCGGCGACCGCGTCGGCCTGATCGCCGAGACCGACGGCGACTTCGCCCGCGCCTTCTTCGCCTGCCAGTATGCCGGCCTGATCCCGGCGCCCCTGCCCCTGCCCGCGCCGCTCGGCGGACGGGCCAACTATATCGAGCAGATGGCCCGGATGCTGGACGCCGCCGCCGCGGACGCCCTGCTCGGACCGCCGGCCATGGCGGCTTGGGTGAGCGACATCGCCGCGGTTCGGCCATTGCGGTTCGCCGGCGGCCTCGCCGATCTGCCGGAGCCCGGCGGCCAGGCCCTGCCCGAGATCACGCCCGACAGCCCCTGCTATCTTCAGTTCTCGTCCGGCAGCACGCGCTTCCCCACCGGCGTGCTGGTCACCCACCGCGCGCTGATGGCCAACGCCCTGGCGATCACCCGGGACGGGCTGCAGGTTAAGGCCGAGGACAGGGCGTTTTCCTGGCTGCCGCTCTATCACGACATGGGCCTGGTCGGCTTCCTGCTGAGCCCGCTCACCGCCCAGATGTCGGCGGACCTGATGCCCACCGGCGCCTTTGTCCGTCGCCCGCTGCTCTGGCTCGACCTGATGGGCAGGAACGGCGCGACCATCTCCTACAGCCCCACCTTCGGCTACGAGCTCTGCGCGCGGCGGGCCGAGAACGCCAGCCTTGAGGCCTATGACCTGTCGCGCTGGCGGATCGCCGGCCTCGGCGGCGACATGATCCGCACCAAACCCCTGCGGGACTTCGCCGAGCGTTTCTCGGCGGCGGGCTTCGACCCCCAGGCCTATGTGGCCAGCTACGGCATGGCCGAGGCGACGCTGGCCCTGACGATGGCGCCTCTGGGCAAGGGCCTGGTCGCCGAGCGACTGGATGTGGACCGCCTGGAGCGGGACGGCGTGGCGGCCTCGGGCGCGCCCTCGCCCCGCGTCCGGGAGTTCGCCCGCTGCGGGCCGCCCCTGCCGGGGCACGAGCTTCAGGTCCGCGGCGAGCGGGGCGAGATCCTGCCGGAGCGCCGGACCGGCCGGGTCTTCGCCCGCGGCCCCAGCCTGATGAGCGGCTACTTCCAGGACCCCGACGCCACCGCCCGCGTCCTGGGCGCCGACGGTTGGCTCGACACCGGCGACCTCGGCTATCTGTCGGAGGGCGAGATCGTCCTGACCGGGCGCAGCAAAGACCTGATCATCCTCAATGGCCGCAATATCTGGCCGCAGGACCTAGAATGGACTGCAGAGGCCGAGATCGCCGGCCTGCGCAGCGGCGATGTCGCCGCCTTCTCCGTTCCCGCCGAGGGCGAGGAGGCGGTGATCGTCCTGGTCCAGACCCGCAGCAGCGACGCCGAAACGCGCCAGAAGCTGGCCGTCGAGGTCACCGACCTGCTCCGCCAGCGGCATGGCGTTGAGGCCCAGGTGAACCTCGTCGGGGGGCACGCCCTGCCCCAGACCTCGTCGGGCAAGCTGAGCCGTTCGCGGGCCAAGGCTGAGTATCTCGCCGGGCTGGCCGAAGCCGAGCCGGCCTAGGGTGTCACGGGGTCTCGTCACGGTCACCGGCGCGACGGGGTTCCTCGGCCGCTATCTCGTGCCCGCGCTCGCGGCCGACGGCTGGCGCATACGGGTGCTGGCCCGTCGTGACGTGATCCACCCCCTGTGGCGCGGCCTGGAGGTCGAGGTTGTGCCCGGCGATCTGGGGGATGATCGCGCCCTGGACAGGGCCTGCGCCGGCGCCGACGTCGTCATTCATGGGGCCGGCCTGATCAAGGCGCGCAGCCGGGCCGCCTTCTTCATCGTCAATGAGCAAGGCGCCCGCCGGGTGGCCGAGCGCGCCGAGGGCGCGGTGCTGCTGATCTCCAGCCTGGCCGCGCGGGAGCCCGGACTTTCGGACTACGCCGCCAGCAAGCGGGCCGGCGAGACGGCGGCGCGCGCGGTGCTGGGCGAGCGCCTGACCATCGTGCGCCCCCCGGCCCTTTATGGTCCCGGTGACGCCGAGACCCTGCCCCTCTTCCAGCTGGCCGCCGCAAGTCCGGTCCTGCCGCTTCTCGATCCGAAGGCGCGGATGGCCATGATGCATGTCGAGGACGCGGCGCGGCAGATCGCCGCCCTGGCGGGGCAGCCGGGCGGCCAGACGGTCGGCCTGTCCGATCCTCAGCCCCAGGGCTACGGCTGGCGCGAGGTGTTCCAGGCGGCGGCGGACGCCTTTGGCCGCAGGCCCCGCTTCCAGCGGATCCCCAACGCCGCCCTGGGCGTCGTCGCCATGATGGGCGCGGCGCGGGGCGGTCGATCGGCCCCCATGCTGACCTTCGGCAAGCTGCGAGAGTTGACGCACCTGGACTGGTCGGTGGCGCCGGGCGAGCAGATTTCCGGACTTCCGCCGGCCCGCTTTAATCTCGCCGACGGGTTCCTACATACGGTTCAGGGGTATGCGGCCTCCGGCGTCAGGTTTCGCAAACCGCCGCTACAGCAGGCGATCAGGTGCTGACGCCCGCGTCATATTGCGCCAAAGATGCGGCGTTAACGGACGATCGTTCTAGGGGGGCGAGTCGGTCTCTATGCAACTGGTGACAGATCCCACCGTGCTTGAGGTGGCGAAGGCCGCTGAGGCCGTGCTGGAGCGCGAGGTCCTTGTGACCGCGTCATCCGACATCTCGCGCGACCTCGCCGTAGACTCGCTGGCCCTCATGAACATCGTGATGGAGCTCGAAGATCGCTTCGACATCTCCATCCCCATCGACCGCCTGAGCGAAGTCCAGACCGTGGGCGATCTCGCGGCGCTTATCGACAACATCCGGAACAAGGTTTGAGCATGGCTCTGCTCGATAGGCACGCGGCGTCCAGAGACGCCTATAAGGCGCTTCGCGATACGGCGGCCGATCCGTTCGGGGTCCGGTTCGATGCGGTCATCTCCCCCACGGAGGGCGTCGTCGACGGCCGTCCGACCATCCTGCTCGGCACCAACAACTATCTGGGCCTGACCTTTGACGAGGCCTGTGTCGAGGAGTCGGTCCGCGCGGTGCGCGAGCGGGGCACCGGCACCACGGGGTCGCGCATCGCCAATGGCAGCTATGAGGGCCATGTGGAGCTGGAGCGCGCCCTGGAAGCCTTCTATGGCCGCCAGCACGCCATGGTGTTCACCACCGGCTATCAGGCCAATCTGGGCGTGCTGTCGACCCTGGTCGGTCGGGGCGACCACCTGCTTCTGGACGCCGACAGCCACGCCAGCATCTATGACGGCTCGCGCCTGGGCCACGCCGAGGTCACCCGCTTCCGCCACAACGATCCCGAGGATCTCTACAAGCGCCTGCGTCGCCTCAAGGACGCGCCCGGCGAGAAGCTCATCGTCGTCGAGGGCATCTACTCGATGGTCGGCGACGTGGCGCCCCTGCGGGAGATCGCGGCAGTGAAGCGCGAGATGGGCGCCTATCTGCTGGTGGATGAGGCCCATTCCATGGGCGTCCTGGGGGCGACCGGCCGCGGTCTGGCCGAGGAGGTGGCGGCCGAGGCCGATGTGGACGTCATCGTCGGCACCTTCTCCAAGAGCCTGGGCTCGGTGGGCGGCTTCTGTGTCTCGGACATGGATGATTTCGATGTCATGCGCATCGTCTGCCGCCCCTACATGTTCACCGCCTCCCTGCCGCCGGCGGTGATCGCCTCGACCCTGGGCGCCCTGCGCCGGATCCAGGAGGCGCCGGAACTGCGCCACCGGCTGCACGCCAACGCCCAGCATCTCTATGATGGGCTCACCGCCCTGGGGCTGGCGACGGGGCCGACCTGCAGCCCGATCGTGGCCGTCACCATGCCGGACCAGGCGGTGGCCGCCGCCATGTGGAACCTGCTGCTGCAGAACGGGGTCTATCTCAATCTCGCCCTGCCCCCGGCGACCCCGGACAACCGCCCCCTGCTCCGCTCGAGCGTCAGCGCGGCCCACAGCATCGAACAGCTGGACCAGGTCATCGCGGTGATGGGCAAGGTGGCGCGCGAACTCGGCGTGCTGGCGACCGAACCCAAGCGTGCCCGCGGCTGAAGGTCGGGTCGGCCGGCGCCCTCAGGCGCGGTCGCGGCCGGCGGTCTGCGCGCGACGGGCCTTCCACAGCCGCCAGAACACCCCGGGCGAGGCCAGGATGGGGTGCTTCTCCCGCCACGGCGTGAGCGGCACGCGCAGGCCGGTGTGCCGCTCGATCTTCCAGGCGGCGTAGCGGGCCGCCCCCTCGAAGGTGAAGGCCGCCTTGGCGAGACGGGCCAGGTTGAGCGGCTTTCCCAGCGCGCGCCTAAGTCGCCAGGCCGCCAGGATGCGCCCCCGCTCATGGTGGTCCAAAACGGGCCGCACCGCCCCTTGACCCGGCGTCTCCTCGAACGCCAGGCCCTGCGCCCGCCAGGCGGCCAGCAGCAGCCGTTCGTAACGAACAGGATCGACGCTCAGGATATCGTTCTCCCGCCCGCGGGCCTCGACGCGGAACTCCGCCGCATAGGTCTGGCGAAACAGGGCCCGCCAGTAGTCCAGGGCCGGGCCTTCCGATGGACCGAGGGCGGCGGCGAACCGGGCCGCGGCGCAGGCGGCCTCGGAGACGGCCCGGGAGATGTCCCGAAGGGTGTCCGCATCCGACGCCCAGACCAGGGCCGAGGGCTGGACGAAGCGCGTCCAGATTGTCGTGTCGATCCGCCGTCCCGTGACCGCCGAGCGGAACTGGGCCAGGGTCATGGTCGCCACCTTGGCCCGCAGGATACGGCCGTCGAGCTCCAGCTCGTGGTAGCTGACATCGGGCCAGAGGACCCGGCCCGCCAGGCCGCGCCAGCCTGGGCGCGGCCCATGGGTGAGAACGTAGAAGTCCATCACGCCGTCCAGATCGCCTGTGCGCAGGACCGATCCATAGAAGAGCACGGCGGCGACGCCCTCGATGCGACTGGCCAGCGCCTGCGCCATGGCGCGCCCCGGCGGTGGGGCGGCCCGCGCCAGGTCTTCGCCAACCAGGGTCTGCAGAGCCTCCATCACGGGACCAGGAATCGCACAGGCGCACCCAGGCCGATCGCGATCTCGCCGCCGGGGAACACCTCGCCATCAACGACCACGGGCGCCGGGCTGGAAACCACAACGCGCTCGGCCAGGCTCCGACGGTAACCTTGGCGTCTTAGCCAGGTCTCAGCGCGACCCATCAGCACGGCCGGCAGGGCGAAGGCCAGCCGCCTGGGCGGGGCTGTGACCTCAAGCACCTTCAGGCCATCCTGCGGAGGCCCGAAGGGGCGAAGTCCGAGGGGCAGGCGCTTGAGCGACGTGGCCAGCACCACGAAACGGGCGGCGACCGTCGCCTCGCCCCCATCGATGGAGAGGCCCGCGCGCACGCCCTGGCGCCAGCCGTCGCCGTCGCGGCCGAGCAGGGCGCCGAAGGCCGCGCCGACGACCGTCAAGGCTACGGCCAGGCTGTGGAAGGCCCCCATCCGGTGGACCGAGTGCGACATCTGGGTGGCGCGGACAAAGGCGCCCAGGCCGAATATGAACCCCGACAGGTCGGCCTGCTCACCTCCCGCCCAGGTCAGCGTCAGGGGGCGCCGCGTCTTCAGGCCCATCGGCTCGCGGGCGGCCCGCGCCAGGGCGGCGTCCAGGGTCCAGCCGGGCCGGACGCCGAGGTCAAGGGCCAGCACATTGGTCTTGCCCGAAGGCAGGACCGCCAGGATGGGCGCGGCGGCGCCGAAGGCGGTCGGCAGGGCGCTCAAGACCTCGCGCAGGGTGCCGTCGCCCCCGTCCACCACCACCAGCTCGACGCCGGCCAGGGCGAACCGTCGCAGGTCCTCGGCCAGGGCGCCCGGCGTCTCCGGCTCGCCCCAGAGGAGGCCAGCCGGGGGCGCTGAGGTGCGGCCGTGGTTGGCGTGGCTCCGCGGATTGCGGATCACGCCGATCTTCGTCAATTCGAGAGCCACGAGGTGACCTGACCCTTGGGGGCCAGCAGGCCCTGGATCATCTGGACCACATGGACGCCCAGGGACAGGGCCGTCCAGACAGCCACCAGGATCAGGCCGATATCGGGCCGGCCCAGCAGGGCGGCGGGCGTCAGCAGCAGGAGGTTCGGATTGCGGCGGGCGGTGATCAGCCGGAAGAAGCTGTCGAAGGGCCGCCAGGCGTGCATCTCCACCTTGAAGGCGGCGAGGAAGGCGCCCTCCAGCATACGCTGGACGATATAGCCGACGAAGATCACGGTCAGGATCAGGGTCGGCGCGCCGACCGAATGTCCGCTCGCCTGGACGCCGACCAGCCAGGCCCACCACCAGAAGGGCGGATGGACCAGGTCGATGCCGTGGTCGAACACATTGCCCCATTTGGATGAGGTGAGCGTCACCCGAGCGAGCTTGCCGTCCACCGTGTCGAGGAAGGTCATGCCCCAGGCGGCGGCCAGGCCCCAGCCGAAATGGCCCGTCCAGAACAGACCAAAGGCGAGCAGCACGAGCAGGAAGCTGGCGAAGGTGACCTGGTTGGGGGTGATCCTGGCCAGGGCGCACCAGCGGGTGACCACCCGGGCGGGCGCAGGCCAGACATATTTGGTCACAAGGTCGGTGACGCCCTTGTAGGAGCCCTGGAACAGCCGCCGCTCCACCGCGGGGACGTCGTCAGACGTCAGGCGGCGCAGGATCGGCGGCTCGCGCTTGCGCAGTTCGCTGTTGTAGGCCGACCCCAGCTCGTGGGCGCTCATCGCGCGATGCTCAGCCGCCACCGCGGCGATCGGTTCGCCCGAGGCCAGGCGCCTGGCGGCCAAGCCCTGGGCGTGGATCGCGGCGGGCGTTCCGTCCTCGTCGACCAGGACGACGCCCGGATGCTGAACCAGGGCCTTGATCAGCGATTCGTCGAACACATAGCGGGCGTCCGCCGCCACCAGGCCGCTGGCCGGGAGCGCGTCCTCGTCCAGGTCGAGCCGCCGGAAGGTCCGATGCAGCCGTTCGGCCGCGCTCATGCCCCAGATTCGGGCCTCGCCCTCACCGATCACCCGGGCCGCGGGCCGGGTCTGTTCGTCAGTATTCGTCAATTCCACCAACCGCCTTGCGCCTGTAAGGACGTGATAGCGAGCTTCGCCCCACCCTGACCAGAAACCTTCGCCCGTGCCGCCATTTCGCCTGGCCCATATCTCCGACCCGCACCTGCCGCCGCCGGCGGGATCGCTTGGTCTGAAGGATCTCGTCTCCAAACGGGCGCTCAGCGCCATCGCTTGGCGCCGCAAGGGGGGACAGCACGACAAGGCGGTCCTCGACGCCCTGGTGGCCGATATAGGCGCCCGGGCGCCGGACCACATCGCCATCACCGGCGATCTGACCAACTTCTCCACAGGCCGGGAAATCGCAGCCGCCCAGGCCTGGCTGGGCGGCCTCGGGCCGCAGGGCCATGTGACGGTCAGCCCCGGCAATCATGACGCCCTGGTCGGCCGGGCCGAAGGCCGTCGATTCGCCCCCTGGGGACCCTGGCTGACCGATGGCGAGGACTCGGCCTTTCCCCATGTCCGGGTCCGCGGGCATGTGGCCATCGTCAATCTCTGCAGCGCCGTTCCGACGGCGCCATGGCTGGCCACCGGCCGGCTCGGGGAGGACCAGCTGACGCGGCTGGCCGAGCTGCTGCCGACTGTGACCCACGCTCGCTTGCGCTCAGCGATCGTCCGAACCTTCGCCCACGCGGCCAGCTTGAGCCGCAGCCTCGCCAAACACCTGGCCGACAACGACCCGAGCAAGGAAGCTGAGGTCGGGCTCAGCACCGTCGCGCTCCCGACGGCGAAGATCAGGCCGCTGTTGGCTGGCT
>CAZERE010000011.1:23425-43392 GCA_964515365.1 uncultured Phenylobacterium sp. | reverse complement strand
AGACGGTCTGGGGGTTCGCCAGCCTGCAAGGGGTCGTGATGTTCGGCCTCTATGTGGCCGGCATCACCAGCGCGCTGACCATCTCCTTCATCGCCCGGCGGCTGT
This sequence comes from uncultured Phenylobacterium sp., assembly GCA_964515365.1. GTDB lineage: Bacteria > Pseudomonadota > Alphaproteobacteria > Caulobacterales > Caulobacteraceae > Phenylobacterium. The sequence goes on along the minus strand of CAZERE010000011.1, from coordinate 43,287 downwards.
TCTGGCGCGGCCAGGTCGAGCCCTTCCTGATGGAGCTGCCGACCTACAAGACACCGGACCCCAAGAGCGTCCTGCGCAATCTGTGGCAGCGGGCCGAGATCTTCATCAACCGGGCCGGCCGGATCATCCTGCCGCTGATGGTGCTGATCTGGGTCCTGTCGACCTTCCCCTACCCGCCCGAGGGCGCCACCGGGCCCGCCATCGACTACAGCTTCGCCGGCCGCCTCGGCCACCTGATCCACCCCCTCTTCGCCCCGATCGGCTTCAACTGGCAGATGACCGTGGCCCTGATCCCGGGCATGGCCGCCCGCGAGGTCGCCGTCGGCGCGCTGGGCACCGTCTATGCGGTGGCCAACGCCGAGGAGCAGGTGGGCACCCTGGCCGGGGCGCTGTCGGCGGACTGGTCCCTGGCCATGGGGCTGGCCTTCCTGACCTGGTACGTCTTTGCGCCCCAGTGCGCGCCGACCCTGGCCGTGGTCAAGCGCGAGACCAACAGCTGGCTGTGGCCCACGGTGATGTTCGCCTACATGATCACCCTGGCCTATCTGGCGGCCATGGGCGTCTATCACGGCGCCGTGGCCCTGGGCTGGGGCTAGAGCGCGTTCCGATAAGTGGGAACCGGTTATCGGATCAAAACGCGCTCAAGACTTAGGGTCTAGAGCCTGGCTTGGGCTCGGCGCCTCCCCGGCCAGCACGCCGGCGGCGCCCTGCAGCCGCAGCAGCAGGCGCTTGAGCAGGGCGACCTCATGGGGGTCGAGCCCTGAGATCAGGGCCGCCTCATAGGCCAGGGCCAGGGGCGCGATCTCGGCGTGCAGGCGCACGCCTTCCAGGCTCAGCGCCACCACGTGCGAGCGGCCGTCCCGATCGTTCTCCGAACGCTCCAGCAGGTGGCGCTTGGCCAGGCCCTGGGCGGCGCGGCTGACGGTGACCTTGTCCATGCCGGTGCGGCTGACTAGGGCGCTCTGGTTCATGGGCCCGTCCTCGGCCAGCACGCAGACCAGCCGCCACTGGGGGATGGTGAGGCCAAAACGGTCCTCATAGGCCCGCGCGATCAGCCGGCTGACGGCGTTGGACGCCACCGACAGGCGATAGGGCAGATAGGCGTCCAGCTGCAGGCCGCCGGCGTCGGCCGATTCTGGCCGCGTCTGTAGGGTCATGGAGCTTGAACTTCCTGTTCGATGGCGCCGAATATCGAGTGTCGGCGCCCATCGCGCATTTCAATCCGCACGGTGTCGCCGACCTTGAGGAAGGGCGTTCTGGCCTCTCCATGGGCCAGGGTCTCGACGGTCCGCACCTCGGCGAGGCAGGAATAGCCGACGCCGCCCTCGGCCACCGATTTTCCTGGACCGCCGTCGGGGCCGCGATTCGACACCGTGCCCGAACCGATGATCGTGCCGGCGCCAAGCGCCCTCGTCTTGGCCGCATGGGCGATCAGCGTCCCGAAGTCGAAGGTCATGTCGACGCCGGCGTCCGCACAGCCGAGAACCTGTCCGTTCAGCTCCACCTCCATGGCGCCATGCAGCCGGCCCTGACGCCAGGCCTGGCCCAGCGCGTCCGGCGTCACCGCCACCGGGGAAAAGGCCGAGGCCGGCTTGGACTGGAAGAAGCCGAAGCTCTTGGCCAGCTCATCCGGGATCAGGTTGCGCAGGGAGACGTCATTGACCAGCAGCACCAGGCGCACATGGTCCAGGGCGTCGGTCGCGCTGACCCCCTGGGGCACGTCGCCGGTGATCACCGCCACCTCGGCCTCCAGGTCGCAGCCCCAGGCCTCGTCGGCCAGCGGGATGGGGTCGCGCGGACCGAGAAACCCGTCCGAGCCGCCCTGGTACATCAGCGGATCGGTCCAGAAGCTCTGCGGCATCTCCGCGCCGCGGGCCCGGCGCACCAGGTCCACATGGTTCACATAGGCCGAGCCGTCGGCCCACTGATAGGCCCGCGGCAGGGGGCTGGCGGCGTCGTGCTCGTGGAAGCGTTCCTTGGGGACGCCGCCATGCTCCAGGCTCTCGGCCAGGGCCCGCAGCATGGGCTCGCAGCGCGCCCAGTCATCAAGGGCGGCCTGCAGGGTGGGCGCCACCGTGGCCGCGTCGGTGAACCAGGCCAGGTCATTGGAGACCACGACGAGACGGCCGTCACGGCCGGACTTCAGCGAGGCGAGCTTCATCTAGGTCTCCGCTTCTTGGGGCTCAGGATTGTTCCTGGATCAGGGTCTGGACCAGTCGGACGCCGGCCTCGAAGGCCTTGGCCTCATAGACATGCACCTCCACGCGGATGTCGCCGCCCGGGGCGTTCTCCCACATGTAGTTGCGCTCGAAGCAGACCGGCCGGCCCTGGGGGCTGAAGCCCTCGAAGGTGTCGCCCCAGGGGGTGCAGGGCGCCAGCGCCCGCCAGCCGAGATCGCAGGCCTGGACCAGCTCCTCCCGGGCCGCGGCCTCGAGATCGTCATGGACGGCGGCGTTCATCGGGCCTTCCAGCTGTCGACATAGGCGGGGTTCTCCACCGGGCCGGCGGCCTCGCCCACCTCCAGCGGGTCGCGAGTGTCGATCATCACCGCATATTCGTCGGTGGCGGGCTTGGGCTGGGACAGCATGTTCTTCAACGCCTTGGGATGTGGGCCATGGGTGAACCCGGACGGATGAAACGTCATCATCCCCGCATCAATGCCGTCGCGGCTGAAGAAGTCCCCGGCATGGTAGAAGAGCACCTCGTCATAGTCGTCATTGTTGTGGAAAAACGGCACCTTGAGCGCGCCGGGATCGGTCTCGAAGGGCCTGGGCGCGAAGGTGCAGACCACGAAGCGGTCGGCCACGAAGGTCGTGTGGGCGCTGGGCGGCAGGTGGTAGCGATGGCTGGCCACCGGCCGGATGTGGGCCACGTTCAGGCGCACGGGCGCCAGCTCCCCGTGCCAGCCCACCGCGTCCAGGGGGTTGTAGGGATAGGTCACGGTCGAGACCTGGCCGCGCTTCTTGATTGCCACGGTAGTCTCGCCGTCCTGGGCCTGGTGGTCGCGGAACGCCTCGTCCATCACAGGGGTGTCCAGCAGGGCCGGATCGAAGATGGCGTGAGGTCCCAGGAGGCCCCTCTCGGGCAGGGTGAAGTGGCTATTGGTCGCCTGGATGGTCAGGATGGCGCAGGGCTCGGCCGGCGCCAGGCGCCACATGGTCCCCCGCGGCAGATAGAGATAGTCGCCGGCCGCAAAGCCGATCCGGCCATAGTCGCAGAACAGGTCGCCGGCCCCCTGGTGGACGAACAATAGCTGGTCGCCGTCGGCGTTGCGGACCAGGCCCGGCATGGGGCCGTCCAGCTTCCAGAAGCGGATTTCCGTGGCGGCGTTGTGCAGCACCACCGGCGCGCGCCACGGCGAGGCCTGCGGTTCGTTCAGCCGCGCCAGGTCGAAGGCCCGCGGCCGCAGGGGACCTTCGAAGCTGGTCCAGCCGGTGGGGGGCCGCGGATGGTGCAGGAAAGCGGCGGGGCCGAAGAAGCCCTCCTTGGAGATCTCGCGCTCATAGGTGCCGGCCGGCAGGTCGGCATGGGCCTGGCGCGAATGCGTCCCCTGCGCGCCGCGCACCGGGATCCAGTTGCGGGTCGCCATCAGGGCTCGTCCTTGTAGATCCCCACGCTCAGGGGTTCACCGTCGGCCAGCCGGGCGCGATACATGCCCGAGGTGTTGTAGCTCCAGGCCATCTGGCCGTCGGGCGCCACGGCGATCACCCCGCCGTCGCCGCCCAGGGCCGTCAGCTTGGTCTGGATGACCTCGTCGGCGGCGGCCTGCAGGGAGAGGCCCTTGTGCTCCACCAGGGCGCAGACCTCCCGGGCCACGGTCAGGCGGATGAAATACTCGCCGGTTCCGGTGGCCGAGACCGCGCAGGAGGCGTCCGAGGCGTAGTTGCCGGCGCCGATGATCGGGCTGTCGCCCACCCGGCCCCAGCGCTTGCCCGTCGTGCCGCCGGTGGAGGTGCCGGCCGCCACATGGCCCGCCTGGTCGAGCGCCACCACGCCGACCGTGCCGTACTTGCCCTCGTCATGGGCCAGGCCCGCCGCTTCGTCAGGGGTGGCCGCGCCCTCTGGCCGCGCCGGGACCGGCAGGTTGTTCTCGTTCAGGAACCGCTCCAGGGACCGCCAGCGGCGCTCGGTATAGAAATAGGCCGGCTCCACCTGCTCGAGGCCGGTTTCGCGCGAAAAGGTGTCGGCGCCAGCCCCCATCAGCATGACGTGAGGGGACTTTTCCATCACCGCCCGGGCGAGCGAGATCGGGTGACGGGTGCGGGTGACGCCAGCCACCGCCCCGGCCTTCAGGGTCGCCCCGTCCATGATCGAGGCGTCCAGCTCGTTGCGGCCCTCGGCGGTAAACACCGCCCCGCGCCCTGAATTGAACAGGGGATCGTCCTCCAGAATGCCGATGGCCGTCTCGATGGCGTCCAGGGCCGAACCGCCGCCGGCCAGCACCTCGCCGCCGGCCTGCGTCACCCGGGTCATGGCGGCGCGATAGGCCGCCTCCTGGTCAGGCGTCAGGTCTGCGCGCTCGATCACCCCGGCGCCCCCATGAACCACGATCGCCCATTTCGGCTGCGCCATCGCACTCCCCGCCATCAGGCTCGCCAACGCCAACGCCAGACCGACTATCCGCATACTCAAACTTCCCTAGTCCTTCTTCGGCAGCACGCCCCGGCGGATCTGGTCGAGCTCGATGGACTCAAACAGCGCCTTGAAGTTTCCCTCGCCGAACCCTTCGTTGCCCTTGCGCTGGATCATCTCGAAGAAGATCGGTCCGATCATGTTCTCCGTGAAGATCTGCAGCAGCAGACCTTGGCCCTGCGTCGGGGCGCCGTCCACCAGGATACGGTCGGCCCGCAGCCGCTGCAGGTCCTCGCCATGGCCGGGGACCCGGGCGTCGAGCTGGTCGTAATAGGTGTCCGGGGAGTCCTGGAACCGCACGCCGCGCCCGCGCATGGTCTCGACGGCAGCGTAGATGTCGTCGGTCCCCAGCGCCAGGTGCTGGATGCCCTCGCCCTTGTAGTCTTTGAGGAACTCCTCGATCTGGGAGTGGTCGTCCCGGCTCTCGTTCAGCGGGATGCGGATCTTGCCGCAGGGGCTGGTCATGGCCTTGGACAGGAGGCCGGTCTGGGCGCCTTCGATGTCGAAATAGCGGATCTCGCGGAAGTTGAAGATCCGCTCATAGAAGTCCGCCCACCGGGCCATGTTGCCGCGAAACACGTTGTGGGTCAGGTGATCGAGATAGGTCAGGCCGACCCCGCGTTCGGCCTCCAGTTCCGCCGCCCCGGGGATCGGGACGAAGTCCACGTCATAGATCTCCTGGGCGCCGTAGCGGTCCACCAGATAGAGGTTCGAGCCGCCGATCCCCTCGATGGCCGGGATGTTCAGCTCCATGGGACCCACCGGCCCCTGCACCGGGGTCGCGCCACGCTCGATCGCCAGGGCCAGCGCCTTGGCCGCGTCGCGCACCCGGAAGGCCATGGCGTTGGCCGAGGGACCGTGCACTTCACGGAAGTCGGCCGGCTGGCCCGAAGGCTCCATGTTGAGCAGGAAGTTGATGTCGCCCTGGCGATAGCGGACGACATTCTTGGACCTGTGCCGCGACACCGCGGTGAAGCCCATCAGGTCGAACAGGCCGCCGAGCCGCTCGGGTTCGGGCGAGGTGAACTCGACGAATTCGAAACCGTCGGTGCCCAGCGGGTTCTCGAACAGGTCGGGGGTTGTCGTCGGCTTGGGCGCTAGCGCAGTCATGAAAGTCTCCTGCCAGGCAGATAGTATCAAATGCAACTATCAACCCCGCAGCGGCGAGAGACAAGCCACCGCGACCCTGCTAGCAAATGGGCGAGGGTCGCTTGCCAGCCGGCCATGCGCTTTCTTCAGTCCCCCGTGGCCTACAGGCCGAATATGCAGTTCAATCGGACTCCATGATCAAAGGTCTCGACCCGATCCTTCATCGCTGGCGGCTTTCGGCGCTGGTCGCCTCGGCCGGCATGCTGGCCATCGCCCACGGATTCCAGACCTTCGGCGAACTCGCCCCCTGCGCCCTGTGCCTGCGCCAGCGGGAGGTCTACTGGGTCGCCGTCGGGCTCGCCCTGGCGGGCATGGTCCTCACGCGGCTGCAGGGCGGCGCCAAATTCCGCCCGGCCTTCAATCTTGGTCTGGCCGTGGTGTTCGCCGTGGGCTTCGGCGTCGCGGCCTATCATGCCGGGGCGGAGTGGAAGTGGTGGCCGGGTCCCTCGACCTGCGCCTCCACCGGCGGCGCCGTCAGTCTTGAGGCCCTGTCGGGATTGCTGGAAGGCGCCGCGGTCCGCGCCCCCGCCTGCGACGAGGCGCCCTGGGTGTTCGCCGGCCTGTCCATGGCCGGCTGGAACGCCCTGATCTCCCTGGCCCTGGCGGCGCTGAGCCTGGCGGCGGCGCTTTATGAGAGAGGCAAGCGATGAGCGAGAAGCCCATTCCTTCGCGGCCCGGGGCTGGAACCCTCCAGGCCCGGCTGGCGGAAATCCTGCGGGTCGACCACGCCGGCGAACTGGGCGCGGTCCACATCTATCAGGGCCAGCGGGCGGTCCTGGGCGCGGCCAAGGACAAGGCGCGGATCGCCGCCCAGCTGGAGGAGATGGAAGGGCACGAGGCCGTCCATCTGGCCCGCTTCGACGCCCTGCTGAATGAACACGGCGTGCGCCCCACGGTCATGACGCCCCTGTGGCGCCTGGCGGGCTTCGCCCTGGGGGCCGGCACGGCCCTGATGGGCGAGAAGGCGGCCCATGCCTGCACCGAGGCCGTGGAGTCGGTGATCGAGCAGCACTATGCCGGCCAGGTGGCGGAACTGACCGAACGCGAGCCTGAACTGGCGGCGGAGCTTTCCCGCTTTCGGGATGAAGAGTTGGCCCACAGGGACCTGGCGGTGGACGAAGGCGCCCATGACGCGCCGGGCTATGGCCTGCTGTCGGCGGTGATCCGCGCCGGATGTCGTACGGCGATCAAGATCAGCGAGAAGGTCTGAGGCGCCGAAGGCCCTGAGGCGAACGCCCAGACAAGAACGGCCCCGCCGGAGCGGGGCCGCCTTGCAACTCAGTGAGATCAGGGCGCCGGCGGGGTGTCAGTGGCCGGCGAGGTGTCGGCCGGATCCATGGCCGCGGGATCATTGACCGGAGGCGGCGTCATGCCGTCGGCGGGCATGGCCGGATCTGTGGTGGTGGACGGCATGGGGTCGGCCGGCGTGGTGGCCATGCTGTCGGCCGGCGCCGGCGTCACCTCGGTGGTGTCGGCCGCATCGTTGTCGGAACAGGCGGCGAGGGTCAGCGCGGCGAGAGCGCCGACGGCGAAGGTCGAATAGGTGCGGATGTTCACAGTTTTGGCTCCCTGAGGCGAATTGCCTGGAAGCAAACGCCGCATCACAAGGTCGTGTTCCCAGCTTTGTGATCCCAATGAGCCGAAGGCGCCCGGAACCGGGAATGTTTCGCTGATCGGCGGTGGATTTCGCGCAGCGCCTCGTCTAGGCGAGTCGGAACGGCAGTGACGGAGGACGAGATGAGCACCAAGGTTCGCAAGGCTGTGCTGCCGGTGGCGGGACTGGGAACCCGGGTGTTGCCCGGCGCCAAGACCACGCCGAAGAACATGCTCAATGTCTTCGACCGTCCCATCCTGTCCTACATCGTCGAAGAGGCCCGCGCCGCCGGCATCGAGCACTTCGTGTTCATCGTGGGTCGCGGCCAGGGGGCGATCGAGGACTATTTCGACGCTTCCCCGGAAATCGAGGGCGCCCTGGAGGCCAAGGGCAAGACCGACATCCTGGCCGAGGTGCGCCGCGACCTGCCCCAGCCGGGCCAGATGAGCTTCGTGCGCCAGATGGCGCCGCTCGGTCTCGGCCATGCGGTCTGGTGCGCCCGCGACATCATCGGCGACGAGCCATTCGCCGTGATTCTGCCCGATATGCTGATGGCCGCCGACACCCCGACCCTGGCCCAGGCCGTGGCCGCCTATGATCAGGTCGGCGGCAATATCATCGTCGTCGAGCCCGCCCCCGAGGGCGAAGCGCACAAATACGGCATCGTCGACCTGGAGAGCCAGAAGGGCCGCATCAACCGCATGCGGGGGATGGTGGAAAAGCCCGCGCCGGGAACCGAGCCCTCGAACCTGTTCATCAGCGGCCGCTACATCCTGCAACCCGACATCTTCCCCTTGCTGGAAAAGCAGGGAAAGGGCGCCGGCGGCGAGATCCAGCTGACCGACGCCATGGCCGAGCTGATGAAGGTCCAGGCCTTCCACGCCCTGGAATATGAGGGCGTGACCTATGACTGCGGGGACAAGATCGGTCTTCTGCGGGCCAATGTGGCCTTCGCCCTGCGCCACCCGACGTTTGGCGGCGCTGCACGCGAGGCGATTACGGGCCTGCTCTGACAACCCGCGGAACGTCTGAACTCTGACCTCTTGAGCCCCATCTGAGCGACGGCGCTTTCCCAACGCCCCGGCGTTTGTTAGCCCTGGCGAAGATGAAACCCGTACGGATCGGAGCGGCGATGCGCGTACTCATTCTCGGCGGCGACGGCTTTTGCGGATGGCCCACGGCCCTCCACCTCTCGGCCCGTGGCCATGACGTGGCCATTGTCGACAACCTGTCCCGGCGGCGGATCGACGGCGAACTGGGCGTCCAGTCCCTGACCCCGGTCCAGGACATCCAGGCGCGAATCGCCGCCTGGAAAGACGTCTCCGGCCACGAGATCGGCTTCCACGACATCACGGTGGGCAAGGACTACGACGCCCTGCTGGACCTGCTGAAAGCCTGGCGGCCGGACTCCATCGTCCATTTCGCCGAGCAGCGCGCCGCGCCCTATTCGATGAAGTCGGCCAAGCACAAGCGCTACACGGTCGACAATAATCTGAACGCCACCAACGACGTCCTGGCGGCCATCGTCGATTCGGGCCTCGACATCCATCTGGCCCATCTGGGGACCATGGGAGTCTATGGCTACGGCACGGCCGGCGCGGCGATCCCCGAGGGATATCTGACCGTCAAGATCGAGACCCCGGAAGGCTGGGTCGAGCGGGAGATCCTCTATCCGGCCAATCCGGGGTCGATCTATCACATGACCAAGACGCAGGACGCCCTGCTCTTCCAGTTCTACGCCAAGAACGACCACCTTCGAATCACCGACCTGCACCAGGGGATCGTCTGGGGCACTCAGACCGAAGAGACCCGGCGGGACGAGCGGCTGATCAACCGGTTCGACTATGACGGCGACTACGGCACGGTGCTGAACCGCTTCCTGATGCAGTCGGCGGTGGGCTATCCCCTGACCGTCCACGGGGCCGGCGGCCAGACCCGGGCCTTCATCCATATCCAGGACACCGTGCGCTGCGTCGAGCTGGCGCTCGCCCATCCGCCCGAACGCGGGGACCGGGTGAAGGTGATGAACCAGATGACCGAAACCTGGCGGGTCCGGGACCTGGCCCAGATGATCGCCAGGCTGACCAACGCCGAGGTCGCCCACCTGCCCAATCCCCGGGCCGAGGCCGACGAGAACGACCTGGTGGTCGAGAACAAGTGCCTGCTGGACTATGGCCTCAACCCCATCCGGCTCGAGGACGGCCTGCTGATGGAGGTCGCCGAGATCGCCCGGGCCTATGCCGATCGCGCCGATCTGAGCAAGATTCCCTGCCACTCCCACTGGAACGCCGAGCGGGCGGCCGCGGCCAGCGCGCCGGGCAAGGCGGTGGCGGCGGAGTAGGGCCGGGGCCGTGCGGCTCTTCACCTTCGGCTACGGATTTTCCGCCCAGGCCCTGGGGGCCCGGCTGGCGCCCCAGGGCTGGAGCCTGGCGGCCAGCTACCGCCGGGCCGAGGACGCCGGGCGGCTCCAGGCGCTGGGCGTCGAGGCCGTCTCGGTGAACGATCCGGCGGGGCTGGCGGCCCAGCTCAAGGCCGCCGACGCCGTCCTGGTCACCGCAGCCCCCGACACCGAGGGATGCCCGGGCCTGCGCACCCTGGTCCCGGCCATGGCCCGGGCCGGCGCCTTTCCCGACTGGCTGGGCTACCTCTCCACCACCGGGGTCTATGGGGACCGCCAGGGGGGCTGGGTCTTCGAGACCGGCCGCCTGGCCGCCCAGTCCATGGAGGGCGCCCGCCGGGTCGCCGCCGAACGGGACTGGCTGGACGTGGGCAAGGGCATGGGCCTGACCACCACCATCTTCCGCCTGCCCGGCATATATGGCCCCGGGCGCTCGACCTTCGACCGGCTGCGGGCCGGCAAGGCCAAGCGGATCACGGCGCCGGGCCAGGTCTTTTCCCGCATCCATGTGGATGATCTGGCCGCAGGCCTGGCGGCCTCCATCGCCCGGCCGCGGGCCGGAGGAATCTACAATCTCTGCGACGACGAGCCGGCGCCCAACAGCCAGGTGGTGGCCTATGCGGCGGAGCTCCTGGGCCTTCCCGCCCCCCCCGAAATCCCGGTGGAGGCGGCGAACCTGGCCGGGCCTGCGCAGCGCTTCTATGCCGAGAGCAAGCGGGTCTCCAACGCCCGGGCCAAGGCCGAGCTCGGCTGGCGCCCGGCCTATCCCACCTATCGCGAAGGCCTGAGGGCCATCCTTCAGGCCGGCGGCTGAACCATCTCCTCCACCGCCGTGATCAGGCGGGCGAGATCCTGGGGCCGCGACAGGCGGTGATCGCCGTCCTTAATCAGCTGGAAGACCACGTCGGCGCTGTTGAGCGCCTGGGCCAGCTCCAGGGCGTGGCGCCACGGCACATCCGGATCCTCCCCGCCCTGCAGGATGCGCACCGGCGCGCTCACCGGGACCGGACCCGGCAGGATCGACCACCGGTCGCCATCCTCCAGCAGGGCGCGGCTGATCGGATAGGGCTCGCCATAGTCCGACGGACGCATCCAGACGCCGGTCTCCTCCAGGGACCGCCGGGCCGCCGCATCGATCTCCGGCCCCATCAGCTTTTCGGTGAAGTCCGGGGCCGGGGCGACCAGAACGAGACCCTGCACCTGCTTGGGCCGGACCATGGCCGCAAGGCAGGCGATCCAGCCCCCCATGGACGATCCGACGGGAATGACCGGACCCGGCGCCAGCTCGTCGAGGACGGCGAGCGCGTCCTCCCGCCAGCGGGTGATCGTGCCCCTGGCGAAGTCGCCCTCGGACTCGCCGTGGCCGAAATAGTCGAACCGCACATAGGCCCGGCCGGCTGCGTGCGCCCACTGCGCCAGGGCCTGCGCCTTGGTCCCCGCCATGTCCGAACGGAAGCCCCCCATCCAGACCACGGTCGGGCCTGAGCCCGCCACACGGCGCCAGGCCAGGCCGGCCCCATCGGGCCTCTTCAGCATGCCAGTCTCTTCGCTCATGAGGGTCTATAGCGCGCGTCCAGACGCCTTCCCAGGTGGTGCGGGCTTTACCAAGCCGTGTTCTGCGTTATGCAGGGCGCCGTGACATTGCCCCCGGACTTCACGCTTCTGCAGGTCGTGCCCGAGCTCGACACGGGCGGAGCCGAACAGACCACCATCGATGTCGCCCACGCCGTCGTGCGGGCCGGCGGCAAGGCGCTGGTGGCGACCCGCGGCGGCCGCATGGCCGCGCGGCTGGAGTCGGACGGGGGCCGGCTGGCCGAGATGCCGGTGCAGACCAAGAACCCCCTGGTGATGCTGGGCAACGCCGCCCGGCTGGCGGACCTGATCCGTCGCGAGGGGGTGAGCCTGATCCACGCCCGCTCCCGCGCCCCGGCCTTCTCGGCCCTGTGGGCGGCCCAGGCCACCGGCACGCCCTTCGTGGCCACCTATCACGGGGTCTACAACGCCCGCTCCAGTCTGAAGCGCTGGTACAATGCGGTGATGACCCGGGGTGACCTGGTGATCGCCAATTCCGACTTCACCCGCGACCACGTGCTGGCCGAACACCAGATCGATCCGGCCCGGATCGTCAGCATCCGCCGCGGCGTCGATCTGGAGCGCTTCAACCCCAACTGGGTCACGCCCGAGCGGGTGGCGGCCCTGCGCCAGGCCTGGGACGTCGCGCCCGACCCCAGCCGCACCACCTTCCTGCTGGCCGCCCGCCTGACCCGGATCAAGGGCCATGGTCCGGTAATCGAGGCCTGCGCCCGGCTGAAGGCCCAGGGCCGCGACGACTTCCGCCTGCTGCTGGTCGGCGACGATCAGGGCCGGGTGGCCTATCGCGCCGAACTGGAGGCGCAGATCGAGGCGGCCGGGCTCGGCGACCAGGTGCGGCTGGTCGGTCATTGCGACGACATGCCGGCGGCCTATCTGCTGGCCGACGTGGCCATCCTGCCCTCCATCGTGCCGGAGTCCTTCGGACGCACGGCCGTGGAGCCCCAGGTCATGGGCCGGCCGGTCCTGGCCTCTGAGCTGGGCGGCATGATCGAGACCGTGATTCCGGGGGAAACCGGCTGGCTCATTCCCCCCGGCGACGTGGACGCCTGGACCGCGGGCCTGGCCCGGGCGATCGAGGCCGGCCCCGCCCGCCTGGCCGCCATGGGCGCGACCGCCGCCAACCGGGCGCGCCAGCTCTATTCGGTGGACGCCATGTGCGCCGCCACCCTTGAGGCCTATCAACGGGTTTTGGAGGCGCGCGCCTGATGGCCCCTCGCGAGATCAAGAAGGTTCTGATCATCAAGCTGTCGGCCATGGGGGACTTCATCCTCGCCCTGGCCGCGGCCAAGAAGATCCGCCAGGCCCATCCGAAGGCGCAGATCACCCTGCTGACCACCCCGCCGTTCGAGGGGCTGGCCAAGCTCTGCCCCTATTTCAACGCCGTCGAGACCGATGGGCGACCGGAGGGGTTCGGCGACTGGCTCTCCCTGGTGAGGCGCCTCCGCAAGGCCCGTTACGACCGGGTCTACGACCTGCAGACCTCGTCGCGGTCGAGCATGATCTTCTATGGCCTGTCGCCCTTCGCTCCGGAGTGGTCGGGTATCGCCGCCGGCTGCGCCCTGCCCCATCGCAACCCCCGCCGCGACCAGATGCATACCCTGGAGCGGCACGCCGACCAGTTGAAGGCGGCCGGCATATGGCCCGATGCGCCCACCGAGCCGGGTTCGGCGCCTGGCCCCGACGTCTCGTGGATCCTGCGCAAGGTCGAGACGCCCCGGCCCGTGGCCGGCGGCATCGAGGCCAGGCCCTATGTGCTGATGGCGCCCGGCGGCTCGGCCCATCGTCCGGAAAAGCGCTGGCCCATCGAGAGCTACGCCCGGCTGGCCCGCGAGCTCTATGACGTCGGGTTCGATATCGTCGTGGTCGGCGGCCCGCAGGAGAGCGCCCTGGCCCGCACCATTCAGAAGTCGGTCGACAAGGCCCGCGACCTGACCGGACGCACCGATCTGGCGCGAATCGCCATGCTGGGCGCCCGCGCCGCCCTGGTGGTCGGCAATGACACCGGGCCGGTCCACCTGGCCGCCGCGGCCGGGCCGCCGACCATCGTGCTGTTCTCCAAGGCCTCCGATCCGATCCTCTCGGCGCCCCGCGGACATGTGGCGGCTCTTCAGGCCCAGGACCTGGCCGATATGCCGGTCGCCCAAGTGATGCAGGCCGTCCGCGCCCTGACGCGGTTTCCGGGCCGGGCGAATGCTTGATCGCCTCCGACGCCATCGTCATATAGTCTGTAGGTTGGTGAGCGCGCCTGCGCGCCCCCACGACGTTCGTCACTGAAACAGACTTAGGAGCTTTGCCTATTCGCCGCCCCATGCAAGCGCCGCCCCAAAAGGAAGGGCCGCGCATCAACGAGGACATCCGTGTTCCGCGCGTCCTGCTGATCGATCAGCAGGGTGAGAAGCAGGGCGTCATGCCCACGTCGTCCGCTCTCGAAGCGGCCGCGGAAGCTGGCCTCGATCTCGTGGAGATCGTGCCCAACGCGGATCCGCCCGTTTGCAAGATCCTGGACTATGGAAAGTTCAAGTTCCAGGAACAGAAGAAAAAGAACGAGGCGCGCAAGCGGCAGAAGGTGGTGGAGATCAAGGAGATCAAACTCCGTCCCAACATCGACACCCACGACTACGAGGTGAAGTCCCGCTCGATGCACCGCTTCTTCGAAGAGGGCGACAAGGTGAAGGTCACCCTGCGCTTCCGCGGTCGCGAGCTGGCTCACCCGGAACTCGGCATGAAGCTCCTGCAGAAGGTCAAGGCCGACTTCGAGGAAGTGGCCAAGGTGGAATACGAGCCCCGGATGGAAGGCCGCCAGATGATCATGATCCTGGCGCCCCGCTAAACACCGGCGATCGCAGAACTTCAGGAAGGGCCGGCGGCGACGCCGGCCCTTTTTGACGCGGGCATCAAAGGCGCGAGGCGGACTGACGCGGGCCTCAGAAAATCTCGTTACGAGAGGTCTTGCCGGAATTCGAGGCTGCGCCTAACAACCCCGCCATGTCGAAGACTGCGCGTAGCGCGGCGACTCCGTCCGCTATGGCTGCGCCGTCGCTGATCGCCGTCATCTTTATCAATATGCTGGGCTTCGGGATCATCGTTCCGTTGCTGCCCTTCTACGCCAAGTCGTTCGACGCCCCGGCCTGGCAGATCGCCCTGATCTTTTCGGCCTATTCGGCCGGCGCCTTCTTCGGCGAGCCCTTCTGGGGACGGCTTTCGGACCGCTATGGCCGCAAGCCGATCCTGATCAGCACCATCGCCGGCAACTGCCTCTGCTATCTCGCCCTGGCGTTTGCGCCCAATGTCTGGATCGCGCTCGCCGTCCGGTTCCTGGGGGGCCTGGCCAGCGGCAACGGCTCTGTGATCCAGGGCTATATCGCCGACGTCACTCCGCCGGAGAAGCGCGCCCGGCGCATGTCCCACATGGGCGCGGCCTGGAATGTGGGCCTGATCGTCGGCCCCTCGGTCGGCGGCATCTTCGCCCATCCCGAGGCCGGTCCCCTGGGCTTCCGCCTGCCGCTGCTGATCGCCTCGGGCCTGGCGGCGGCCTCGGCCCTGTCGATCCTGGTCTTCATCCGCGAAAGCCGCGCCCGCCAGGAAGTCTTCGAGCACCAGCCCAGCCGCTGGTCGGCCATCGGCGAGGCCGTGAGCCATCCTGTGGTCGGGCGCCTGATGCTGCTGACCTTCATGGTCGGCTTCGCCTTCACCGGCGTCGAATCGATCTTCGGCCTCTGGACCCAGGCGCGGTTCGACTGGGGCCCGCGGGAGATCGGCGTCTGCTTCGCCTTCGTCGGCGTCTGCGCGGCCACCACCCAGATGTTCATCACCGGCCGCCTTTCGGAGCGCTATGGCGAGGGCAAGATGCTGGCCGTCGGCATGGGTCTGACCATGATCAGCGCGCTCGCCCAACCGTTCGCGCCGAACGGGGCGGTGGTCATCGCCCTGATGTGCTGCATGGCGGTGGGCCAGTCGGTGGCCTTCCCCAATGTCAGCGCCCTGATCTCGCGGACGGCCGACCCGTCCCGCACCGGCCAGATTCTGGGGTTGAACAACGCCATGGGGGCGCTGGCCCGGGTGGTCGGTCCCTTCTGCGCGGGCCTGGCCTTCGCCTGCATCTCCATCAGCGGTCCCTTCTTCATCGCCGCCCTCATGCTGGCGCCGGCCATCTGGCTGGCCCTGGCCGCCAGCCGGCGCGCCCCGGCCATCGAGGCGGAGATTGAACAGCTCGTCGAGGCCGAACCCGAGGCCAGTCGGCCGTGACCTCCGAGGCGCCCAAGGATGATCCGCGGGCGCTGGTCGTCCTTCTGTCGGTCATCTTCCTGAACATGGCGGGCTTTGGCCTGGTCATTCCGCTGCTGCCGTTCTTTGGCCAGGCCTTCGACGCCCCGGCCTGGCAGATCACCCTGATGTTTTCGGCCTTCTCGGTGGGCCAGTTCCTGGGCGAGCCCTTCTGGGGCAAGCTCTCCGACCGCATCGGCCGACGGCCCGTACTGATCCTGACCACCGCCGGCGGCGCCCTGGCCTATGTGGCCCTGGCGCTCGCGCCCGGCATCTGGACGGCGCTCGCCGTGCGCCTGGTGAGCGGCTTCCTGTCCGGCAATATCTCGACTCTGCAGGGTTATCTGGCCGATATCACCCCGCCGCAGCAGCGCGCCGGGCGCATGGGGATCATGGGGTCGGCCTTCTCCCTGGGCTTCATGGTGGGCCCCGCGCTAGGGGGCCTGCTGGCCCGGCCCGAGCTCGGGCCCACGGGCTTCCAGATCCCCCTCTATGTGGCGGCCGCCTTTGGCCTGGCCTCGGCGCTCGGGGTCTTTCTGTTCATGCGCGAGACCATCGTTGCGCAGGCCCAGGGGACGGTCCGGCCGCCGGCGCCCCCGCGGGGGGCGGTTCTGCGGGAGGTCCTGGCCGACCCGGTGATCCTGCGGGTCTTCCTGATCAGCTTCGTGACCATCTCGGGCTTCGCCGGCATCGAGGCCACCTACGGGCTCTGGACCGAGGTCCGGTTCGGCTGGGGCCCGCAGCAGATCGGCCTGGCCTTCATGCTGGCCGGGGTCATCGGCGTCGTGGCCCAGGGCTCGCTGACCGGCCTGCTGGTGCGCCGCTATGGCGAGGGCCGGGTCCTGCTGGCGGGCCTCTGCCTGATGTTCGTGGGCATGGTGACCCAGTTCACCGCCATCGGCTGGCCCATGGCGGTGCTGGGCCTCGCCATCGTCGTCTTTGGCCAGTCGCTCACCTTCCCCAACCTGGTGGCGCTGATTTCCATGGCCACCCCGGCCGAGCGGCAGGGCGAGGTGCTGGGCCTCAACATGTCCAACAGCGCGCTGGCCCGCATCGGCGGCCCGGTGCTGGCCGGCCAGCTCTTCTCGCTGGTGGCGCCGGGGGCGCCCTTCGCCCTGACCGCGCTGCTGATCCTGCCGGCCATCTGGCTGTGCCTGCAGATCATGGCCAAGGTCGCCGATCGCCGGGCCTGAGCCGGCCTCGAACGGCGGCCGCGGACTTGCCTTTTGTCCGGGCTTGGCGTAAGCACCCGCCCCTTCGGAGCCGTCTGGCCAACAGGCATGCCAGGACGGCTCATCAATACGCCAGAGGACGGGGCGCCTGGCGCTCCGCAAGTGAAATGCCGAAACTGAAGACGAAGTCAGGCGCCAAAAAGCGCTTCAAGCTGACCGCGACCGGCAAGATCAAGGCCGGCGTCGCGGGCAAGCGCCACCGTTTGATCAACCATAACAGCAAGTACATCCGCCAGAACCGGGGTACGAAGGTGATGAGCGCGGCTGACGCCAAGATCATCAAGACCTACCTGCCCTACGGCCTGTGATCGGGAGCACATAAGATATGGCACGCGTCAAACGCGGTGTGGTCGCCCACGCCCGACACAAAAAAGTTCTCGAGCAGGCCAAGGGTTTCTACGGCCGCCGCAAGAACACCATCCGGACCGCCAAGGCCGCCGTCGACAAGGCCGGCCAGTACGCCTATCGCGACCGCAAGGTGCGCAAGCGTAACTTCCGCTCGCTGTGGATTCAGCGGATCAACGCGGCGGCGCGCCTGGAAGGCATGACCTATTCGACCTTTATCTTCGGCCTCGACAAGGCCGGGATCGAGATGGATCGCAAGGTGCTCGCCGACATCGCGGGCAACGATCCGACCGGTTTCAAGGCCATCGCAGACAAGGTTCGCGCCGCGCTGGCTTAAGGATTGCGGAGAGCTTCCAGCTCTCCTCCGATCTCACCGAGAAGCCCTCCGGCGTCGCCGTCGGAGGGCTTTTTGCTGCGCGCCCTTCCCGCCGATACGACCACGCGATAGAGCACCCAGGCCATGACCGATCTCAACACCCTCAAGACCGACCTGATCGCCCAGGTGGAGGCCGCGACCGACGCCGCCGCCCTGGAGGCGATCCGCATCTCAGCCCTCGGCAAGAGCGGCCAGATCTCCGAGCTCCTGAAGTCGCTCGGCAAGATGAGCCCGGACGAGCGCCGCGAGCAGGGCCCGCTGATCAACGGCCTGCGCGACGCCGTCGCCGCCCGGATCGCCGAACGCAAGGCCGAGATGGAGGCCGCCGAGTTGGACCGCCGCCTGGCCGCCGAGGGCGTCGACCTGTCCCTGCCGGCCCCGCCGCGGCGTCGCGGCAGCGTCCATCCCACCATGCAGGTGATGGACGAGATGGTCTCGATCTTCGCCGAGATGGGCTTCTCGGTGGCCGAGGGGCCGGACATCGAAACCGACTTCAACAACTTCACCGCGCTGAACTTCCCCCCCAAGCACCCGGCGCGGGAGATGCACGACACCTTCTTCATGGCCGCCGACGAGGCCGGTGAGCGCAAGGTGCTGCGCACCCACACCAGCCCGGTGCAGGTGCGGGTGATGCGCCAGATCAATGAGAAGGTCCCGGCCTGGGTCGCCACCGGCCAGGCGCCGCCGATCCGCGTGGTCGTGCCCGGCCGCACCTATCGCTGCGATTCCGACGCCACCCACACGCCCATGTTCCACCAGATGGAAGGCCTCGTGATCGACAAGGCCGTCCATATGGGCCACCTGAAATGGACGCTGGAGACCTTCATCTCGCGGTTCTTCGAGACCGAGGGCGTGGTCAGCCGGTTCCGGCCGCACCACTTCCCGTTCACCGAGCCCTCGGCCGAGATGGACGTCCAGTGCGACCGCTCGGGCGGCGACATCAAGATCGGCCAGGGGACCGACTGGCTGGAGGTGGTGGGCTGCGGGATGGTGCACCCCAATGTGCTGCGCAACTGCGGCCTGGATCCCGAGATCTGGCAGGGCTTCGCCTTCGGCTTCGGCGTCGATCGGCTGGGCATGCTGAAGTACGGCATGCCGGACCTGCGCGACATGTTCGCCGGCGACACCCGCTGGCTCGGCCACTACGGCTTCTCGCCCTTCGCCGCCCCCAACCCGGCCACGGGGCTGAGCTGATGTTGCAGGAGGCTTCGGCCGACTGGCGCACGCTGGAACGGTTCGCGTTCGGCGACAGTCCGGAGATGGCTGACCAACTGCTCGGCTTCGTCCTGGCCGGCGCCAAGACCGCCACCTGCTGGTCCGTGGCCGAGGGTCAGCAGACCGAGGTGGGCAAGCGCATGGTGGTGTTGGACGGCGCCGGTTGCCCCCGGGCCGTCATCGAGACCGAGAGCCTGGTCCAGAGCCGCTTCTGCGATGTGGCCCTCGACTTCGCCCTGGCCGAGGGCGAGGGCGACGAGACCCTGGACGACTGGCGCCAGGCCCATCGCGCCTACTTCACCCGCAACGGCGGTTTCGCCCCGGACATGATGCTCTGGTGCGAACGCTTCCGCCTGATCGAGATTATCGGCGAGGGAGCCGACCAATGAAGTTCACCCTGTCCTGGCTCAAGGAACACCTGGAAACCCAGGCCACCGTCGATCAGGTGGTCGAGGCCATGACCATGGCCGGCCTGGAGGTCGAGCATGTGGAGAACCCGGCGGCCAAGCTGGCGGCCTTCTCCGTGGCCAAGATCATCGAGGCCGTGCAGCACCCCAACGCCGACCGGCTGCGGGTCTGCCAGGTGGACACCAGGGACGGCCGCAAGGAGATCGTCTGCGGCGCCCCCAATGCGCGGCCAGGCCTGACCACCATCTATGCGCCGCTGGGCGCCTATGTGCCGGGCTCCGGCATCACCCTGGAGGCGCGCCCGGTGCGCGGCGTCGTCTCCAATGGCATGCTCTGTTCAGCCTCCGAGCTTGAGACCGCCGAGGAGTCCGACGGCATTATGGAGCTGCCCGGCGATCTCGCCGTCGGGACGTCGGCCGCCGAGGCCCTGGGCCTGGAAGCGGTCATCGACTTCGAGGTGACCCCGAACCGCCCGGACTGGCTGGGCGTCGCCGGCATCGCCCGCGACCTGGCCGCCGCCGGCCTCGGCGTGCTCAAGGACACCGCCGTCGCCCCGGTGAAGGGGGCCTTCCCCTCCCCGGTTGCCATCCGTCTGGACAGCCCCGAGGCCTGCCCGGTCTTTTCCGGCCGGCTGATCCGCGGCGTGAAGAACGGCCC
>CAZERE010000011.1:17091-23415 GCA_964515365.1 uncultured Phenylobacterium sp. | reverse complement strand
CCCTCGCCCGCCTGGCTGCAGCAGCGGCTGATCTCCATTGGCCTGCGCCCGATCAATACCCTGGTCGATATCACCAACCTGGTCTCCTACGACCGCGCCCGGCCCCTGCACGTCTATGACCGGGCCAAGCTGGTGGGCGACGTGATCGTGGCCCGGCTCGGCGCCGGTCGGGATGCAAGCGCACCGACCCACGCCGATGAGGCGACGCCGGCCGAGCACCATGACGAGCAGCTGATCGCCCTGGACGGCAAGACCTACGACATCACCTCGGAGATGTGCGTGATCGCCGACGCCGGCGGCGAGCGCCCGGTGGGCCTGGGCGGCGTCATGGGCGGCGAAAGCACCGGCTGTTCGGAGGAGACCACCGAGGTCTTCGTCGAGAGCGCTTGGTTCGATCCGATCCGCACCGCCCAGACCGGCCGGACCACCGGCATCACCTCGGACGCCCAGTATCGCTTCGCCCGCGGCGTCGATCCGGGCTTCGTGATCGACGGCCTGGAACTGGCCACCCGCCTGATCCTGGAGCTCTGCGGCGGCGAGCCGTCCGACGTCGTCGTGGCCGGCGAGGCGCCCGCGGCCCCTGGCCCCATCAGCTTCGATCGAAGCTATGTGCGTCAGCTCACCGGCCTGACCCTGACCGATGATCGCATCGACCAGATCCTGCGGGACCTGGGCTTCGCCGTGGACGGCGCAGAGGTCACCCCGCCCACCTGGCGGCGTGATGTCGAGGGCCGCGCCGACCTGGTCGAGGAGGTCGCTCGGATCGAAGGCTATGGCGCCCTGCCCATCGAGCCCCTGCCTGAAATGCCGCGCCCCGCCGGTGGCGTCCTGAGCGTGCGCCAGGGCCGTATGCGGACCGCCCGCCGGGCCATGGCGGCCATGGGCTTTTCCGAGGCGGTCACCTGGAGCTTCCTGCCCAGAGCTTCGGCCCGCCTGTTCGGCGGCGGCGACGACGCCCTGATGATCGCCAACCCGATCTCGGCCGACCTGGACTGCATGCGGCCCTCGGCCCTGCCCAATTTGATCGAGGCGGCCGGCCGTAACGCCCGCAAGGGCTTCGCCGATGTGGCCCTGTTCGAGATCGGTCCGATCTATCGGGACGACACCCCGGAGGGCCAGTCGGTGGTGGTGGCCGGCCTCGTTGCGCCCCACCCGCCGCGGCGGTGGGACGGCGGCGGCGATGACGCCATGTTCGCCCTGAAGGCCGATCTCTTGGCCCTGCTTGAGGAGCTCGGCGCGCCGACCCTGCAGACCGCCCAGGGTTCGACCTCGCCCTGGTGGCATCCCGGCCGCTCAGCCCGCCTTCAGCTCGGCCCCAAGACCATCATCGCCGAGTTCGGCGAACTCCACCCGCAGGTGCTGAAGACCCTGGACGTGGCCGGACCGATGCTGGCCTTCGAGCTGAACATCGACGCCCTGCCCGAGGGCAAGCGCAAGGCGGTGAAGACCAAGCCGGCCCTGGCCTTGTCGCCCCACATGCCGCTCAGCCGCGACTTCGCCTTTGTGGTCGAGGAAAAGGTGGCGGCCGGCGATCTGATCCGGGCCGTGGCCGGGGCCGACAAGACCCTGATCGCCCAGGCGCGGGTCTTCGACGTCTATCGGGGCGCCAATCTGGGCGAGGGCGTGAAATCCCTGGCCGTCGAGATCCTGGTCCAGCCGCAGGACCACACCCTGGCCGAGGCCGAGATCGAACAGCTGTCGGCCAAGGTCGTGGCCGCCGCAGCCAAGGCCGTGGGCGCCAAGCTGCGCAGCTAGAAACCAAGGGCGCGGCGATGGCCGCGCCCTTGGTCTTAGAACGGGAAGAGGTTGCGCTGGCGGCTATAGGCCAGGTAGCCGATATTGGCGCCCAGGCGCAGGCCGACGCCGGCGCGGATCGGCGCCAGGATGATGTCGCTGGCCTTCTGGTAGTTCACCCCCAGGCCGCCCACGAGGTAGGCCGAACCCTCCACGCCGGGGAAGCGCTGATAGATGGCGTCCGGATAGTGCAGATTATAGCAGAGGGTGAAGACCCGGCTGGCGTTGGCGCCCAGGTCCCAGCCGATGGAAGGCCCCTGCCAGAAGACCTCCTGGGTCTGGCGGTTCTTCATATAGAGCAGGCCGCGGCCATAGCGGGCCCCGATGCTGATGGCGGCCGATCCCTCCTCGCCGGCGATATAGCCCGTGGGCTGGCCGTTCTCGGCGAAGACGCGCTCGATCGCCCCCCCGGCCGCTTCGGCCGTCACGCCGAGGAAGTCGGAGACGTCCCTGACGATCTCGTCACGGGAATAGGTGGCCGCCTGTTGGGCCTCGACCGGGTAGTTGGGGTCCTGCTCCGGCAGGGGCGCACCCTGGGGAGCGGGCTGCGCCGAGGCGCAGCTGCCCAGCCCGGCCGAGCCGGCCGCCGCCAGTCCGCCTACGATCAGCTTGCGACGGTCCATGTGGTTTCTCCTGATGCCGGTGGGATCGTCCCGTCTCTCGAAGGCATGAATGGGGCAGCTTGGTTAAACCCCGATTAAGTATGTTTGGGGGCCAGCGCGGCCCTGACGTCCCCCGGTTCTGACCTAGGGGCCGTCGCGCCAGTTCAGAAAGATCGGATTGCCTATGGCCAGGAGGGCGCCGCTCTCGTCCCGCAGGTTGATCCGCAGCCAGCGCCGCTGGCCGTCGCTGCGGCGGGTGAAGGTCTGTTCGATCTGTTCGCCGGCCTGCACAGGCAGAAGCTCGCGGCCGCCGCCGGACTCGCGCACCTCGATCTGCGCGCCGGGGGCGCCCTTGACGGCGACGCGGAACGAGATGAGCACGCCGTCTGGGGCGTCCAGGACGCCGCCCATCAGCGCCGTGCGCCCGGCGGCCGTGGCCTCGAGCTCGAGCCGTTCCAGGCCGGGATGGCCAAGGTCGATGAAGACCCGGCCGGCCCGGAGGCCCGACATCAGGTCGGACTGCGAGAGACTGGCGGCATGAATGACCGTGGCCGGCCGCCCCAGGGCGCCGGCCTCACCGGCCGGTCGGTCAGGGTCGTGGCTGTCGCTCCCGCCGATGGCGGTCAGTCGGCGCCCCTCGTCCAGCAGGCCCTCCCAGAAGCCGACGCCGCTGAGGGGGCTCTCCACGCGGCCTCCGAACGCCGCCATGGCGCCGCCGTTGAGAACCTCGATGGCATGGACCTTCGACCAGTCGGTCTGCGCCTGCCAGCCACACCCCATGCAGGCCTCGCCCGACGGCATGCGCGGATGGTTGACCGACACGGTCGCGCCCAGGCTCGCGGCCTGGTCCAGCACCCTGTCCAGATCGACCGCCCCTGGCGCGCCCAGCCGAAACTCCAGCGGCGCGGCGAGACCCAGGAGGTTGGCGTGCCCCTGGAAGGTGGTCAGTTCACGACCGGGGATCAGCAGGATGTCGTCGAAATAGGGCTGCAGCTCCCGCAGCGCCTGGGTGTGAGAGGCGGAGTTGTGTTCGGTGAGCGCGATGAAGTCGAGGCCACGCTCGGCCGCCGTCTCGACGACCCGAAAGAGCGGACAGGGGATGCGCGCGCCACGCCGGCTGCGGCAGCTTCCGTCGCTGTGGCCCGAGTGGGCGTGGAGGTCGCCGCGCCACCAGGCCGGGCCCTGCTTCAGGGGCGCGTCCGTCAGGCCCGCAAAGGGCGCGTTCTGAGGGTCGAGCCAGATCTCGGCGACATAGGTCGTCGTCACGCCGGGTCGGAGATTTGGGACGCCCAGGACGAGATTCCAGGTTCCCGCTGGGAGCGGGCCCGGGAGATAGGCCGGCGTCGCATCGGTCTCGGCCACGGTAAAACCATCCCGCGCCCCGCCGCTCCAGCCGCGGAAGCGATCAGGATCGCGCAGGCCACGGTCGATCGTCGTGCGATCGCCCGCCCCGTCATGCCGAAACACGACCGTCAGCCGCCCGGTCCCCGGAGGTACGGCGAAAGGCAGCTCGACATAGGTCTCGTGATCCTGGCGGCTGAGTTCCCCTTCAAGGCGGATGTCGGCGGGACGCTCCGCGGCGGCGAAGGCTGGTGCGGCGGCCAGCGCCATCACCAGGGCGAAAATCCACGCGCTCGCGCCCGCGGCCTGAAACCGGCCCATGTCAGCCTCCCGAGGATCTACCGAGGGGCTGCGCCCCACGCCTCCAGCATCGACGCCAATCCTGGGAAAGAACAGCCCGCAGACCCTTTCAAGCGGCGCCTCAGGCGGCCCTGCGACGACGGGACAGGACGGCGATTTCTCCTCCCGCTAACGGCCCCTTCACCCCGTCCTGCGAGGCTACGCATTCTTGGAGGAGTATGCCTGTGTCGGCCCTGGCTTGTTTGCGTGTTGTGGTTCGTTCCGATCAGACCAATCTGTCGGAAGCCATGTTCAGCGCGCTTGTGGCCAAGTTCACCAGCGCCTTCCTGGAAGTGCGATGGTCGTGGCCGCGCAAGTTCTCGGCGCTGAACCCCTACGCCTTCCTGCTGAACGACCCCACAGCCTCTGAACTGGATACCGCCGAGCTTGGCCGCCTGTCGGCCGAACTCCATGCGCACCTGTTCGGGGTGACGGAGGATGACAGCGCCAATGTCACCGTCCTGCTGTTCGAAGGCGAAGACGCCGCCATGGCGAAATTCGCCGAACTCACCGAGGCCGAGCTCGAGCGGGCCATGGTCGATCCGGCGGCGGCCCCGGAAGGCGGCCGGCTGAGCCGCATCGCCGTCGACGGAACCCGCCTGCAGGTGCCGCCGCCCGAGGGCTCGAGCCCGCGCGAGGCCGAGGACGCAGCCCGCCCCCAGAGGCGTCCCGCCCCGTTCCGCGATCGCGAGCCCAATGCGGAGGGACTGCAGGGCATCTACTACGCCGCCCGCCAGATCTTCATCGGCGACGTGATCAGCAGCACGCCGGGAGAATCTCGCACCCACTACAGTCTGGTGGACGGCGAAGAGCATCTTCCCCCCGATTCCGCCGCCTTCGACGCCGATTGCGTCATCGCCGCCATGGCCTTCCTGGCCGAGACCCAGGCCGACACCCCCCTCTACCTGCCGGTCTCGTTCTCGACCCTGCTGCGGCCGTCCAGGCGGGCGGCCTATGCGGAGATCCTGTCGATCCTGCCGCATTCCGAACGGCGGCGGCTCTCGGCGGCGGTCTATGACGTTCCCCGCGCGCCGTCGTTCCAGGCGCTGAAGCTGCTGCACGAAGCCCTGGACGAGCACTTCAGCGCCATCGACCTGCGAACCCGCGACCCCGCCTTCGAGATCGAGCAGCTCAATCCCGAGGCGGTGACCAGCGTCACCCTGGTCCTGCCCCAGGCCGAGCCGGAGCGGCGGCTCATCGTCCTGCGGCGCTTCATCAGCAAGATCGACGCCTATAAGCGCCGTCGGATCTGGCCTGCCGTGACCAATGTGCGGCACCCGCGGGAGCTGGACCTCGCCCTTGAGGCGCACCTGCCCTTCATCACCGGCCCGGCGGTCTGTCGCCTGCAATCCAAGCCCATGGGCGGGCGGTCCTGGCCGGTGGATCAGCTGCCCGTGCCGTCCCTGGCCGAGACCCTGCACAGGGCCAGCGCCTGAGGGGCGCCCACAGGGCCTGACTCAGATCAATGGCGGCGGGCGTCGGCGCGCTCATTATCCTGGCGTCCGACAGGCCGGACGCCAGGAGATCGCCATGCCCGCCCCATCCGAAGCCGCGCCGCCCGCCATCGGCGCCATCCTTGTCCATGTGGGGCCGGGCGAGGACTCGGCCGCCCGGCTGACCGCGAGCGTCGCCCTGGCCGACGACCTGCAGGCCCGGCTGATCGGCCTGGGCGCCGAGATGGTCGAACCCTTACTGGCCACCCCCTATAGCGGCGTGAACACCGCCGAATGGGTCTCGGCCATGGCCCAGCAGGTGGAGACCGACCTGATCGCGGCCAGGACGAGCTTCGACCATCTGGCCGCCCGCGTGGAGCGCGAGTGGCGCGAGGCGCGCGACATGCCCGCCCACGCCCTGGCCGTCGTCGCCCGGGCCTGCGACCTGATCGTCGTCTCGGCCCATCCAAGTCGGAACTATTTCCACGCTGCCGATCCTGCCGAGGTGGTGATGCGCAGCGGCCGCCCGGTCCTGGTCATGCCAGACCAAGCCAAGCCCCTGAAGGGCAAGCGCGTCGTCGTGGCCTGGAAGGACACTCGCGAGGCTCGCCGCGCCCTGGCCGACGCCCTGCCCTTCCTGCACCGGGCCGAACAGGTGCTGGTCCTGGGCGTGTGCAACAAGGATCAGCAGGGCGCCGCCCAGGCGCAGGTTGAGGACGTGGCGGCCTATCTGGTCGGCCGCGGCGTGGCGGCCCAGGCGCAGGTGAGCGTCGCAGCCGAGGCCGGGGTGGTCGGCGAACTGAACAACGCCGCCG